>NZ_JARACR010000018.1:0-87860 GCF_028765505.1 Aliivibrio sp. A6 | reverse complement strand
GCCCTGTGTTTTTTTACACAGGGCTAGTATCAACAAATCTTAAGCTTGTTTATTGATAATTAATTAGACACTCAGTTCTTTTAATTTTTCAAAATAGTCTGGAAATGTTTTTGATGTGCAGCCCGGATCGTTAATAGTGACTGGTGTATCACTTAATGCCACAAGCGAAAAACACATCGCCATACGGTGATCGTCATAAGTATCAATCGCTGCATGCTTTAATGATGTCGGTGGCGTTATCGTAATGTAATCTTCACCTTCTTCGACTTCTGCACCCACTTTTCTTAATTCTGTCGCCATCGCCGCTAAGCGATCTGTTTCTTTTACACGCCAGTTATATACATTGCGAATAGAGGTCGTGCCCTCTGCGAATAACGCTGTAGTCGCTATTGTCATCGCAGCATCAGGAATATGATTAAAATCCATATCCACGGCTTTTAGCTCACCTTTACGAGCAATAACATAATCATCACCCCATTCAATGTCAGCACCCATAGCCGCTAACGCATCAGCAAACTGAACATCGCCTTGAATGCTTTTTTTGCCAATTCCCGTGACTTTAACTGAACCACCTTTAATGGCTGCTGCCGCTAAGAAATAAGACGCTGATGATGCATCACCTTCAACAAGAAAGTCACCGGGTGCAACATACGTTTGATTCGCAGGCACAACAAACGTTTTATAATTTTGATTTTCAATCTCAACACCAAACGTCGCCATTATATCCAAAGTGATGTCTATATAAGGTTTTGAAACCAAGTCACCAATAATATTAATTGTCGTCTCTTGTGTTGATAGTGGTGCAGCCATTAAAAAAGCAGTTAGAAATTGGCTTGAGATTGAACCATCAATATCAACCGTTCCTCCGCTAAGGCCTGTGCCTTTTATTTTTAGCGGTGGATAGTTTTCATTTTCTAAATATTCAACATCTGCGCCTGCGGCTTTTAATGCAGTGACAAGATGCCCAATTGGACGTTCTTTCATACGAGGCTCACCAGTAAGGACAAACTCACCCTTACCTAAGCATAACGCTGCCGCTAATGGGCGCATTGCCGTTCCTGCATTACCAAGAAACAATTCTAATGCCTCATTGGGTTCAAAAGCACGACCTAAGCCTGTTACTTCACACACTGTTTTATCTTCGGATAATGTATATTCAACACCAAGTGCTTTTAGCGCATTAAGCATATGACGAATATCATCACTATCAAGCAGGTTGGTTAGTTTTGTTTTTCCAGATGCCAACGCCGCCAGTAACAATGCACGATTGGACACACTTTTTGAGCCAGGTAGGTTTATTTGACCATCAATTTTTGAAATTGGTTGAAGAGTTAAGCTTTCCATGTTTATGTAAAAATTCCTATACAAATAAATAATAACGCTATGCTCGGTATTTCACCTCATGATGACATAGCTGTTTCAGCTTTCATTGTTATTTTTTGTTATTCTTCATTCCTTCAGAGTAACGAAAACCAAAGCGTTGTACCAGAGGCAATGTCGTCTCTTTACTTAAAAATAATGAATACTTATTTCTTTTATTTATGACTATATATTTACAACAACTTGATTCAGATATGCACAGCGCTTTTCCTTCAATAGAAAGTGCATTAACCGAACCTGATGGATTACTTGCAATGGGAGGCGATTTATCTGCTAATCGTCTTATCAATGCTTACCAACACGGTATTTTCCCTTGGTATAGCGAAGGCGACCCTATTTTATGGTGGAGTCCTTCGATTCGAGGTGTCTTTTTACCTCGTCAATTCTCGCCATCTAAGAGTCTTAAAAAGTATTTTCGTAAATCCAACTATCGCATCACCATAAATACAGTAACTGAACAGATCATTGAATTATGTGCATCAACAAGAAGCCCCGAAGAAACTTGGATAATGCCTGAAATGATCTTTGCGTATAAACAACTAGCAGCATTAGGTTATTGTCACTCTGTTGAAGTATGGGAAAATGAAACACTAATTGGGGGATTATACGGACTTCAGATTGGCCAGGTATTTTGTGGCGAATCTATGTTCTCATTAAAGACGAATGCTTCAAAAATAGCACTATGGAAATTTTGTGAACATTTTTCCGCAGCCGGTGGTGAGCTCATTGACTGCCAAATGATGAACCCTCACCTCGAAAGTTTAGGCGCTACTGAAATGAATCGCTCTGAATTTAAAATGAAACTAGAAGAGCTTACCGACAAATTAGTCGCACCAAGCTGTTATGCACCACAATCAATAGGGAATAAACCGTAGCCATGAGTAAATTTTCTCTTCAAGTCGGACTTACTCCGGAAGGCACTTGCAGCTACCTTCCGGGGCAACAAGAACGATTAGGTGTAGCAATGGAGCAAGAACTGCATTCGCCTCTTGGTTATCAGACGCTTATTCGTTTAGGATTTAGACGTAGTGGAGGCACGATTTATAAGCCAATGTGTAATGCCTGTAACGCTTGCCAACCTCTACGCATCAATGCTAAGGAATTTGCGCCTAGCAAAAGTCAAAAGCGTATATTAAATAAAATATCGTCATTCACTTATAAGTTAAAAAATGAGATGGATGAAGAATGGTTCGAGCTATATGACAGATACATCAGTACTCGTCACCAAACTGGCAGTATGTTCCCAGCAAACAAAGACCAATTCTTTGAATTTTCTCATGCCGAGTGGTTACCAAACCACTTTCTTCATATTTATGAAAATGACACGCTAATTGCTATTGCTGTCACAGACATTCTTAGCGACTCTATCAGTGCTATGTATACCTTCTTTGAGCCTCTACACCCGCTTTCTCTTGGAACCGTATCTATACTCATTCAGTTAAAATTATGCATTGAGCTCAATAAGAACTGGCTTTATCCTGGTTATCAAATAGACGATTGCCCAGCGATGAAATATAAAGATCGATATAAACCTAACCAAAAGCTAGTAAATATGGTCTGGCAAGGGTAAAATGCCCACCAAACTTTACATACATCATTTTTAAGGGCATTATTAGCCGCTTAAAAATCAGCCAAAGCTATCTATATAAAGAGGATTCAATGGCAAAAGAAGACGCAATTGAACTACAAGGCACGGTTCTAGATACTCTGCCAAACACAATGTTTCGCGTAGAATTAGAAAACGGTCACGTTGTTACAGCTCACATCTCAGGTAAAATGCGTAAAAACTACATTCGTATTCTTACTGGTGACAAAGTAACAGTTGAAATGACTCCTTACGATTTATCTAAAGGCCGTATCGTCTTCCGTGCTCGTTAATTTGTCATTTTTAGCAGATTAATTTTCAGTCTGCTTTAAAATAATATAAAAAAACCCAGTCAATGACTGGGTTTTTTATTATCTAGATATCAATTAATGCACAGCTTCTGCTTCGCTGGTAAATTCAAATGCTAATTCACCTTTATTTAATTTAACGCGAACCGTACCACCATCTACTAATTCACCAAATAACAGCTCATTTGCCATTGGTTTTTTCAAGTTTTCCTGGATAACTCTAGCCATTGGACGTGCGCCCATGGCCTTGTCGTATCCTTTCTCAGCTAACCATGCTTTCGCTTCTTTTGATACTTCCATTGACACACCACGAGCATCTAGCTGTACTTGAAGCTCGACAATGAATTTTTCAACAACAAGTGAAATCACATCTTTGCTTAAGTGTTCAAACCAAATAATATTATCTAAACGGTTTCTAAACTCTGGCGTAAAGACTTTCTTAATCGCAGCCATCGCATCAGTACTATGATCTTGTTGAATCAAACCAATTGATTTCTTAACCGTTTCTTGAACGCCTGCATTGGTTGTCATTACGAAAATTACATTTCGGAAATCCGCTTTACGCCCGTTGTTATCTGTTAACGTACCGTTATCCATCACCTGAAGTAACAAGTTAAAGACATCTGGGTGTGCTTTTTCAAGCTCATCCAACAATACAACAGAATGTGGGTGTTTAATTACCGCATCTGTTAGTAGGCCACCTTGTTCGTAACCAACATAACCAGGAGGAGCACCAATTAAGCGACTCACTGTATGACGCTCACCGTATTCAGACATATCAAAACGAAGAAGTTCAATACCAAGCGCTTTAGCTAACTGAACCGTCACTTCTGTTTTACCAACCCCTGTAGGACCTGCAAATAAGAAAGAACCAACAGGTTTATTATCAGCACCTAAACCAGCTCGACTTAGCTTAATCGCTTCACATAAAGCATCGATGCCTTGATCTTGACCAAACACCAACATCTTAAGCTTATCATCCAGCTTTCTCAGAACATCTTTATCGCTTGATGATACCGACTTCTCTGGAATACGCGCCATCTTAGCAACCATAGACTCAATATCAGCAACATTGATGGTTTTCTTACGACGACTAACCGGTGTTAAACGACAACGCGCTCCGGCCTCATCAATAACATCAATCGCCTTGTCTGGCAGATGACGTTCATTGATGTATTTCGCTGACAGCTCAACAGCGGCACGAAGTGCTTTATTGGTATAACGAACATCATGATGTTCTTCATATTTGCTCTTCAGCCCAATAAGGATCTTCGTTGTGTCATCTAATGATGGTTCTAAAATATCAATTTTTTGGAAACGACGAGCCAATGCACGCTCTTTTTCAAAAATAGTGCTGTGCTCTTGATAAGTCGTCGAGCCAATGCAACGCAACTTACCACTACTTAATAGCGGCTTAATTAAGTTAGCGGCATCCACTTGTCCGCCTGACGCCGCACCCGCACCGATAATCGTATGAATTTCATCAATGAATAATACCGCATGTTCTTCATTTTCAAGCTGTTTTAAGATAGCTTTAAAGCGTTTCTCAAAGTCACCACGATACTTAGTTCCTGCAAGCAATGAACCTATATCTAATGAATAAATAATGCAGTCTTTAATTACATCAGGAACTTGTCCTTCAACAATGCGCCACGCCAGACCTTCAGCAATGGCCGTTTTACCAACGCCCGCCTCACCAACAAGTAATGGATTATTTTTACGACGACGGCATAGCACTTGAATTGTACGTTCAAGCTCTTGATCACGTCCAATAAGAGGATCAATCCCCCCATTTTTCGCTACTTGATTTAAGTTCGTTGCGAAACTTTCTAATTTATCTTCTGAACTTGCTTCTACTGCCGTTTCAACATTATTTGATTCTGCATTTTCATCGCGATGCTCTGGAGCACCATGAGAGATGTAATTAACAATATCTAATCGACTAATGTCGTTCTTTTTAAGGAGGTATGCGGCATGTGACTCTTGCTCACTAAAAATAGCAACCAGAACATTAGCACCCGTAACTTCACTACGGCCTGATGATTGAACATGAAAAACAGCACGTTGGAGAACGCGTTGAAAGCTTAATGTTGGTTGCGTTTCTCGACTTTCATCATCAGCAGGAATTAAAGGTGTTGTTTGTGTTATGAATTCATCAATTTCAGTTGCCAATGCTTTTAAATCTGCATGGCACGCTAAAAGAGCTTCGTGAGCTGATGGGTTCTCTAATAGAGCCAGTAATAAATGCTCTACCGTCATAAATTCATGACGTTTTTCTCGTGCACGAGCAAACGCACTGTTTAAACTCGCTTCTAATTCTTTATTTAGCATAGGAACCTCCCAAAACACCAAAAGATGGTGTAACGAACAAGCTTATACTTGCTCCATTGTACACAGTAGTGGGTGCTCATTATCACGCGAATACGTATTGACTTGCGCAACTTTAGTTTCAGCAACTTCAGCAGTAAAAATCCCACATACTGCTTTCCCTTCATAATGCACGGTTAACATTAATTGTGTTGCTTTTTCCAAATCCATGGAAAAAAATTTATCTAAAACTTCGACAACAAACTCCATCGGAGTGTAATCATCATTATTTAAAACCACTTTATACATTGCTGGTGGTTTTAATCCTGTTTTCTCCAATTCTAGTACATCTGAATCAGGAGAAATCCATTCATATAATTTGCTCATGTTGACAACTAATTAGTTAAATAGCATTTCTGATACGTCAAGGTATCCCCTTACTATTGAGCCTAATCTAGACGAAGAGTTACATCAAACAAAAGATGTCAATTTAGAGCCTTTATCACTTAATTTCCTATTAATTGAATAGAAAATCATCGATAACAAATTAAAGAATAGAGCCTTTTTTTAGTTAACACCACTTTAATTTATCACATTGTTATTACTGATAATTATGTTAATCGCAAAAATGATATTGAACGTAAATGTTAACAAAGTAAACAAAATGTTCTTGACTCCCTCTTTAGATTTAATAGAGTGTACTTGTAGTGGTTATCAATTAAGCAGATTCTTAATTGATAAATATTATGCTAGGTAATTAAAAATGCAGAGGGATGTATAGCATGGCAACAGGTACAGTAAAATGGTTCAATAACGCCAAAGGGTTTGGCTTCATTTGTCCTGAAGGTGAAGATGGTGATATTTTTGCGCACTATTCTACTATTGAGATGGATGGCTACCGCACACTAAAAGCAGGTCAATCTGTTACTTACGAAATCCACGAAGGGCCAAAAGGTTTTCACGCCAGTGAAATTAAACCACTTGAAGGTGAAGCGGTTAAATAACCTTACCTCGAGTAATTATCTTAAAGGTGAGTAATGATACTCACCTTTTTTGAACCTATCTTAATCATAAAACTCCAACCCTCATTACTACCCTCAAATAGGTTATCACTTTGAAATATTTCTTGTCTTTTTTACTCCTCACTTTTCTTACTGGTTGCGTGTCCGAAACGCATCAAGAAAAAAGCACTGTAAATCTTGTAACCATTGGCAACATTAATGATGTCATCGCAGGCAAACGTACATTTGCTTGGCATCCAAATATCAATGCCAATTATTTAAATAGCACATTAAATGAAAACAATACTGAACAACGCTTCATCAAGTCACTAAAAAATGAATTAACACAGAAAGGATTTATTTATACAGACAACACTACATTCGCTGACTTTTATGTTGGCTATGGACTTGGCATTGAGAGTGCTATTAGTGATACAAAAATTTTAAATGAAACAGGATTATTGACAGGTTTACAACCTGTAGATAATAAGAATGAAGCGGATAAAGCCAGTATATTTATTGCTGTATTTCTACCAAACCAAATCAATTCTTCTTGGAGTGTTTTAGCGCAAGGTTACACAAACACAGAGGATAATCGCAAAACAGCAATGGATGAATTACTTCACTTTATGTTTCATAGCTTGAATAAAACTTCGAATCCAAGCTAATACTATATTGTGTATAAAAAATCAAATTAACAATGAGTTAAGATGAACAACTAATCTCCATTTTCTTTCCCCATTCAGGTGGTAATTGAGCGTATGATTCAAACCTAGGATGCTCATCAAAGGGAGAGGCCAGCAACATAGATAATGTCTTAATCTCACTATAATCACCGTCTTTCGCTTTATTAATGGCTTGTTGAGCAAGATAATTTCTAAGAATGTATTTAGGGTTTACCCTTCTCATTTCTTTACAGCGTATCTCTGCACTCTTATCTTCTTTCTCACATCGTGCCAAATATAGCTCAACCCAGAGTGTTGCTGCTTCTCTATCTAAAAACAAATCGACAACGGTTTGCTTATCTTGACTATCTAAATAAGACAACGCTCTCATAAACCGAGTGTAATCTACAGAGTTTTGTGACAATAATTCAAACATCGACTCAAATAATCGGCTATCTCCTTCTTGTTTAGAAAGTAACCCCAATTTCTTTCTCATTAGTTGACTAAAATAATGACCCAAGCGAGTTTCATACTTCTCTAAGGAGGATTCTAAGTCTGATTTTTCAATCAATGACGAAAGAGAATGCGCTAATGCCGATAGATTCCATAGCCCTATTCTCGGTTGTTGATTAAATGCATAGCGGCCTTGGTAATCTGAATGATTGCAAATATAGCTCGGTTCATAATCATCTAAAAAACCAAATGGGCCATAGTCAAACGTTTGCCCAGTGATCGACATGTTATCTGTGTTCATTACCCCATGAGCGAACCCAACAGCCTGCCAATGCGCAATCATATAAGCTGTTTTGTCTGCGATTTCATCGAACATTGCTGCATAGGGTTTATCCTTAGCTATACATTGAGGGTAATGCCACTCAATCACCTTATCCGCCAATAATTTCTGCTCTGATAATAAATTTGAATAAAACAGATGTTCGAAATGTCCAAATCGAATATGAGTTTCAGCCATTCGGACAAGTAATGCTCCTGTTTCATAACCCTCCCTAAAAACGGGAGTATCACTCGTCATCATCCCTAATGCTCGTGTTGTAGGGATACCTAATCCAGCCATAGCTTCACTGCACAAATATTCACGAATGGTAGATCGAAGTACTGCTCGGCCATCGCCAGATCGAGAATAAGGCGTTAACCCTGCCCCTTTTAAATGGAGGTCAACACTGTTTCCTTCTTTATCCTTAATTTCAGCAAGTAATAATCCTCGCCCATCACCAAGATCAGGGTTGTATCCACCAAATTGATGGCCTGCATATTTCATTGCTAGTGGAGAAAAAACAGCAGGTACATGCTCGCCAGAAAAAGAAGAAAGTAACTCTGTATTACTCTCAGGCTCTTCAGGTAAACCAAACTGTGTCGCAAGTTTACTGTTCCATATAACCCAACGTGTATTTTCCAACGGCGTTGGTTGAACATAAGTAAAAAAGCTGCGAGGTAATTCAGCGTAACGAGTTGTAATTGAAAAAGCATTCCAAAAAGACATGAGCGTAATCCATTAACAGTGTAATGAACTAACGCTAACACATTGAAAAGTTATATGACAGAAATGAAAAAAGCCGCACTAACCATAAGGTTAATGCGGCTTTTTCAATTTGGTACGCCCTGAAGGATTCGAACCTTCGACCACCTCCTTAGAAGGGAGGTGCTCTATCCAGCTGAGCTAAGGGCGCTCTATGGGGTAGGATTATACGAATATCCGAAAACAGATCAATCCTTTTCTTATCATTATCTTACCGAATGATGAAAAAAAGGGCAGATCGTGCACTCTTTGATCTAATCATCAAATAAAAAATCATTTTTACCTAAAAAACAAATCATAGTTCTCATTTTAACGAGAGTATCCCACCAATAGGCAAACGTTTGCGCTATGGCTATTAAGTTAACTTTCTGCGACAATACGGGGGTCAACCTAGTATTAGACCTTCAAAGGATCACTATGACCGCTCAAATTATCGATGGAAAACTCATTTCTCAAACCGTTCGCTCTGAAGTTGGTGCTCGCGTTAAAGCTCGCGTAGAAGCAGGACTTCGAGCTCCTGGCCTTGCTGTCGTTCTTGTTGGACAAGATCCTGCCTCTCAAGTTTATGTTGGAAGCAAGCGCCGTGCTTGTGAAGAAGTTGGCTTTATTTCAAAATCTTACGATTTACCAACCACCACAACAGAAGCTGAATTATTGTCTATTATTGACACATTAAATCAAGACGCAGAGATTGATGGTATTTTAGTTCAACTTCCTCTTCCGGCAGGAATGGATAGTACTAAAATTTTAGAGCACATTGATCCAGAGAAAGACGTTGATGGTTTTCACCCCTATAACGTTGGTCGCCTTTCTCAACGCATTCCAAAATTGCGTTCATGCACACCTAAAGGCATCATTACCCTGCTTGAACGTTACAATATTCAGGTACGTGGAATGCATGCGGTTGTTGTCGGTGCATCAAACATCGTTGGTCGTCCTATGACACTTGAATTACTTCTTGCTGGTTGCACAACAACAACCTGTCATCGATTCACTAAAGATCTTGAAAACCATATTCGCCAAGCCGACCTTGTTGTCGTTGCCGTTGGTAAACCAAACTTTATCCCAGGAGAGTGGATTAAAGAAGGCGCAGTCGTAGTCGATGTAGGTATCAACCGTTTAGACTCAGGCAAGTTAATCGGTGATGTTGAATACGACGTAGCAAAAACAAAAGCAAGCTACATTACTCCTGTTCCTGGTGGCGTTGGACCTATGACAGTTGCTAGTCTTATTGAAAACACATTACTTGCCTGCGAGCAGTATCACAGTAAATAATTGAACTACTGATAAAAATATCAACTGGCGAACTTTTCAAAGTTCGCCTTTTTTATATCTGCGCATTGCCACATTTCTTGATTAATTTTCATTCTATTTTTAATTTTTTCTTGGACAAAATAAGGGTTTAGTAACTAACCTTATAGAGCTTAATTAAAAAAACGGATGACGAGAGGAAATGGATATGAGTATTTTTGACCACTATCAAGCCCGTTATGAAGCGGCAAAAGATGAAGAGATGTCACTGCAAGATTTCTTGTCCCTATGTAGTAATGACAAAAGTGCTTATGCCAATGCAGCAGAAAGACTCCTTATGGCTATTGGCGAACCTGAAGTCATAGACACTGCACTTGATCCTCAGCTTAGTCGTATTTTTTCTAACAGAGTTATTTCTCGCTATGAAACCTTTAAAGACTTCTATGGGATGGAGGAACCCATTGAACAAATTGTTTCTTATCTTAAGCATGCTGCTCAAGGCCTTGAAGAGCGCAAACAGGTACTCTACCTATTAGGTCCTGTGGGTGGCGGTAAATCATCGCTCGCTGAAAAACTAAAAAGCTTAATGCAGAAATTGCCTATTTATATATTAAGTGCCAATGGAGAACGAAGCCCTGTGAACGATCACCCTTTCTGTTTATTTGATGTAATAGAGGATGGTGAATTACTAAAACAAGAATACGGCATCGAGCCTCGTATCCTACGCTCAATAATGTCTCCGTGGGCAGCAAAAAGATTACATGAATTTGGTGGCGATATAACCAAATTTAAAGTAATTAAAGTGCATCCATCAATTCTCGACCAAATAGGGATAGCAAAAACAGAACCGGGGGATGAGAACAATCAAGATATCTCCTCTCTTGTTGGTAAAGTAGATATTCGTCAATTAGAGCATTTTGCCCAAGATGATCCTGATGCTTATAGTTATTCAGGCTCCCTGTGTAAAGCCAACCAAGGCTTAATGGAGTTTGTAGAGATGTTTAAAGCACCAATCAAAGTACTTCATCCTCTATTAACAGCAACCCAAGAAGGTAACTTCAACGGTACAGAAGGATTATCCGCTCTGCCTTTTGACGGCATGATTTTGGCTCACTCGAATGAATCAGAATGGCAAACCTTCAGAAATAACAAGAACAATGAGGCCTTTTTAGATAGGGTTTACATCGTAAAAGTCCCATATTGTTTACGAGTATCTGAAGAGATTAAAATCTATCAAAAGCTATTGGAACACAGTGAACTATTCCATGCACCTTGCTCACCAAGCACCTTGGATATTTTGGCCCAATTTTCGATACTGTCTCGACTTAAAGATCCAGAAAACTCCTCACTGTTTTCTAAAATGCGTGTTTATGATGGTGAAACCTTAAAAGACACCGATCCAAAAGCCAAAAGCTATCAAGAATATCGTGACTTTGCTGGAGTTGATGAAGGCATGTCTGGGCTTTCAACACGATTTGCCTTTAAGATCCTTTCCCGTGTATTTAACTTCGACCAAACCGAAGTCGCAGCAAACCCCGTTCATCTGTTTTATGTTATTGAACAACAAATTGAACGAGAGCAATTTGCTCAAGATATTGCTGATAAATACACAGAGTTCGTTAAAGGTTTCTTAGTCCCTAAATACGTAGAGTTTATTGGTAAAGAGATTCAAACCGCTTACCTAGAATCTTACTCTGAGTACGGACAAAACATTTTTGACCGTTATGTCACCTATGCCGATTTTTGGATTCAAGACCAAGAATATCGAGATCCTGAAACGGGACAACTGTTTGACCGTTCAGCCCTCAATGATGAGCTAGAAAAAATTGAAAAAACAGCAGGAATAAGCAACCCGAAAGATTTTAGGAATGAAATCGTCAACTTTGTACTTCGTGCTAAAGCCAATAATAATGGACAAAATCCAACCTGGACCAGCTACGAAAAACTGCGTGTCGTTATCGAGAAGAAAATGTTCTCAAACACCGAGGATTTACTTCCTGTCATCTCCTTTAATGGAAAAACCTCCACTGACGATCAGAAAAAACACGATGACTTCGTGGCTCGTATGATGGAAAAAGGCTACACCAAAAAACAAGTCCGTCTATTAGCTGAGTGGTATTTACGAGTTCGAAAATCGTCATAATTAATATAACAGGACGTTGCAGCCCATCATCTCTATGGGCTGAACCAGTAACATTTTGACTAAGTTGATGTCTATATAAATAGGTTAAGACTTAATTGAGGTGGTATGAATTAGGAGGGCAATATTATGGCTCAATTTATTGACCGAAGGTTAAATGGCAAAAAGAAAAGCACCGTCAATAGACAGCGTTTTATTCGTCGCCACAAAGACCAAATTAAACGTGCGGTTTCCGATGCTGTAAATCAACGTTCAGTAACCAATACTGAAAGCGGTGAAAGCATTTCGATCCCTAAAGGGGATATTTCTGAGCCAGTTTTTCATCAAGGGCAAGGAGGCATTCGTGAACGAGTTCTTCCTGGTAATGATCAATTTATTAAAGGCGACAAAATTGAACGACCACAAGGAGGTAATGGTGGAGGTGCAGGCGCTGGAGATGCTAGTGCAGATGGCGAAGGTGAGGATGAATTTAGTTTTCAGATCTCAAAAGATGAGTACTTAGACATTCTATTTGAAGAGCTTGAATTACCTAATCTTGAGAAAAATCAAGTTCAAAAAATAACTGAATGGGAAACACACCGAGCAGGTTATCAAACCGCTGGGGTTCCTTCTAATATCGATATTGTTCGTTCATTACAGCAATCTCTTGCTCGACGTACTGCGATGACCGCAGGAAAAAAAAGACTGCTAAATGAATTAGAGCAAGAGCTAGAAAACATTAAAACCAGCGAGCCTAGCCGCCCACTTGCTATTCGAAAAATGCAGGAAGAAATAGAAGCCTTACGGGAGAAGATCAAACACGTTCCCTATATCGACTCTTTTGATTTACGTTATAAAAACTACGAAAGAACACCCATACCATCAAGCCAAGCTGTGATGTTTTGTTTAATGGATGTCTCAGGCTCAATGGATCAAGCGACCAAAGACATCGCTAAACGTTTCTATGTACTCCTTTATCTGTTCCTTACCCGTACCTATGAAAATGTAGAAGTGGTTTTTATACGCCATCACACCCAAGCAAAAGAAGTTAATGAGCATGACTTTTTTTACTCTCAAGAAACAGGCGGAACCATGGTTTCAAGCGCACTTAGACTAATGAAAGAAATTGTTGCTGAGCGCTTCCCAAATAACGAATGGAACATCTATGCCGCTCAAGCATCAGATGGCGATAACTGGGCTGATGACTCACCAAAATGTAAAGAACTACTGACTGCTTCTATTTTACCTACCTGTCAGTACTACTCTTATATTGAGATCACCAAACGTCATCATCAAACTCTCTGGACCGAGTACGAAAAAGTAACACAAGGGTTCGATAACTTCGCCATGAAAAACATTCGTTCAATTGAAGATATCTATCCAATATTTAGAGAGCTGTTTCAAAAACAACTGGCTTAGGAGGCGAAAATGAAAAGGACAACAAAGCTACCTGATGGGCCAGATTGGACCTTTCAAATGCTAGAACAATATCATGTAGAGATTAAACGTGTAGCTGAGCATTATCGCTTGGATACCTATCCAAACCAAATTGAGATCATTACTGCCGAGCAAATGATGGATGCTTATTCTAGTGTCGGTATGCCGATTAACTACCACCACTGGTCTTTTGGTAAAAAATTCATTCAAACAGAACAAAACTACAAACATGGCCAGATGGGATTAGCCTATGAAATAGTGATCAACTCCTCCCCCTGCATCGCTTATTTAATGGAAGAAAATACCATCACAATGCAAGCCTTAGTCATGGCTCACGCCTGTTATGGCCATAATTCTTTTTTTAAAGGCAACTACCTTTTTCAAACATGGACAGATGCGAGTTCCATTGTCGATTATTTACTTTTTGCTCAACAATATCTCACTAAATGCGAAGAAAAGTATGGGGTTGATGAAGTCGAAAAGATCCTCGATTCTTGTCACGCTTTGATGAATTATGGAGTCGATAGATACAAGCGCCCAGAAAAAATCTCAATTGCAGAAGAAAAAATTCGCCAAGAAGACAGGGAAGCCTATCTTCAGTCTCAAGTAAATGACCTATGGCGAACCGTCCCAAAAGCCAAAGAAGAAAACACAGAAGAGAAGATCCGCTTCCCTTCTGAGCCACAAGAAAACATTCTTTATTTTATTGAAAAACACGCGCCTCTTCTGGAATCATGGCAACGAGAAGTCGTTCGTATTATTCGAAAGATAAGCCAATACTTTTACCCACAAAAACAGACACAAGTGATGAACGAGGGCTGGGCAACGTTTTGGCATTATACGATTCTTAACCATCTTTATGATGAAGGTTTAGTCTCTGAAAAGTTTATTCTCGAATTCTTACACAGCCATACCAATGTCGTCGCTCAACCTAGCTACAACAGCCCTTACTACAGTGGTATCAACCCTTACGCTCTTGGTTTTGCTATGTTCCAAGACATTCGTCGGATTTGTGAAGATCCAACCGATGAAGACAAGGAATGGTTTCCTGATTTAGCTGGCAGTGATTGGCTCGATGCGGTTCACTTTGCAATGCATAACTTCAAAGATGAGAGCTTTATTAGCCAATATTTATCCCCGAAACTTATTCGAGAATTTAAGCTATTTTCTATTTTAGATAATGATAAAAATAAACATATCGAGGTTAATGCAATTCATGATGAAAGTGGTTATCGAGAGATCAGAGAAAAATTAGCAGCTCAATATAACTTAAGTAATCTTGAACCCAATATTCAGGTGTGGAATGTTGATGTTCGTGGGGATAGATCGTTAATTCTTCGTCATATTCCACATAACCGTATCCCTTTAGATAAAGGCCATGAAGAAGTAATGAAGCACCTTCACCGTCTATGGGGGTTTGACGTTGTTCTAGAAGAGGTTATTTCATTTAATCGCGCAGAGATTATCTCTTCTTGCCCAAAGCGTAATTATTACAATACTAATATTTAACTTCTTTTATTCTAACCGCTATTAATACCATTCTGGATAAGTAGTTGTTCAGATAATTGCGTAGGAAAAATCGATTAGAGCAAGGCATAAATTACAGTAACTAGTGGTTCTAATTACACCTAATTTTTGCAATAGAAAGGTATAACGCAGATATAATCGATTTTAACAAGCAAGAATGATCAAATACTTATGTAGATTGGTATAAATAGAAAAAGCCTTGAGATATCGCTATCTCAAGGCTTTATTTTATCTACCGACTATTTATATGTAATCGATGAATTATAGTGATGCTAATGCTGCATTTAATGTAGCACTTGGACGCATTTCTTTCGCTGCTAGTTCAACAACAGGTTGGAAGTAACCTCCCACATCTCCTGCTACGCCTTGCGCTGCATTTAACTCATCAACAATCTTAGTTTCATTAGACGTTAAGGTTTCAGCTAATGAACCAAAGTAAGCTTGAAGCTCTGCATCTTTGGTTTGTACTGCAAGCTCTTGAGCCCAGTACATTGCAAGATAAAAGTGGCTACCACGGTTATCTAGTTCACCGACACGACGTGATGGCGATTTATTTGTTTCAAGGAATTTAGACGTTGCAGCATCTAATGTGTCTGCAAGGATTTGTGCTTTTGCATTATCGGTTGTCACACTTAAATGCTCAAATGAAGCAGCAAGCGCTAAGAACTCACCTAAAGAATCCCAACGTAAATGGTTTTCTTTTTCGAACTGTTGTACGTGTTTTGGCGCTGAACCGCCCGCACCCGTTTCAAACAGACCACCACCATTCATAAGAGGGACAATAGACAGCATTTTCGCTGATGTACCAAGCTCTAGAATTGGGAATAAATCCGTTAGGTAATCACGTAATACATTACCAGTAACTGAAATAGTGTCTTCACCTTTAATGATGCGCGCTAATGTATATTCTGTTGCTTCTACAGGTGAAAGGATTTGAATATCAAGACCTGCTGTATCGTGATCAGCAAGGTAGGTATTTACCTTCTTAATCAGTTGAGCATCATGAGCACGGTTTGCATCAAGCCAGAAAACAGCCGGTGTTGCTGTAGCACGAGCACGATTTACCGCTAATTTAACCCAATCTTGAATTGGAGCGTCTTTTGCCTGACACATACGCCAGATATCACCTTCACCAACAGAATGCTCAATCAAGGCGTTACCAGCACCATCAATCACTCGTACCGTTCCTGCTTGAGGAAGAATGAACGTCTTATCATGAGAACCGTATTCTTCTGCTTTTTGAGCCATCAAGCCTACGTTTGGCACAGAACCCATCGTTGTTGGATCAAATGCACCATTGGCTTTACAGAATTCAATCACAGATTGATAAACACCTGCATAACAACGATCTGGAATCATCGCTTTCGTGTCTTTAAGCTGACCATCGGGTCCCCACATACGACCAGAAGTACGTAGTGCAGCCGGCATAGAAGCATCAATAATCACATCACTTGGTACATGGAGATTAGTAATACCACGATCTGAATCAACCATTGCAAGTTCTGGTTGGTATTCATAAACGGCAGCTAAATCCGCTTCAATCGCTGTTTTTTCTGCTTCTGGCAGTGAGGCGATTTTAGAGTAAACATCACCAATACCATTGTTTGCATCAACGCCTAATTTTTCAAAAGTCGCTGCGTGTTTTTCAAATACATCTTTGTAGAACACTTTTACAGCGTGACCAAAGATTACTGGGTCCGATACTTTCATCATGGTGGCTTTCATGTGCAGAGAAAGTAACACATCTTCTTCTTTGGCTTTTTTAGTTTCCGCTTCAAAGAATTCAACCAATGCTTTCTTACTCAAACAAGAGCCATCAATGATCTCTTTATCTTTCAGTACTAACCCTTCTTTAAGAACAGTGATATCACCATTTTCAGCCACAAACTCAATACTTACATTCGTTGCACCATCAATCGTTACTGATTGCTCACTTGAGTAAAAATCGCCTTCACTCATGCTTGCAACGTGTGACTTAGAATCAGCAGACCAAGCCCCCATTGAGTGTGGGTTATTACGAGCGTATTGCTTAACTGCACCAGGCGCACGGCGGTCAGAGTTACCTTCACGTAGTACCGGGTTTACTGCCGAGCCTTTAATTTTATCGTAAACCGCTTTAACGGCTTTTTCTTCATCTGTTTTTGCTTCTTCTGGGTAGTTAGGCAGAGCATAGCCTTTTGCTTGAAGCTCTTTAATTACCGCATGAAGTTGAGGAATTGATGCACTGATATTTGGAAGTTTAATGATATTTGCTTCTGGTGTTTTTGCTAATTCACCCAGTTCCGCAAGAGCATCACCAATGCGTTGCTCTTCTGTAAGATACTCTGGAAAGTTTGCAATAACACGGCCCGCAAGTGAAATATCGCGTGTATCAACATCAATATCTGATGATGCTGCAAATGCTTGAATAATTGGAAGAAGTGAATGCGTCGCCAGTGCTGGCGCTTCATCAGTGATGGTGTAGATAATCGTAGATTTTTGCGTTGTCATTTAATTTCCCTATTTAATCCACAAAACCCATAACAAAACGTATAATAGGCTTTGTAATTTACCGACTTTATTTTTATTAGTCTCTTGTTTCACGCGCGTACTATAGCGAAAAGCGGCGAACTTTAAAACTAAACGCCACAAAAGCTTTACAATTTTGCAAGGTAGTTAACATGACATTCAAGCGTTCCCCTAATTGGAAAAAACCAGCCTTTAAGAAAAAAACGGCTCAAAAACCACGCCCTGCACCAAAAGATCGTAAAGTCCTTATCTTTAATAAACCTTTTGATGTATTGAGTCAATTTACTGATGACCAACATCGCCAGACGCTCGCAGATTTTATTTCAGTAAAAGATGTTTATGCTGCTGGTCGCCTTGATCGCGATAGCGAAGGTTTATTAATCTTGACCAATGATGGTGTCCTGCAAGCGCGATTAACTCAGCCAGAATCTAAATCGCCAAAAACCTATTGGGTACAAGTTGAAGGCGCTCCTACTGAAGAAGATTTAGAGAAGCTTCGCCAAGGTGTAGAGCTAAAAGATGGCATGACACTTCCAGCAAAAGTGGAAGTAATGGCAGAGCCTGACGTATGGGAGCGCAACCCTCCTGTTCGATTTCGAGCGGCCATTCCAACCACGTGGATTGCGATAACGATTATTGAAGGCCGTAATCGTCAAGTTCGACGCATGACAGCACATATTGGTTTTCCTACATTGCGTTTAATTCGCTACTCAATGGGCGATTGGACCATTAAAGATGTAGAACATGGTACATGGAAAGAAGTATCACTTTAAAAACAATTGATTAATATGTAATAGAAACGTTAATTTATGCTACCTGTTTGGTGCTTTTTAAATTAGACTGATCACATCAATTATAAAAATAAAGGCATCATTATGAATACTATGATTAAAGCAGTAGGAATTGCTAGCGTACTGCTGTTAAGTGCTTGCGCTCCAGCAGACAGAGCTGACATTAACTCGACAGAATTAACTAATGAGCACTATAAAAACCAAGAGAAACAGCAGCAAAACTGTATGTTAACTGGTGAAATAGGGTGTGCTGATTAAGGTATTACTTTATACAAAAAGGCCTGATAGCTTCAACACTATCAGGCCTTTTTATTTCAACATCAAAGACAATTACTGCCTATTAATATTGAGATTATTCATCGCCCATAAAGCTCATATCAGGTAATGATTCTAAGTTTTCTTTATAACGCTTTTGATTAAACTCTGCGCCATTCTTCATTACATCAAACACCTCAATAGCAAGTGCACACGCCATCATTTCAATCGCTTCTTCACGCGGATTACCCGTCATCACTAGGCGCATTAATGTTTCTTTTACCGCGATTGGGCTGCCATCTTCAATTTGATTCTTTACGGTTTCAATCAGTGTTTCTTCAGTCATGAAATCGTCTTGTTGATCTGTCATCTTACTTCTCGCTTAATAATTTCGCCTACTATGCCATAAATGCAAAGAAAGAGGCGTAAATTATTTAGCATTGAACATTTTCTTTCCTGTTTTATCTTTATCAGACCAGAAGTTAATATTGAATTGAGCATCATCACTTAACTCAATTCTATGCCAATATTGCGGTGGACTTGTAGCAAACTGCCCAGCATTAATAACCACTTTAATTTCAGGCTCTGTTGCTTCTGCATTGGCAAAGCCATAATAAGTGACGACTCCTTCCATTACACATAACTGGCCAAACACCTCGGCAGCCGTATTATGATGAGTGAGTAATGCATCTGGCACATTATCTTTTGTAAAAAATGGGGTAGAACGTTGAATTGTCCAATTTTTTGGAATACGTAAATGGCTCATAATAATTTCTCCAAATAATTTATTCTTGTCATATTTTTATTGATGATTACCAATAATTTTCAGAACTAAACTGCCCTGGTTTACGACGAAGATGCTTGTTAAAACCTAACTCTTTTAGTGCATCAGATGTGTCTTTAACCATGTTAGGGTTGCCGCAGAGGTACAAGAAACTACGCGTTTTACTAAGCTGGCATTTGGCACGGTTTTCGATTTCTCTGCTGAGCAATAAAGTCGGGATTCGTCCACATAAAGTTCCGGTGACATGTTCTCTAGAAACAATTGGTACATAATGAAACCTCTTGTTGTATCTATTAATTAATTGTTGGATCCGCTCTTGATAAATCAATTCAGATTGCGTTCTTACTGCATGAACTAACACAATATTTTTAAATCGAGATTCAAGTAATGGTGTTTCTAATATTGAGATAAATGGCCCTATGGCCGTACCTGTTGATAATAACCATAAATCCTCCACACCTTCAGGCATCTCATTAATGGTCATAAACCCTGAAGCTTCTTTACCAACAAAAATCTCGTCACCAGAATTAAGCGCTTTAAGGCGAGGTGATAACTCCCCGCTTTCATCCGCAATGATCAGAAATTCCATCTGTTGGTGCCCTTCTGTCTGCTTTGGGTTGTTCACTATGGAATAAGCTCTTCTTACCCAATCACCATACCCATCAGGTAGTGCTAATTTAGTGAATTGTCCCGCTTGATAAGCACTAATTGGCGCTTCGACAAATAAACTGAATAAACGCTCAGTCCAGTCATAACGACGAAGGACAACCCCTTTAATTAATCCATGTGGAATTTCTGTCATAGCTCACCTCTCATTATTTCGTATTATGTATCTCTCTAAATAAAGGAAATGCGTTCTTAACTAATTCATTGGTTACCACAAATCCAGTTAACTGATTATTGGCATTGTAAGCTTTAGCACATAGCCCTTGCGCATCAATATCAACAGCCCAACGTTCAATGTCGACTGATGTATTACCCGCAAGCTGTATTGGATAATGGGGAGTTTTCACCTTCACCATCATATTTGGTAATTCAAGTATCGTCTCAGTTCCTAATAAGGTTTTTGCCAACGCATTCGCACTTAATAAGATAGGTTGTAGGTAGGCCATTACCTTGCCTTCTATTTCGGCACAGTCACCTAATGCATAGACATTATTCGCTGACGTTTGCAGTATTGAGTCAACAACAATCCCTCGATTAACCATAATATTCGCCTCTCTTGCTAGGTTCGTATTTGGTTTTAGGCCAGCAGCTGATATCACACAATCCACTAAGTACGATTGACCATTCGTTGTTGTTACTCGATACCCATTATCTTGTTTATTAATCGCTTGCACGCAGTCCGACAAAGTAACGGTAACCCCTTTCTCTCTGCATGCTTTTTCAAGTGGCAGTGAAATAAAGTCAGGGATCATATTGGCCAGTAAATGGCTATTTGGCTCAACCAAGGTCACCATTTTTCCTGCATTTGCCAAATCCATTGCGAGCTCTGTACCTATTAAACCACCACCAACAACAAGTACTTTTTTAGACTCCAATACTTTTTTTTGAATACCAGCAAACTCTTTTAGGCTATTTAACGTCAGGATCTCTTCACATCCATCACCGTGAAAAGGTGGGATAAATGTTTGAGAGCCTGTCGCTAATACCAATTTATCATAAGCATACTGCTCACCATTTACAGTAATGGTTTGGTTCTCAGTATCTATCGACTCAACCAAAGTGTGCCTATGTAAAATGACATTGTATTGCTCAGCAAAATCCCCTCCAGATAATGTAACTACCTCCTCTGGATTTTGTTGCTTTGAAAATACGTGACTCAAATCTGGCTTGTTATAGTCATCACCATTGTCATTCGTAAAGACATGAATTGGGCAATCACTGTTAGTTCGACGAATAGTTTTAATCAATTGGTAAGAGGCAAAACCACTACCAATAATAACGATAGGTAAACTCATCATTTATCCTCCAACGACTTAATTTCAACAAATACGTCTTTACCTAGATGACACTCAGGGCATAAGAAATAATCAGGTACTTCTGACCAAGGGGTATTAGGCTCTACACCTTGATTTGGCTCACCAAGAGCAGGATCGTACACCCAGTTACATACTGTACATAACATGCACTGTGTAGCGCTGCTTTCTCCGGTAGCTCCGACCTCTGTATCGTTTGCTACTAATTCAACAGCAGGTTCAATCATGACGACTGGCTCTTGGGTTGTTACTTCTTTAGCCACCGTTGGTTCAATGACTTTTGTTGTTTGTTCTTTTTTTTCTACATTAATAGTATTAAACGTCGTGGTTAGTGGTTTTAGTGCCCACTGTTTTGCAATAAACTGCCCATGCTCTCGACATAACTGCATTGCTTTACCATCTGGACGCCATTTCGCTTTTAGACCCACAGCGGTTTCAAAACCAGCATCAGTTAAGCGAGAATGAATTCTATCAACAGCACCACCATTCCAACCGTAACTACCAAATGCACCTGCTTTTTTCGCTCTAAATCTAAGACCAGTAATCTCTTCTAACATGCCCGCAATTTTAGGCATCATCACATTGTTCATGGTTGATGAGCCAACGAGAATCCCTTTTGAGCGGAACACACTGGTTAAAATGTCATTCTTATCTTGGCGAGAAACATTGAATACTTTGACTGCAACAGCAGGGTCAATATCATGAATACCTTGAGCAATCGCATCAGCCATCATTCGAGTGTTGTTTGACATAGAATCGTAGAAAATAGTAATACGATCTTCTTGATAATTATCAGCCCACTCTAAATATTGATGAATAATTTGAGTTGGATTATCTCTCCATACACAACCGTGAGAAGTTGCGATCATATCGACAGGTAAATTGAAGCTTAATACTTCTTTAATTTTAGCGGTAACCAGAGCACTGAATGGCGTAAGGATATTGGCGTAGTAACGTAAACATTGATCCATCAATTCCGTTTGATCTACTTCGTCATTAAACAAACGCTCATCACAATAATGTTGACCAAAAGCATCATTACTAAACAAAATTGCATCACCGGTTAAGTACGTCATCATGCTGTCTGGCCAGTGCAGCATCGGCGCTTCAACAAAAATCAATTGCTTGCCATTACCTATATCTAACGCATCGCCCGTTTTAATTGGATTAAAATTCCATTCAGGGTGATGATGGTGACCAACAATTGAATCAATCGCGTTTTCAGTGCAATAAATTGGCGTTCCAGGGATCTTTTCCATTAACGCAGAAAGCGCACCTGCGTGATCTTCTTCTGCATGGTTAATTACGATGTAATCAATGCTAGCAAGATCAATTTCCATTTCTAAATTCTGAATAAACTGGTGGCTAAAACGATGGTCCACCGTATCAATGAGTACTGTTTTTTCTTCTTGGATAAGGTAACTGTTATAGCTTGTGCCTTTGGTCATTTTAAATTCAGTACCATGGAAGTCAGACACTTCCCAATCACGTTGGCCAACCCAGTTAACATTATTTTTAATATGAATAGTCATTGTTTTTTCTCATTTAATTATTAGCGTTACTACTCATATTGCATTGCGCATGCCAACTTTTATCTCATTGTTTTATAATAACTTTAATATAAACCAGCAAAAATAAATGTCATAATGACAATTGTTTACTTTTGTTAAAATGACAGTACAATAGTCAAATTAACAATATTTATGATAATGAGTGTTCAATGAAAAACATGAAAGAGGAATGGGCTCAAATTGCATTAGATTTAACGTCAGGACTAGACAGCAAAGATCGTTTCGAACGCTTATTATCAACCATTCGAAATGCGTTAAAATGCGATGCTTCAGCTTTACTCTTATTTAAAAATCAATACTTCTCACCACTTGCAACCAACGGCCTGGACAGTGATGTGATTGGACGTCGTTTTGCTATTTCACAGCATCCTCGTTTAGAAGCCATAGCACGAGCTGGGGATATTGTTCGCTTTCCTTCAGACAGTGATTTACCCGACCCTTATGATGGGTTAATAAAAAATAAAAAAGAACTCCTCCACGTACACTCTTGCATTGGCCTCCCTTTATTGATTAACGAACGATTGATTGGTGCGGTAACTATTGATGCATTCGATCCCGACCAATTTAATAGTTTTACCAATAAAGAACTTAGGATCATTAGCGCCTTAGCTGCAACCAGTCTGAACACAGCCCTATTAATGGAAAGATTAGAGAATCAATCTTCAGAGAGTTCTACAAGCTCATCTTTTGAAACCGCTCAGCAGAACAATGTTGAGATGATTGGTGAATCAAAAGCGATGAAAGAGTTAAAAGCCAATATCAAAGCGGTTGCCAATACAGAGTTATCTGTCTTAATCACCGGAGAAACAGGCGTAGGTAAAGAGCTAGTGGCAAGTGCCTTGCATGAGCAATCTTCAAGAGCAAATCAAAGCTTAGTGTATTTAAACTGCGCCGCTTTACCGGAATCGGTCGCGGAAAGTGAGCTATTTGGCCATGTAAAAGGCGCATTTACTGGCGCAATTAGCAATCGGAAAGGTAAATTTGAATCGGCGGATAATGGCACGTTATTTTTAGATGAGATAGGCGAATTATCATTAGCTCTACAAGCTAAATTACTCCGAGTTTTGCAATATGGTGATATTCAGCGTATTGGTGATGACAACCACATCAAGGTAAATACTCGTATTATTGCAGCAACCAATAAAACCTTAAGTGAAGAAGTCAAAGAAGGCAATTTTAGAGCTGATTTATACCATAGGCTAAGTGTCTTCCCCATTTTTGTCCCTCCCCTAAGAGAGCGAGAAAATGACATTACCCTACTCGTTGGTTACTTTGCTGAAAAAAGTCGTGTAAAACTAAGAGCATCAAGCATACGCATTACTCCAGAAGCCATCCGTGTACTTAATACATACCCTTGGCCTGGTAATATTCGAGAGTTAGAGCATGTAATAAGCCGAGCGGCGGTACTCTCTAGAGCACAAAGTATTGATTCAGATTTAACGCTATCTACATGGCACTTTTCAATTCAAAAAGAAGCGATTAGTGACGAGCCAATACATCAAGTAACAGAAGATACGCTTTTAGAATGCCCCCAAGGGCTACGTATCGCAACAGATGAATTTCAAGCTAAATTGATTCAACAAGCCTATAAAGAAAATAAACAAAATTGGGCAGCAACAGCAAGAGCATTACAAGTTGATACTGGAAATTTACATCGTTTAGCAAAACGATTAAAACTGAAAGAATAAAGCTCGAAACTTATCTGTTTTTCGCAGATATAATTATGTGATTTTACTCTCGGATCTGTCACGAGCATATTCTTTCTGTTAGAATCTGCCTCAAGTTTTATTAGTGGTGTTAAAGAATGTCAGACAACAGCCAAAAGAAAGTCATCGTCGGTATGTCCGGTGGTGTGGATTCTTCAGTATCAGCCTATCTACTTCAGCAACAAGGATACCAAGTTGAAGGTCTTTTCATGAAAAACTGGGAAGAAGATGACAACGAGGAATATTGTACAGCAGCCGAAGATTTAGCCGATGCACAAGCGGTGTGTGACAAATTAGGTATCCACCTTCACACCATTAATTTTGCATCTGAATATTGGGACAACGTTTTTGAATATTTCTTAGAGGAATACAAAGCGGGTCGTACGCCAAACCCTGATATTCTATGTAACAAAGAAATCAAATTTAAAGCTTTCTTAGAGTTTGCTGATGAAGTACTTGATGCTGATTTCATTGCAATGGGTCACTACGTTCGTCGTACCTTCCCAACAGCAGAAGAAATCGCAAATGGTGTTAAACCACAAATGCTACGTGGTTTGGATTCAAACAAAGATCAAAGCTACTTCTTATACACATTAAGCTCTGAGCAAGTTGCTCGCAGCCTATTCCCTGTTGGTGAACTAGAAAAACCAGAAGTACGCCGCATTGCTGAAGAGCAAGATTTGATCACAGCGAAGAAAAAAGACTCTACAGGTATCTGCTTTATTGGTGAGCGTAAATTCACTGAATTCTTAGGTAAATACCTACCAGCACAACCAGGCAATATCGAAACCCCTGAAGGCAAAGTGATTGGTCAGCACCAAGGTTTGATGTATCACACTTTAGGTCAACGTAAAGGTCTACACATTGGCGGCACCAAAGGCGGCGGCGGTAATGAAGACCCATGGTTTGTTGGTGAGAAAGATTTAAAACGTAACGTGTTAATTGCCGTTCAAGGTAAAGATCACCCATTACTGAAATCTCAAGGCCTACTAGCGTCTCAACTTCACTGGGTTGATCGCGAAGTAATTAAAGCACCATTGAGCTGCACAGTAAAAACACGTTACCGTCAAACCGATATCCCTTGTACGATCATCCCTGTTGATGATGAAAACATTAAAGTGATTTTTGACGAACCGCAAATTGCAGTGACTCCTGGTCAATCTGCTGTTTTCTACTTAGGCGAAGTGTGTCTAGGTGGCGGTATTATTGAAGAGCGTATTTAAGGAGCTAATACGTGGCGAATACTTTATTTGACAGAACCATTGCATTTGCAGGCATCTGCCAAGCAGCAAGCCTAGTACAAAAAATGGCGAAAGATGGGCACTGTGATCAAGCTGCGTTTGATACTGCTATTCAATCTATTTTAGAAACCAACCCAAGTAATACGCTAGCCGTATACGGCAATGAAGCTAACTTGCGCGTTGGTTTAGAATGTCTGGTTCAAGACTTTGACAATACCCCATCAGGCAGTGAGTTAACTCGCTACCTGATCAGCTTAATGGCGCTAGAGCGCAAACTTGCTGGCCACCGCGATGGCATGAGCAAGCTTGGCGAACGCATTAGCACCATTGAGCGTCAACTTGAACATTTTGATATTCATGACGAACAAATGCTAAGCAACATTGCCAGCATTTACTTAGATGTGATCAGCCCAATGGGACCTCGCATTCAAGTCACTGGCACACCGTCTATTTTACAACAACCAATGACACAACATAAGGTTCGAGCATTATTACTTTCTGGTATTCGCTCAGCCGTATTATGGCGTCAAACGGGGGGCAAACGCCGCCACTTAATTTTTGGTCGTAAAAAGATGGTTGAGCAAGCAAAAATAATTTTAGCTCGAATTTAAAATTAAAGCCTGTTTATAATAAGCAGGCTTTATCCACTAACCTTTATTACACATCTAGGAGATTTACATGGAATTGTCAGCATTAACTGCTGTTTCACCTGTAGACGGTCGCTACGGAAGTAAAACAATTTCTCTACGCAGCATCTTTAGTGAGTACGGCTTACTGAAGTATCGTACTGTTGTTGAAGTTCGTTGGCTTCAAAAATTAGCAGCTACGCAATCGATTGCGGAAGTAGCTACATTAAGCGCAGAAGCGAATCAATTCTTAGATGACATCGCAGCAAACTTCAGCGAAGAAGATGCTATGCGTATCAAAGACATTGAGCGCACAACTAACCACGATGTTAAAGCTGTTGAATATTTCCTAAAAGAAAAAGTAGCTGACGTTCCTGAGCTTCATGCTATCAATGAATTCATTCACTTTGCATGTACCTCAGAAGACATCAACAACACATCTCACGCTCTAATGCTTAAAGAAGCTCGTGATACGGTGATTCTTCCTGAAATCCGTAACGTTATTGGTGCTATCAAAGCACTAGCTAACGAATACCGTGATGTTCCTCTTCTTTCTCGTACACACGGTCAGCCAGCTTCTCCATCAACAATGGGTAAAGAAATGGCTAACGTTGCATACCGTATGGAACGTCAATACAAGCAAATCGAAAACGTTGAAATCTTAGCAAAAATCAACGGTGCTGTAGGTAACTATAACGCTCACCTATCTGCTTACCCAAATGTTGATTGGCATGCATTCAGCGAGGAGTTCATCACTGAATCTCTAGGTGTAACTTGGAACCCATACACAACTCAAATCGAACCTCATGATTACATTGCTGAGCTATTTGATGCGATTGCACGTTTCAACACTATCCTTCTTGATTTTGACCGTGACGTTTGGGGTTACATTGCTCTTGGTCACTTCAAACAAAAAACGATTGCTGGCGAAATCGGCTCTTCAACAATGCCGCATAAAGTTAACCCAATCGATTTTGAAAACTCTGAAGGTAACCTAGGCCTTGCTAACGCTATCTTTAGCCACCTAGCACAAAAACTGCCTGTATCTCGCTGGCAGCGTGACCTAACTGACTCAACGGTTCTTCGTAACCTAGGTGTTGGTTGTGGCTACGCTATCATTGCATACACGTCGACTCTAAAAGGCATTAGCAAATTAGAGATCAATCGTGCTGCACTTGAAGCTGAGCTAGATAAAAACTGGGAAGTTCTTGCAGAACCTGTACAAACAGTTATGCGTCGTTACGGCATCGAAAAGCCATACGAAAAACTAAAAGAACTGACTCGTGGTAAACGTATAGACGGCGAAGGCATGCGTGCATTCATCGACGGTTTAGAAATCCCTGAAGACGAAAAAGTTCGTCTAAAAGAGATGACACCAGCAAACTACATTGGTCAAGCTATCGAGCTAACTGACAAGCTGTAATCTTTATCGTTTATAAAGAGTAACCAGCAATAAAAAGCCTTGTATCACACTCATAGAGCGTTATACAGGGCTTTTTTACATCATTAATACTTATAAAATAAATAGAATCACATCACACACGCTTGCATTTCTTTTGCGCTTTCAATGCCCTTCTCAATCAAGCTCTGCGCTTCTTGGTTTGAAATCGTCGACATCACTTTATTTACTAATTTCTCAGCACTTGATTCTGATGACGCCTCCACTAAACAACTGTATGCGTTAGCAATATGCTCTTGAATTTCAACTAGAGCTTCAGGGTTACTGTAATCCGCATTTAACGCTTCATCAATTGACTCTGCAAGCTCAGATACAGAGCTTGCAGCATCACCAAATTGTTCAATATTAATCGCTTCTAGATCTACTGACTCTAGCTTTTCTTGAGCCATATCTACGGCTTTATTTGCAGCCTCTTGTGCTTTATCAATCGCTTCACTTGCGTCGTCACACCCCATTAAAACCACAGAAAACAATAAAGGAGCTAATAATTTTTTGTTCATTTTTTTCTCACTATAAAATAGTTACTATAACCGCATAAGAATAACAGAAAGCCATTAGAGAAGTATTCATTATTTTATATATATAAAAGCACATTAAATAAATTATTACTTAATATACACACATAATATATACATAGTAATACGAAAAAATATGAATGATATAAATATAGGCAATCTATTACATTCATATAAATTACCTTCACTTACATAAAATAGTTATTTCAAACTATAAACAACAAAATACCTTAATGACATTTGACTTAATGCCGCTATATATTACACAACCTTACTTATTATTTAAAAAATCATGTTTAAATCCATCAAAACTCGAATTGCTGTTAGTGCCGGAATTGCGATATTTATTACGCTAAGTACCGCCATGTTTTTTACTACTATTTCTTATGATAAAGTTAATAAAGACATCACGGAGCATGTATCCTCACAGCTTTCAGATAACATTGACTATAAGTTACTCTCCATTGCCAATCAACAAAGCGCAGAACTTAATGGGCTTTTTTTCCCTGTAATCAGCAACTTAAAACAACTCAAATCAGTTTTAGAGTTATCAAATGATACAAATGCAGATGCCGAGCTTCTAATTAGACAATTTACATCTTCATTAAAAAATCAAAATGACAGTGTTTTTGCGGGCTTTATGGTGTGGGAGCACAGCCGATTTAATTATGATGATTCTGAATTAACTCAAAAAGCGCTTAACAAACAAGGTGTCCTTGCTCCCTTCTTCTCACCGACAGACACAAGTTTTGAAGCTCTTGGAATGGAGAGTTTTAAAAATACGTCACTAAATGATAATGGTGAGCGTATTGATGAATGGCATTTAACGCCTTTTGAAACAGGTAACAGCTTTGTAATGGAGCCGTATTATTACAATGTAAGAGGCAACCAAGAGCTAATCACGACAATTAGCCTGCCATTACGATCAAATAACAAAATAGTCGGATCTCTTGGTTATGATTGGTCCATCAAAAGTTTTCAAGCTATTAGTAAACAAGCAGCAGACACCATTGGGATCCCTGGAGCTGTAGTTTCTATTGCCTCTTGGGAGGGTCGCTTACTTTCTTTTAGCCAAGATGAAAATCTAGTTGGCGAAAAAGTAAAAGATGATTTTGCAAATCATTGGAATGATATCCAACAAGAATCACGCAACAACGCCTCTTTTCTAAAAAATATAGGCCATTTTAAAACCGCTATTTCTACAATCAATACGGGCGCAAAGCCATGGATTGTCATGGTATCTATACCAACTGAAGTGCTACAACAAGAAATTACTGATTTTAATCACTTTAGTAATGAGCTAAGCCAACAAGCACTTTCTAATGGCTTATTAAGTGGCCTAATGTCATCTATCATTGGCATCGTACTGATTTTCTTTATTGCCAAAAGTATCGGAACAACACTTATTAATCTAACCAACCACTTTGAAAATATTGCTCAAGGCGATGGTGATTTAACGCAACGTATTAATGTTGCCTCTAAAGATGAAATCGGCCAATTGGCGTTCTGGTTTACTACCTTTATTGAGAAGATTCAAAATACACTGCACAATGCAAAAGAAACCGCAGAGTTAGTTTCTCAGTCATCGGCAAATACCATGACAGAAACAGAAAAATCACAAATAAAGCTTCAAAGTCAAGTTAATGAAGTAACACAATTAGCAACGGCAATTAATGAGATGAGCGCAACAGCTCAAGAAGTAGCATCGTCAGCATTACAAGCTGCGACAGCGGCAAGTCAAATACAAGCAAGCAGTGAAGATGGTCAAAAGATCATGAATAATGCAGCAGCTTCCGTAGAAGAATTGGCATCGTTTATTAATGAAGCTCAAGAGCAAGTGGTTAACTTAGCCGCATCAAGTAATGATATCCAAAAAATCCTGCTTGAAATCGGTGGCATTGCTGAACAAACAAATCTACTGGCATTAAATGCTGCAATTGAAGCCGCTCGTGCTGGTGAGCAAGGACGTGGATTCGCAGTTGTTGCTGATGAAGTTCGTAACCTAGCTAGCCGTACTCAAAGCTCAACTCAAGAAATTAATAGTATGCTTGTGATACTACAACAAAATACTCAAAGCATTGTGACGGTAATGGACAGCAGTCAAAAACAAGCATTAGCTACAAGAGAAGAAACGTTAATTGCACAACAGAACTTACAAGAGATCAGCTCTGCTATTCTTGTTGCAAATGATATGAATAATCAAATTGCTTCAGCGGCAGAGGAACAAAGTTCAGTCTCTGAAGAGATCAATCGTAATGTGACAAGCATTAACGAAGCCGCTAACGAAGTGCTTACAGATATGCATAACTCATTAAATGATACTGCTGAGCTAACAAAAGAGAGCCACTCATTAACTCAGAAGTTAAGCGCTTTTAAAACTCAGTAAGTTTAAACAATACTAAGTCTTAACCTACCTAAGCCATGTTTTTTTAACGATTGCATGGCTTTTTCTTTATCAAAAAGTAACGTGAACTTTATGAACAAAATTCATTTTATGTTCTAAATAGCCATTATCTTCTCTATCTAGTCAAAAACAACCCAAGCACTTAACATTTACGCAACAACTAAGAAAAAGCAGTATGTACCTAGAACGACAACAACCCAAAGAGGTTGCTCACTCTACAATCAGATCTCACAAGATAATTACAGAGAGATTTGAACCATAAGGAAATGTTATTCATGCTTACTTCATTTAAAAAACAGTTCACGGCTTCAATAATTGCAGCCTCTTTTGCACTATCAGGCTCAGCAATAGCGGCCGAACTTGAAAAAATTCACTTCATCATTCCTGGTGGTGCTGGAGGTGGTTGGGATATGACTGCTCGTGGTACCGGTGATGTATTGCTTAAATCAGACATAATTGAGCAAGCGTCATACCAGAACCTTTCTGGCGGCGGCGGCGGTAAAGCCATTGCACATTTAATCGAAACAGCAGAACGCCAACCAGACACTTTAATGGTTAACTCTACACCTATCGTTATCCGTTCTCTCAGTGGTATTTTCCCACAATCATTCCGTGATCTAACGCCTATTGCGGCAACCATCGCCGATTACGGAGCGATTGTTGTAAATAAAGACTCTAAATACACAAGCTGGGAACAAGTCGTTGCTGATTTTGAAAAAGATCCTCGCTCAGTGAAAATTGCCGGTGGTTCAGCACGAGGCAGCATGGATCACCTTGTTGCGGCGGCTGCTTTTAAAGGCGAAGGATTTGATGCAAGAAAAGTACGTTACATTGCTTATGATGCCGGTGGTAAAGCCATGGCTGCCTTACTGTCAGGGGAGACACCTCTGCTTTCAACAGGTCTAGGTGAAGTGCTTGAAATGTCAAAAAGTGGCCAAGTTCGCATTCTGGCTATCACAGCACCAAAACGTTTAGAGAGTGCACCTGATATCCCAACACTAACTGAATACGGCAATGACACCGTCTTTGCAAACTGGCGTGGTTTCTTCGCAGCGCCTGGGACGCCACAAGCGAAAATCGACGAGTACAGAGAAGCCTTTGATAAAATGTATGAAACAGAGCAATGGGCAGTCGTTCGTGACCGTAATGGTTGGATTGATAATTACAAAGCAGACAAAGACTTTTATATCTTCCTTGAAGAGCAAGAACTGCTAATGGGTAACCTAATGCGTGAACTTGGCTTCTTGAAGTAAAACCTTTAGCTGTCTTGAATAATTAATGATTCCCCGGATATGACTCATTAATGTTCCTGCTACATCCTCCTTGCACCGTTAGTTCAAGGCAGCTTTCTTTACCCGATTCAATCTACCTTTCTTTAATGGACTTATGGAGAGAACTCATGTCGTACTCTAGATCTTCTCTACTATGCCGAGACCGTGTTGGCGCTATCATTTTTCTACTTGTTTGCCTCTGCTACGGCTACCAAACCAGTTTGATTCCTTTATTTCCCGGCGATGAATACGAACCCTTCACTGCTCGAACCTTACCTTATATGCTCACTTTTGCTGGCATTTTTCTCTCACTCATACTGATTGTTTCAGCTCAACCCGATGAAAAAAGTGGTGCCGTTTTAGGTTTTAATTGGAAACTCTTATTTGGTTTTATCACTTTAATGGTGCTGTATGGCATTGGATTAACTTGGCTTGGTTTTGTACTAGCAACAAGCTTATTTCTGCTCTCAGGCTTCTACTTATTAGGAGAGCGACGAAAACCAGTATTGTTTGGTGCTTCTTTCCCATTTGTTACTGGCTTTTGGTTACTTCTTACTAAAGGTTTAGATATCTATCTAGAACCTGGTTATCTTTTTCTTGCTTGGTAAACCCTAGGACTTAATTATGTTAGATGGAATTTTAGCAGGCTTATCAACAGCGATTATGCCAACCAATTTAATGATGGTTATGATCGGCTGTTTTGTGGGTACATTCATTGGTATGTTGCCAGGCCTTGGCCCTATCTCTGCCATTGCCTTAATGATCCCTATCAGTTACGGACTTGACCCTGCATCAGGCATGATCTTAATGGCAGGCGTTTATTACGGTGCCGTTTTTGGAGGGTCAACCTCGTCAATACTGATTAATGCTCCCGGTTGTTCGTCAACAGTTGTGACCGCTTTTGATGGTTATCCAATGGCACAAAAAGGCCAAGCAGGTAAAGCTCTCGCACTTGCAGCCTACTCCTCTTTTACTGGCGGAACACTCTCTGCAATCATGCTTTTAATCGCTGCACCAGCACTAGCAAAAGTGTCGTTAAGCTTTCAATCCTCCGATTACTTTGCCCTAATGTTAGTAGGCTTATCCGCTGTTGCTGCGTTTGCAGGTAAAGGCCAAGTCGTTAAAGCATGGATGATGACCATACTTGGCTTAATGCTTTCAACCGTTGGTATCGATAAAGGTGTTGGCGTTGAGCGCTTTACCTTTGGATTAACCGATTTAATGGATGGTTTCAGCTTCTTATTACTAGCAATGGCAACTTTCGCATTAGGGGAAACCTTAATGGGAATACTAAAACCAGAGCAAGACACTCGTGATGATGAACAGAGTAAAATGTCAGATCTTGGTAGCATGAAAATAACCAAAGAAGAAGTAAAAGAGGTGGCGCCTGTTGCGATTCGCTCATCCATTTTAGGCTTTTTTACGGGCGTACTACCGGGTGCTGGCGCAACCATTGCTGCATTTTTAAGTTACGGTATGGAGCGAAATCTAGCTCCAAAAGAGAAAAAAGAAGAATTTGGTAAAGGCAGTATTCGTGGGTTGGTAGCCCCTGAATCAGCAAATAACGCCGCATCAAGTGGATCATTTGTTCCACTACTGACTCTTGGTATTCCAGGTTCAGGTACGACAGCAATAATGCTAGGTGCCCTTATTGCTTACGGTATTCAGCCAGGTCCAAGATTGTTTGTTGATCACCCTGATATTTTCTGGTCGGTTATTATCTCAATGTACTTTGGTAATATCGTTCTGGTTATCCTAAATTTACCCTTGATTCCATACATCTCAAAATTGCTTGCGATACCAAGAACCGTATTGATGCCAATGGTTTTATTCTTCTCAATCACAGGGGTGTATTTAGTCTCTTTTAATACAATTGATGTTTTCATCATGATCTTAATTGCGATGGTCGCTATTGCGCTTCGGCTAGCTAACTTCCCCCTCGCCCCCTTATTACTTGGCTTTATCTTGGGTGGAATGATGGAAGAGAACTTACGTCGAGCATTAATGATAAGTGATGGTGAGTTAAGTTTCTTATGGGAGCGTCCAATTACCTTTACCTTTACTGCAATCGCAGCCGTCGTACTAATCCTTCCAATGGTACTGACATTCGTTAATAAAATTATCCGACCTAAGTTCGCGGTAAAATCGTAATCAATTAATTTAATCGTCTACACATAGGCGCCAATGATAAAGGATCATTGATGCCTATTCCCCTGCTGTCATTTCTTTTTTTCATGCTACAATCGCCCTCTATTTATATATCTGAGATTTCACATGCCATTTTCCAAACTTGGGTTAAGCGATCCAATTTTAAAAGCCATCGACGAACTGGGTTATAAAGCCCCAACGCCAATTCAAGAAAAAGCCATTCCCGTTGCGCTTACTGGAAAAAACCTGATTGCTGCTGCACAAACAGGTACAGGTAAAACCGCTAGCTTTGTATTACCTATTTTAGAAATTCTCAGCGAAAATCAAACTAAAGTTCGAGCTAAACGTGTTCGTGCATTAATTTTAACGCCAACGCGTGAGCTAGCAATTCAAGTTGAAGACAACATTCAGAAGTACAGCAAGCACATTGATATTTCATCACTAGCTATGTATGGCGGTGTTGATTATAAAAACCAAAAAGAACGCCTAATTGAAGGGGTTGATGTTTTGGTTGCGACGCCGGGTCGTTTGCTTGATATGTACACACAGCGTGCAATTCATTTTGATGAGATTGAGATCTTAGTTCTTGATGAAGCCGACCGTATGTTAGATATGGGCTTTATTGAAGACATCAACAAAATCATTGAGCGCTTACCATTAGATCGCCAAAACATGCTGTTCTCAGCAACACTGTCTGATCAAGTTCGTTATTTAGCAAAAACAGCGGTAAATAACCCAATTGAAATTACTATTTCGCCAAAAACGACCTCTGCACCACAGATTGACCAATGGCTAACAACGGTAGATAAAGATAAAAAATCAGCACTACTGAGCCACCTAATTAAAGAAAACAATTGGGACCAAGCGCTGATCTTTATTGAGACAAAGCATGGTGCAGCGAAGCTAGTAAGCCAGTTAGAGAAACGTGATATTCGAGCTGAAGCTTTCCACAGTGGCCGAAGCCAAGAAGCACGAGCAAAAGTGCTGAATGACTTTAAAGAAGGTAAATTACAATACTTAGTTGCTACTGGTATTGCGGCTCGTGGTATTGATATTGATGAGCTAACGCGCGTAGTAAACTATGATCTACCTTTCCCTGCAGATGACTATGTACACCGTATTGGTCGTACAGGCCGTGCAGGAGCAAAAGGTGAGGCTATCTCATTTGTTTCTAAAGACGATTTTAAGAATCTATGTATGATTGAAAAACGTCTTGGCCACTTAATTGTACGTAAAGAAATTGAAGGGTTTGCGCCACGTAAAGAAGTGCCTATTTCTATTTTGAACTTTAAGCCAAAAAGAAAACCAGAATCAAAAGCGTAATCGCTTAATCACGTTTTCATCTTTATTAAGATAAATAAAAAACGCCCAAGCTTAATAATAAGTTTGGGCGTTTTTATATCGATTGTTCACTTATAGCAAATGTTTTAAAGCATGTTCCGCTCTCTCATAGCCTAAATCGATCATCTCTGCCGTACGTTCGAACTCAAAAGTACCGCACGCGTCTCGCGCTATTTCAACCGTAATATCAGGCGGGTAAGCGGCCAACTTTTGTCTTGCAATGGTGCTCTGCATTGCATCAAATGCTTGGTTGGCAATATCATACATTCCTAAGTCAATTCTTGAAGTTTTTGCGGTTAACGAACCAAAATAGTCACTGACTTTTCGGTGAAATGGCATCTCTTCTTCAGGCTCTTGTGCTGAAATATCCACCTGATTAATTTCAAAATCATCAAGTTTATGGGTCATCTCACCCGCTAAATTGACCGCTAAAGTGATATCCGAATGATCACCAAACGTTGGTGCAATCGGCACTGGGTTTAATACACCACCATCAATTAACGTTTTTCCATTAAACTCTATAGGCATTAGATACAAAGGCAATGAGATAGACGCTCGAATGGCTTGCAATAACGATCCTTTTTGCAGCCATACTTCTTTTTCGTTACTAATATCAGCCGCTACCGCGGTATAAGGAATGGCTAAATCTTCGATATGCAAATCACCAAGAATGTCACTCAAACGGTTCATTACTTTCTCGCCTTTAATAAGCCCGCCTTTTCCCCAGTTAAAATCCATCAAAGAAACAATATCAAGCTTGGTAATGGTTCGCATCCAATCTTCAAATTCATCCAGTTTTCCTGCTGCGTACACTCCACCAACAACCGTACCAATAGAACAACCAGAGACAGATACAATCTCAAAATCATGTTCTTCTAACCAGCGGATCACGCCGATATGAGCAAGACCTCTCGCGCCACCACTTCCAAGAACAAGCGATACTGTTTTTTTCTTCATAGGGCTTCTCCCTTCCATGATTACTCTGCTTTAATATCCATAAACTGTGCGTTTAACACTTGGTGTAAAGCACTAGGAGCCAAGCCAATATCTAGCCCTCTTTTACCACCACTGACATACATGGTTTCAAACTGTTCAGCACTATTATCGATCACGGTTTTCAATCGTTTCTTCTGACCAAGAGGACTCACGCCTCCCATCACATATCCAGTGGATTTTTGAACTAAGGCGGGATCTGCCATTTTGGCTTTTTTTCCACCAACGGCTTTAGCGATTAACTTCATGCTTAAATGAGCAGCAACAGGAATAATGCCCACAACAAGTTCTTTTTCATCCACTTGAACGACTAAGGTTTTAAATACCTCTTCATGAGGCAAACCCAACTTTTCTGCCGCTTCTAACCCATATGCTTGAGCTTTTGGATCATGATGGTACTCAAGCACTTGGTGATCTATTTTTGCTTTCTTTAATAATTTCGTTGCTGGTGTCATTTGTTGTTAATACCTTAAAAAATAGGCTATGCCTTAAAGTATGTTCGCTCTGGTCGCCCAACGCTGCCATAAGATAGGTCGGCACTTAATTCTCCAGAGCTAATCAAATATTCTAAATAACGGCGAGCAGTTGTTCGACTTGCCCCAATTAACTCTCCAGCCTGATCTGCAGTTAACTGTTTTTCATGGCTAAATAGTTGGCGAACTTTCTCTAACGTTACGCCATCAATGCCTTTAGGCAGCCTTGCTACTGACGGTGCTGTAGTAGAGTGCAACATTGCATCTACCATGCTTTGATCAATATCAACACGATTAATAAATTGCTGCTTTTGGCTTAAATATTTATTAATTGCTTCTTCGAGTCGACTAAATATAACAGGCTTTAGCAGATAATCTACCACACCACCACGCATGGCTTCTTGCAGCGTATTCACATCTCTATCTGCGGTAATTAATATTACATCAGGGGACGACTCTTTCTGGCGTAATTCACGCAATATATCAAGGCCATTACCATCAGGAAGATAAATGTCCAATAACACCAAATCTGGATTTAGCACCTCAAACAAGAGAGTCGCTTCTTCCTTACTGGCAGCAATGCCAATCACCTCGACGGAATCAATTTTTTCGAGATTACGACGGTGTATTTCTGCAATACCAATATCATCTTCGACAATAACAATGCTGATTTTACTGCTCACACAATATCCTTTTGTTCATTTTTATATTTATAAGAGTGATTTTCTATGACTGTAACTCTTTTGGTAAATAAATAGTCATCAATGTGCCTTGTCCTTCATCACTTCTGACCGTAAACTCCCCACGATAATGATCCACTAATTGCTGAATTAAATGCAAACCAACACCACGACCTTTATCTGATTTTGTTGATACTCCTCTTTGAGTCAACTGTTTAAAGGTAAATGCCTGTGGTAGGCCACACCCTTTGTCTTCAACCTCAATAATAACTTCTTGCCCAAAATCAGTAATGCTCACCACGATAGGTGCAAAATCCCCCATGGGTTTACTTAACGTTGCCTCAAATGCATTATCAATTAAATTTCCAATAATGGTCACCATATCCTCCGCTCGAATATGCAGAGGAAGCACACTTAATTGCGTACCTTCTTCAATATCAAGCAATAGTCCAAGCTCTCTAGCGCGCTCACTTTTACCAAGTAAGACACCCGCAATCATCGGCTCTGAGATACTCTCTCGTAAAAATTCAATCAGTTTTTGATAACGCTGACTCTCTTGCCCAATGATCTGCTGCACCTCTTCAATTTTTCCTAACTGAATTAGCCCACTAATTGTATTTAACTTATTTCGATGCTCATGAGTTTGTGAACGCAATAAATCGGCATATTGTTTGACTTGAGAAAGCTGAGTCGTTAATTCACTTATTTCATCTTTACGTCGAAAACTGGATACCGCGCCAATCACGACACCATCCATTTTGATCAACTCTCGATTTGCAATTACAGCCTGACCATTTAATAACAGTTCAATATCGTGTTCTGATTGCTGTGTTACTAAAAGCTTAGTTAAATCACTGTCTGGCAACACTTCAATAAACAACCGATTTAAAGATTGCTTAGGATCGATCCCTAATATGTCACAGGCACTTTTATTGATAGATCTGAGCTTACCATTGGCATCAATACTTAACACGCCTTCACGTAGAGTAGACAAAGTAACTTGCTGCTCTTTGTATAAACGCCCAAAAGCTTCAGGTTCAAAGCCAAAAATAGACTTTTGAAAGCGTCTTGCAATAAAGTTGGCAATAATCGCATTAGCAAAAATCACCAATACCGCCATCCCAAGAAAGAAACTAAGAAAATGAGATACCTTGCTGTCTATAGTAGTTAATAGATAACCAACAGAAACCACCCCGATAATATTGCCTTGCTGGTCGAAAATTGGCGTTTTACCTCGCACCGAATGGCCCAAAGAGCCTTTAGCATAGGAAATATAAGATTCTCCCAACTGTAAGGCTTGTTGGTTATCTCCACCTTGCATCGCTTTTCCAATACGCTCCTTAATTGGGTGAGCAATACGTATTCCTTTTTTATTACCAACCACGATAAACGCAGCACCAATAGAGGTTCGTAATCGCTCTATTTTTTCTTCAATTAATGTCGGTGCGTTTTGTTCTACTGCTGAAATAACGATCGGGGATTGAGCAAGAAACCGAGCAACCCCTAATGCTTTATCCCCACTGTCTTGAGATTCCCAGTGCTTGATATACAAAAAGGCACAAAGAGACAAAATGAGTAATTTACCGATACCCGAAATGGTCATTACTGCTAACAATCGACGTCGAAAACTCAGATCACGCCAAGACATTCACACCTCACTCTTCCCTATAGATAAACAAAGAGTATCACAACCCATTAACCCAATCTTAAACCTTGTTCATACTCTTGATCACATCAAATAAATATTTCCATTTATTCCATAGTAAACCTAGGGAATTAATTCAATATCACCTAAGTTCTGTGGTATAAAAAGCGCGCTTCTTTTCAGCATTTTTAACTCTTCCCTAAAAGGTTCCCGTTACTATGAAAAGCGATATTGAAATTTGCCAAACTGCGACACTTACCAGAATGAAATCGATTGCGTCAAACTTAGGGCTGCATGATGATGACATTACCCCACAAGGTCGCTATAAAGCAAAAGTCAATATTGACGCCTTAAAACACCTTGAAGATAAACCAAATGGTAAGCTTATTCTTGTTAGTGCGATTACTCCAACACCGCTTGGCGAAGGAAAAACCGTAACAACTATTGGATTGGCTCAAGGTCTAGCAAAATTAGGGGAATCCGTTAGTGCCTGTATCCGACAGCCGTCTATGGGACCAGTATTTGGTGTAAAAGGTGGTGCTGCAGGTGGTGGTTATAGCCAAGTAGCTCCGATGGAAGAATTAAATTTACACCTAACTGGTGATATTCATGCGATTACCGCGGCACATAATTTAGCTTCTGCGGCCATTGATGCTCGTATCTATCATGAGCAACGCCTAGGTTACGAACTATTCTCTGAAAAGAACGATCTTCCTGCATTACGAATTGACTCTAACCGAGTAGTTTGGAAGCGAGTAATGGACCATAACGATCGTGCGCTTCGTATGGTGACCATTGGTAAAAATGAAGATGGAAAAGCCATTAATGGTTACGAACGTGAAGATGGTTTTGATATTACCGCCGCTTCTGAATTGATGGCTATTCTGGCACTGGCAACCGATCTTCAAGACTTACGTCAACGCATCGGCCGTATTGTCGTGGCTTATAACCTGGATGGTGAACCTATCACTACAGAAGATCTTCAAGTCGCAGGTGCAATGACCGTTACCATGAAATTTGCTATTAACCCAACCTTGATGCAAACGCTAGAAGGGGTCCCTACTTTTGTTCACTCGGGTCCTTTTGCTAATATCGCCCATGGTAACTCTTCTATCATTGCAGATAATATCGCTTTAAAACTAACGGATTATACCGTTACAGAAGGTGGCTTTGGCTCAGATATGGGTTTAGAGAAAGCCTGCAACATTAAAGCACCATTAGCAGGAAAAGCACCTGATTGTGCTGTGCTTGTTGCAACGCTTCGAGGTATAAAAGCGAACTCAGGCCTATTCCCGTTATCACCAGGTCAAGCTTTGCCTAAAGCTCTATTTACTCCAAACCAAGAAGCCTTAAATGCAGGGCTAGAGAATTTACAATGGCACATTAGTAACTGTGCTAAATACGGTCTTCCTGTTGTTGTAGCCATTAACCGTTTCCCTGAAGATACTCAAGAAGAGTTGGATTTCTTACAACAATGGATTTCAGCACAAGCATCAGAAACGAATGTCGATGTCTCTATCAGTGAAGCATTCGTAAAAGGTGGTGAAGGCGCAAAAGAGCTCGCTTCAAAAGTTATCGCGGCTTGCAAAAAAACCACTCAATTTACCCCACTATACACAAGTGACATGAGCTTATTTGATAAGTTAAATGCCGTTGCAATAAAAGGTTACGGTGCAGAACGAATCGAATTATCAGAAAAAGCACAGCAGCAATTAGAACAGTTTGAGCAATTAGGTTACCAATCTTTGGCTGTTTGTATGGCAAAAACGCCCGCTTCTATTTCTACCGATGGCAACATTAAAGGCGCACCGACCGATTTCATTGTACCTATTCGTGAATTAAAACTGTGTGCCGGTGCTGGATTTATATACGCATTGTGTGGCAATGTGATGACCATGCCTGGCTTACCTGAAAAGCCTGCTTTTATGAATTTAGACATTGATACAGACGGAAACATCATCGGACTCAGCTAAGATCACATAACTTAATATAGATCATATTCTATGTGCTACATTTACTGTTAATCTAGCTTCAACTTTTTATACAATTTTACTTATAATTTTTGAGGTTATCCTGATGGATATGACAAATGCTCAACGCTTAATTCTTTCAAACCAGTATTATTTAATGTCACAGATGGATCCTGCTAATGCAGCAAAATACCAACGCCAACAGTTAATTGTTGAGCGTGGTTATGAACTGCAGATCCGCGAACTGGATAAAGATTTTGGTTGTATTACAGAAGCAGAATGTCGTGAGATCATTGATTTCATGGAGATGTACCATGCAATGCAAGAGTCTTACAACATGCTAGTACCTGAGTGTCAGGCAAAGGTTGATGCTCGTCGCCTTCAGTTCTTAGGGTTTGATGTAGCTACAGAAGCACAACAAGTAAATTACGTTCGCTTCTTAACAAGCTCTGAAGGTTTATACCCTCAGTTTGATAAAGCCGATCACCACTTTAACAGCCAAATGCCGATGATGGATAAATACCGTCGTATGCTAACGACATGGCGTAACTGTCCACGTCAATACCACCTATGCTCTACTGAATTAGCGCAAATTTTTAACGCTTAATTTCTATATAAATAAGTGAAAGCATAAAAATTCTATTTAAAATCCTCGCACTAGCGGGGATTTTTTATGCCTGCAATTTACTATTTTTACCTTTTTATCTAAAAGAAAAAATCCCCACTGACGGATCAGTGAGGATTTTGGCTTTCTAACCTGATTGATAGTTAACTAAGAATCCACCCTTATAGATTTAAAGCAATATCAATATTGTTGGTCAGATTAGAATTCATAGCGAAGACCTAAGTGGTAGTAATCTTCTTCTGCATCGTTCCAGCCAGACCAGATATTTGTGTTACCTGTTCCGTTATCACCATTACGCATCACATAACTTGTGTAAATAGAAGAGCGAGCTGTTAAGTGATATTGAACTTCTAGCGTTGTATCTTTGTATTCTGCTTCATCACCACCGGTGTTTTCTAATGCGCGGTAACCAGCACGAGCAGTCCAATCATCATTAATATTATATACAGCTGTTAATTCGTAGCTCTTATCTTTTGATGTTCCAGCATATGCACCTTTAATCTCATCTTGGTTATACATTGCACCAAGAGTTAATGCATTTAACTTATATTGAACACCTGCACCCCAGAATGTGTAATCTCGATCAGCCATTGAAGTACCATCAGCAGCTTCTGCATTTTCACCAGTACTGTTAGCCTGATAAGCTACGATAGGAATTAACTGTCCTGCATCACCCATATCAAATGTGTAACGACCCACTGCATTATAAGAACCATCTTGATCTGATTCTGAGTTACCCAAAATGTAAGCAACAGACATGTCAAATGCACCAAAGCTGTTTTGGTATTGAAGTGTGCCATCTTGACGGAAGGTTTGAGCTGCTGAATTATCAACAAGTTCAAGCTGACGACCAATTAATACATCAGATGCCGCAAATACATCACCTACATCAGAAAGCATGATGATACCAGATGCTACACGACCAAAGGTTACTTTACCCGCTTCTGAAGCATCAATACCAGCCCAAACATAACGAGGGTCTAAACCACCATCACCACGAGATTCAGCAGCGTTTACTGAATATTCAGCCCAACCAATTACAGATACTTGATCATTAACAACTTGAGAACCACCAAGACCGATACGAGCATCAAAATTACCTACAGCATCTTCTTCGCCACGGTCAGTTATGTTAAAACCTAAACGGCTATACATATCAATTGTTGAACCATCTTCTGCAGTATAAACCGTTGCTGCTGTTGCAGAACCAGCCATTAGAAGTGCCGGTACTGCTAGTGCTAAAAGTGTCTTTTTCATAAAATCGCCCTATATATTTAAATTGGTTTAGTTCTTTAATTGAGACCATCAATCTTATTAAGACCAAACTCTAAAATTTTTGTAATCCGTTTAAATGTTTCTCTAAATCCGTTGAGATGAATCATGCCTTATTAATTCGCCCTGAAAAATAAAGACCAAATAAACTATGATCAACTTCAAAAACGGCCTACATAAAAAAACATAAATCAATTTATAACAATGAGTTAACGGAATTACTTCATTTTATAATTTATAACTATTGCGATTAGCTCCAAGTCAGATCACATTTTTCGCTGCTCTAATTAACAAACAAAGAGATCTAGATCACTCTAGATAGAGAACAAAAAAGGTCTTGTTAGTTTCTATTAGGTACTGTATTTGAAGTGGGTCGCATTATTAATTTTGAGACAAAAAATAAATAGACCGATATTATTTTCACTGCTGGCTCTTTTTATTAGATAAATGAAGAAGTACACTGCTGCCTCAATCTAATTTCAGGTGTGGTTATGTTTTATCAGTGCCCTTTATGCCAACACGAGTTGCGCTTTGCCAACAATCAATACCGTTGTGAAAACAACCATCAGTTTGACAACGCAAAAGAAGGTTATGTAAACCTAATGCCAGCTCATCACAAGCGTTCTAAAAATCCAGGTGATAATAAAGAGATGATGCAAGCTAGGCGTGCTTTTTTAGAAGCTGGACATTATCAGCCTATGCAACAACACGTTGCCGAGTTATGCCAAAAATATGTGACCAATGATGAAGCAAGCCTACTTGATATTGGTTGTGGTGAGGGCTATTACACCTCAAAAATTGCAGAATATTTACATAGTGAAAATGCTAATGTCTATGGATTAGATATTTCAAAAGTCGCGATTAAGTTCGCAGCCAAGCGTTATCTAAATTGCCAATTTAGCGTTGCCTCTAGCCATCGTTTGCCCTTCCCTGATCAAAGCCTAGATGCTGTTGTTCGTATTTATGCACCATGTAAAGCAGAAGAATTACACCGCGCAATTAAAAATGGCGGCTATCTAATTACCGTTACACCAGCCAGCCATCATTTATACGAACTTCGTGAAGGAGTGTATGGTGAAGTTCGCCTGCATGATGAAACAGCAGAAGCTCTTACTGACTTTGAACTTATTGAAGAGAAAAAATTAACTTACGATATGCGCTTGAACGGCTTAGAAGCATTGCATTTATTAGATATGACACCATTTGCTTGGAAAGCAACAGCTGACTTTAAAACTGAGCTGCAAGAAAAGTCAGAATTTGATTGTAAAGCGGATTTTATGATTAGAGTGTATAAAAAAGCATAGTCTGTTTATCATTATTATAACCATCTGAAAGATGAAAATTCAGATGGTTATACCTATGTTACTCATTAGGTGATAATTCTTGGAAGTGAAATTACTTATTTTCTGTATTCGCATTAGCAATACTTTGATCAACCTTCTGTAACCCACTCTCCTCCGCCCTCAACTCTTTATCTTTCAATAAAGACTGTTTTAAAAGTGCAGAATATAACGGTTGCCCGCCCAATGCTTGAGCAATAAACGTCGCACCAAGTGTTGTCACTAATAGCGGTAAGATCAACTGATAATTATTCGTCATTTCAACCACAAGGATAACACCAGTCACAGGAGCTCTTACTGTAGCGGCAAACAATGCTCCCATCCCTGCGATAGCATAAACTCCGGGATTTGATATCCAACCGGGAAACCATGCTGACATTACCACACCATAAGATAAACCAAGTAAGGTACCTAGCGCTAACATTGGGGCAAAAATTCCTCCCGGGGCACCTGATGAAAAACAAGCAACGGTAACAATCACTCGTAGTACAAAGAAACCAACCATGATCATCCATGCCATTGGGCTATAAAACATCTCAGTAATGATTTCCATCCCACTGCCAGATAGTTTAGGAGCCACTAAATGCAACAAAGCAAAAGTACCGCCAAACGCTGCGCCCATAAGCACAATGCGAGACAATTTATTTTGGTGGTAGTCTTTAACCTTACTCGTTCCTTTTAAAATCCATTTATTAAAGTTCACCCCAATAATGCCAAAGATAATCCCCAAAATGGCAAAAAGAATCAGTGAACGTAATGGCGGGACATCAAAACTTGGAATCGTTAAAAATGCTTCTTGTCCATGTAAAGAACGCATCACTATCGTTGCTACCGCTGTGGCTAATGTCACACACTTTATTGAAGTGATGTTATAACGAAACTGAGGACGCATCTCTTCAACCACAAACAAAATGCCAGCAAGAGGCGCGTTAAATGCCGCAGCTAAACCTGCCGCCGCCCCTGCTGCTGTTAATATATGAGAAGAGTGACTGAATCGTTTACCTTTACATGCGATCATTCTACCAACAGCACCACCAATTTGAATTGATGGCCCTTCACGGCCAAGCACCATTCCTGAACCAATCGTTAATGTGCCTGCAATAAATTTAATCGGCAATACACGAGCCCAACGGATCTCTTGAGTGCCATCAAGAGCCCCTTCAATATGAGGGATCCCACTACCCGCAGTCTCTGGTGCAAATCGAAAAGTAAGCCAAAAGCCAGCAGCAGCCATCGCAGCCCCCGCTAATACCGCAGCAACAGGCGCTAAATACTCAGAATAAGGAAATGAATGAATGAAGTTGAGACGTTGTTCACTGATCAATCGAATTGAGGCTTCAAATAAAGCGACGACAGATCCGGCAATACCGCCAACCAATGCCGATAAGAAAAGCAGCGCATAATAATCAGTTTGTGTGGTTAGAAATTTTGGCGTAGTACGATGCTTTAGCATCCCACCTTGAAAAAAACGAAAATTGGGTGATTTTGGCATTTATCGTATCAACTTAGCACGTAAAGAGCATTGGCAGCGTAATTATACCAATCGTAGTAAATAACTGCTCATCCTAGCTGGTTAAAATGCTCGATAACCGCGTTGAAATTTTTGATTGTAGAATAACTACTGATCAAAAAATTTCGCCTTGTTCTCAAGCATTTTACCTGCGCTATTTCTGATCATTTACTTACTGTGATTGGTATTAAAATAAGAACACAAATAATTATACGCTTCGGCAACGGATAGACCCTAACCATTTACAAAAACTTAGATTGATTAAATGACCAAGATCGACTTTTGATATAAATCAAATAAATCACTTCTTCATTTTTCGTTACAAAGTTCATTAAAATAAAAAACCCGTAGAACGGTAAATTCTACGGGCTTAAAAACACATTGAATAACTAATTGTTAATATAAACGACTACCGTCAGGTCTAGAACGCAGTAAGTTTAACACCCACATGTATTGCTCAGGACGCTCAGTAACCAGCTGTTCAATAGCAATATTCATTGCACGAGCATCGGTCTCTTCATCTCCTGATGGAAAATCCGCAATCGCTGGTAATGTAATGATCTCAAACTGCCCAGTTTCTGCATTATACGATGGCAACATTGGAACCACTTTTGCTTTTGATAAACGAGCCAGTTTACCAAACCCTTTTAACGTTGCTTTTTGTGTAGCAAAGAAAGGGACAAATACACTGTTTTGTGGACCATGATCTTCATCAGGTAAGTAATACGCTAAGTAGCCTTCTTTAATCGCTTTGATTAATGGTTTGATCCCCGCGCTACGAGCATAAATCTTACCGCCATATTGCATACGCTGAACATGCATTAACCAATCCGTTATTGGGTTCTTTTGAGGTTTCATCATGGTTGTTACCTGATAGCCACGAGAAGCCAAAAGAATGGCAGGGAAATCAATAGCCCAAGCATGCGGCGCTAAAATAATAATATTTTCTTTTTGCTCAAGCAGAGGGAATAGATTCTCTGCACCAACAAAAATCCCGCGTCCTTCATTATGCTTACGACTACGAACAAGCAACTCAGAAAAACCAAGCATCACCTGAGCACCTGTAATATAGGTATCTTCAAGCAATTTTTTCTGTTCTTCTTCTGATTTTTCAGGAAAACAAGTCGCAATATTCAACTTAGCTCGCTTAATACCACCACTTGGCTTTTTAAGTACTAACTTAACGATACTAGCGGCTAACTTATCGCGTAATCGAAATGGAATAAAAGCCAAAATAATAGCAAATCCGATCCCTAACCATGTTGGCCAATACTTAGGATGAAGAAATGCCCATTGAAAAGTGGGGTTATAAACGTTTTTATCGACTTTTTCACTCATGAATTGCTTCACTTATTCTTTATTATGAACCGATTATGATATAACAAAGCATTGCTGATAGAAACCAAGGAAATACAAATGGCTTTTCAATTACACCCCCGTTTGCAACAAGATTGCATCTTTTTGGGCAATCTTCCGTTATGTTCTGTTTTACTCATTAAAGAAAACATCGGCCCTTGGGTGATTTTAGTTCCTCGAATTGAAGACTTAAAAGAAATTCACCATATGACCCCAGAGCAACAAATTCAATTTATTCAAGAATCAAGTTCGGTTGCTCAACTGCTCGAAGATAACTTCACACCAGATAAAATTAATATTGGAGCACTAGGTAACTTAGTTCCTCAGTTGCACATTCACCATATTGCACGCTTTATCACTGATATCGCATGGCCAGGTCCAGTCTGGGGAAATACTAATGGGGAGATTAGAGCACAGTCAGATCAAACTCAATTGGTGGATCTACTTCGAGATAAATTAAGAGCATTGGCTGGATTTAAGCAATAACGATTTTACTCACCATAAAAAAGGCAGCTCTCTTCAGAACTGCCTTTTTCATTTATTTTTGCTTATTTACATTATGCGTTTTGAAGCTCATTCCATAGATCAGCTACAATAATACGATCAGCAGGAGATAACTCAGATTTAGCGGCTTCAAGACTTTCATTGATATGTGCTTTTAGTATCTCAAGATCAGCAACTTCTTGTTCTTCGCACTTAGCAACTGATAATGAAATGTGTCCACGTAAGTAGCCACCAGCAAACAGCTCATCATCTGATGCAGTTTCAATTCGAGCATCAATCAGTTCAAGCATTTTTTCTTCAAATTCAATGATCATCTTTTTCCTATTGGACAATAAATTGTTCTTTGGTAAGTGGGGCTATTTGATAAAACTCACGTAATGCGTTGGATAATGCCTCTACGCGTGGAGGTAATCCATTATCTAAAATGCTCATCACTTCATTATGTACTTTAGCCATGAATGCTAAACGATCTGGCTCAAAATCGCCATTTAAGTTGTCACAACTCACATTAAATTTTAACCCAGCACTTAATGATAATATCCATTCATAGGCTTGAGGACGGATCTCTACTTTTTCAAACTCTGATTGAACTTGCTCTGTTCGACCATCAGGCTCATACCAGTAACCAAAATCTTCCAATAGACGACGATCAGGGCCAGCAACACACCAATGGGCAATTTCATGCATGCCTGATTGATAAAAACCACGCGCAAAAATAATACGGTGATAATTAAATTCACTATCCGCTGGTAGGTAAATGGGTTCATCACCACCCAGTTCTAGCTTGGTATTAAACGAATCAGAAAAAGTAGCATTAAAAACAGTAATTAAATCTTGATATTGGTGAGGCATACAACAGGCTTAGCAATAATAATAGAAGCGTATTCTACCTCACCACATACTAAAGGCCTATCTAGATAAATTTTTTTTATCCTCCTTCTCAAAATTATTCATTATCTGTCAAAAGAGTGAACTGATACTCTCCAAAATTATCTCTTCCCCTTTAGATTGGAGTTTCACCACCTGTGAATGACATCACTTTACAACTTGCTCAATTACTGGATTTAGGGCCTTTTTCTTGGTCTGCTATTGCCGCTTGTGCTTTCAATGGTTTGTTAATTGGCGTTGAACGGCAAACTCGAGGCAAACCTGTAGGAATAAGAACCTCTATTCTAATTATTTCAGGTACTTACTTTTTCTTAGCGATGGCAATGTCCCTATCTGTAAACTCTCTGGATCACGCTCGAGTACTAGGCCAAATTATTACAGGAATTGGTTTTCTTGGCGCAGGAGTAATGATGACTTTAGATGGTAAAATTCATGGCGTAACCTCTGCGGCCATTATTTGGGTGTTAGCAGCATTAGGGATGATGATTGCATTAGGATACATTCAGCAATCAGTCATTATCACTTTATTAGCTCTTTTTGTTTTACTCGGTATTGATAAGCTTGAAAATTCATTCAAAAGCCTTCGTCGCGGCGTGCATCAAAAAATACTCAATATTAGAACTCATAAACCAAGGGCTCATAGTCTCGATAAAATGCATAAAAAAAACTAATCTGAAAAATGTCGGAATAGTTTTTTTCATTCGTCATTATTCGTTTAATCCCATAAAATTCTCGTCCTATTATTTGACCATTATGATATGACACGGTATTAGAAAATGTTATTAACAATTCTTTATATTATTGGGATCACAGCTGAAGCAATGACAGGTGCATTAGCCGCTGGTAAGAAAAAAATGGATTGGTTTGGCGTAATGTTAGTTGCCAGTGCAACAGCAATTGGCGGTGGTACTGTTCGTGATATTCTTCTTGGTCACTACCCTGTTGGTTGGGTGAAAAACCCACAATTCCTTGTGATTACCTGCATTGCCGGCGTATTAACAACATGGATCGGCCCATGGGTAGCCAAAAACCATCGCTTCTTTGTATTTTTAGATGCTATTGGTTTAATTGTTTTTAGTATTATTGGCTCACAAGTCGCATTAGATATGGGCCTTCACCCACTAATATGCGTTGTTTCTGCCATTGTAACAGGCGTGTTTGGTGGGTTACTGCGTGATCTCTTCTGTCGCCAGATGCCAATGGTATTGCATAAAGAATTATATGCTTCAATTTCATTACTATCCGCTGTGCTATACATCGGATTACTTCACTTTGGTGTTGATGAATTAATCACAACGATTGCGACTATTGTTATTGGTTTTTCTGCTCGTATGGCCGCAGTAAAATTTGGTTGGTGTTTACCCGTGTTTCATTTAGATATTACCGAAGATCAGCCAGAAAGCGTTAAGAAGTGATGAATGTTAAAGAGACTAGGGACGAGATATTAGGGGCTAGGAAGAGCTAAATATCAAATACAAACAGAAAGAGCCAGATCGAATGTAACTTCAATCTGGCTCTTTTTATTTGTGTCTATTAATAGTAGAGGAAGATTCTTCCGCTCTTAATACCATTCTGGATAAGTAGTTGTTCAGATAATTGCGTAGGAAAAATCGATTAGAGCAAGGCATAAATTACAGTAACTAGTGGATCTAATTACAAAATTTATAACGCAGATATAATCAATTTTAACAAGCAAGAATGATCAAATACTTATGTAGATTGGTATAACTCGTCCCTAAAAACTAGTCCCTATCTCCTGCCACTAAATCTTTGGTGTTTCTGTTTGTACACCAAAATTTTGACCACGATGACGAACTAAATGGTCCATAACCACTATCGCTAGCATAGCTTCAGCAATAGGCACTGCTCGAATACCAACACAAGGATCATGACGGCCTTTAGTAATCAATTCTGTTTTTTCACCGCTGCGAGTTATCGTTTCACCTGGAACCGTAATACTAGACGTTGGTTTAAGGGCAATGTGCGCCACAATATCTTGTCCAGATGAAATACCACCCAAAATACCACCAGCATGATTTGAGCTAAAGCCTTCAGGTGTTAATGGATCACGATGCTCTGAACCGCGCTGCTGTACAACGTCAAAACCATCACCAATCTCAACCCCTTTTACGGCATTAATACCCATCAAAGCGTGAGCAACATCCGCATCTAAACGATCAAAAACAGGCTCACCTAACCCTACCGGCACACCTTGTGCGACCACGGTAATTTTAGCGCCAATAGAATCTCCCTCTTTCTTTAGCTTACGAATAAGCTCATCAAAGGCCTCTACCTTGCTTGCATCAGGACAGAAAAACGCATTATTCTCGATTTCATTCCAATCAACTGAATCAATCGCTACTTCACCCATTTGTGATAGGTAAGCACGAATTTCAATACCAAATTCTTGTTTCAAATATTTTTTAGCAACAGCACCTGCTGCAACACGCATTGCCGTTTCACGAGCAGAAGAACGGCCACCACCACGGTAGTCTCGTTGTCCATATTTCTGATGGTAGGTGTAATCTGCGTGTCCCGGACGGAACTTATCTTTAATCTCAGAATAATCTTTAGAACGTTGATCGGTGTTCTCAATCAATAATCCAATTGAGGTTCCTGTAGTTTTTCCTTCAAATACACCTGATAGAATTTTTACTTCATCCGCTTCACGACGTTGAGTCGTGTATTTTGAAGTACCCGGCTTACGACGATCTAAATCGATTTGCAGATCCGCTTCACTCAACTCTAGACCAGGAGGGCAGCCATCCACAATACAGCCCAAAGCCAAGCCATGACTTTCACCAAACGTTGTTACTCGAAAATGTTGTCCAATAGAATTTCCTGCCATTACTTCCTCTGTAAATATTGTTGATTGGCTATAAATAGCATAACTTTAATCAATCCATATTGGCTTGAATCTAAAGCAGAGTAAAGCCCCTAATAATGGTTTCTCTCTAAATTAGTGAGCGCTCTCTTTTTCTTAGATGTGATTTTTTTTGCCGTAAAAACAATTTAAAAAATCAAAAGCGGCAATTTGTGACCTTAATCCAAAAAAAACTTAACGGATAAAACCCTCATTTTACAAAAATACCTCTTTACTGTTATTCATATCACAACGTATAATTAACACTTGGCTCATTAATGAGCCAGAAACTAAAAATAAGACATAAAGTGTTGATAAAAAAAGCAATGCATGGATGAGGATTTTAACGTAAGGATAGCAATAAATAGTTGGCATTATTCCTGCTAATTACTAAATATCATTAACGATTAAGAGAAGAAAATGAAACTACTTCGTCTAGTAAGAAAAGCATTACGTAAAAATAACATCAGCGAAAAACAACAAAACCTTCGTAATCGACTTGATTTTGCAATGTCACAAAGTAAAGAGATATAAAAAAGCCCGATGCAAACATCAGGCTTATTGTAATACGTCGGATTTAGTGACTTAATCGCGGTATAGAGCAAACTCTTCAGCACAATCTAGAAGCTGCTGTTTAGTTAGCATGAACACACCGTGTCCACCTTCTGCAAACTCAATCCAAGTGAATGGAATTTCTGGGTATTGTTCCATCATGTGGACCATAGAGTTACCTACTTCACAAATCAAGAAACCATTATCCATTAAGTAATCTGGTGCATTAGCTAGAATACGACGAACTAATTTCAGTCCATCACTACCAGCAGCCAAACCTAACTCAGGTTCGTGCTCAAATTCTTCAGGTAAACTGTTCATGTCTTCTTCATCCACATACGGTGGGTTAGAAACAATGAAGTTATACTGATCTTTTGGAATATCACGCAACAGATCAGAACGCATTGGGAACACTTGCTGCTCCATGCCATGGTCTTGAACGTTTTGCTCTGCAACCATTAACGCATCAGTAGAAATATCAATTGCATCTACTTCTGCATTTGGGAACGCATGAGCACACGCAATAGCAATACAACCACTGCCCGTACATAGATCCATAATACGTGTTGGATCTTCGGTTAACCATGGTTCAAATTGCGTTTCAATCAATTCAGCAATTGGTGAGCGAGGCACAAGAACGCGCTCATCAACAAAAAACTCAAGACCACAAAACCACGCTTTATTAGTCAAATAAGCAGTAGGGATACGCTCATTAATACGGCGAACGACACGCTCAACAATACGTAGGCGCTCTGTTGATGTTAAACGAGATTCACGTACATGAGCAGGTACATCAATAGGTAAATACAGCGTAGGAAGCACAAGTTGAACCGCTTCATCCCATGCATTATCTGTACCGTGACCATAAAAAAGACCCGCAGCATTAAAGCGGCTTACCGTCCAACGTAACATATCTTGTAACGTATGAAGCTCAGAAACGGCCTCTTCTACAAAAATCTTATCCAAAATTGCCCCCAAAACAAGTTATAATACTGCTGTTAATTATTGGAATTTAAAAATGAGCAAAAACGACCACCTATCAGATGACGAACTTTCGCTGTTCCGTGAAGCAGTACAAGGCTCTAAAAAGTTGCAACAGGATACCATAATCCATCAACCGAGTAAGAACTTTAGCGAACAACAACAGCAAAGAAAGTCATTAAAAGAAGGGAAAAATGAAGAGTTTTTCTTTTCTGACGAATTTGTACCGCTTCTCAATGAAGATGGACCTGTTCGTTATGCCCGTGATGACGTATCAAAATACGAAGTGAAGCGATTACGTCGCGGTGTGTATGTCCCTGATGTCTTTTTAGATATGCATGGAATGAAACAGGATGAAGCAAAACGCGAACTCGGTTCAATGATTGCTTATTGTTTAAAAGAGAATATTTCTTGTGCCAGTGTTATGCACGGAATAGGAAAACATATTCTTAAACAAAAAGTGCCTTTGTGGCTAGCTCAACACCCAGATGTGATGGCATTTCACCAAGCGCCTTTAGAGTTTGGTGGTGCAGGTGCCATATTAGTTTTACTGTCTATTCCTGATAGATAAAAAAAAGATCCCATAAGCCTTTGCTTGGGATCTTTTTTTATACCGAAATAAAGCGTGTCGTTATGCTTGTTGCAACCACAATAGATCGCTTTTTCCTGTTGAATAACTAAACTCAACACAAGAAATGGCTGACGTTGGAAACATTGGAGGCATAATTCCCGGAACAAAATCCGCCGTCAAATAACCCACTAGCGGCAAATGAGAAACAATTAAAATATTCTCTATGTCTTCTACACTGCCTAGTGCTTTCACGTATTCCACCACATCATCAGAATCACCGTATGGTGTGATTTCATCAGACGTTTCTACCTTTGCATCGGCAACGTTAAGAATAGGCTTAATCGCATTCCATGTTTGTTGAGCTCGTACATAAGGGCTCACCAATACATAGTCAAACTGCACTTGATGAGTTTTCATTAACCACTGTGCAATTTTGGCTGATTGACTCTCGCCATGAGGTGTCAAATTACGTTCTTCATCACTTGGCGCATACATCTCAGCTTCGCCATGACGCATTATGAATACTTTCATTTATTCATTCTCAAATCATTACTAACCTCACAATAGTAGCAAGCAATGACAAAAAGGGGAAAGAGAGAGTTTGCTAGTCTGTGGGTTCAGCGCCATAATTAGAAAAATAAATATAAAAATGAGGGTATTAAATTGCCCATCTCTGCCTTAAAACAGGAGCACCCTGTGCATATCAGCCCAAATGATCAAAAGAAATATCGTTTTATCGAACTCGATAATAAACTGCGAGTATTGCTGGTTCAAGACGATACGGCTCCTCGTTCTTCTGCCGCCCTTTCTGTTAATGTCGGTCACTTTGATGATCCTGACCATCGCCCAGGTCTTGCTCACTTTTTAGAGCATATGCTGTTTCTTGGTACAGAAAAATACCCAAAAGTGGGAGAGTTCCACTCATTTATTAACCAGCAAGGTGGCTCAAATAACGCATGGACAGGCACTGAGCACACTACTTTTTTCTTTGAAATTTCTCACCATGCGTTTGAAGAAGGTCTTGATCGCTTTGGCCAGTTCTTCTATGCCTCATTATTTAACGAAGAAGCCGTAGATAAAGAACGTCAAGCCGTTGATTCAGAATATAAATTAAAACTTAAAGACGATGTTCGTCGTATTTATCAGGTACACAAAGAGACCATTAATCAAGCGCATCCATTCGCTAAATTCTCAGTAGGAAGCATCGATACGTTAGCCGATAACGACACTTCTTCTATCCGTGATGAAATGCTGGCTTTTTATCAAGACCATTATTCTGCCGATTTAATGACCGCTGTGGTTTTAGGGAATCGTCCACTTTGTGAATTAGAGCTTTTAGCCACTCAATCTTTCTCTGCCATCCCTAATCAAAATTTAGGACATAAAACGATTGATGTCGCTTACGTAACAGAAGACCAACAAGCATGTTGGATAAATATTGAACCATTAAAAGAAGTTCGAAAGCTAACTCTCGCTTTTTCTTTGCCAAATCAAGACCGTTTTTACAAAACCAAACCGTTAAATTATCTTGGTCACCTGCTTGGTTATGAAGGCGAAGGCAGTTTAATGCTGTATTTAAAAAAACTCGGTTATATCCATTCGCTAACCGCTGGTGGTGGTGTGAGTGGCAGCAACTTCCGCGAGTTTACTCTGGCTTATAACTTAACGGAAAAAGGCATCGAACATACTGATGAGATCATTACACTCACTTATCAGTACATTGAACTTATCAAGCAGCAAGGCTTTGATGAATGGCGATACAGTGAGAAAAAAGCCGTTTTAGAGTCAGCTTTTCAATTCCAAGAAAAAAGCAAGCCACTTGATTTAGTTAGCCATCTTGTCATGAATTTACAACGCTATCATGCTGAAGACGCTATGTATGCCGACTATATGATGGAAGGCTACCATGAGCAGCAAATTAAAGATCTGTTAGAACAACTGACTCCAGAAAAAATGCGAGTAACCTTAGTGGCTCAAGGGTTAGAGTATGACCATAAAGACAAGTGGTATCATACCCCCTACTCAGTTCACCCACTGACAGAGAATCAATTGGCACTTTGGAAAAATGTTGAGCCGCATCCTGAGCTTTTCCTTCCAGAGAAAAATCCTTATATTTGCTACGATCTTGAACCTCAAGCGTTAACAGATACCACCGAATTTCCAATGTTGATTGAAGACTTACCGGGTTTTCGTCTATGGCATAAGCAAGAAGAAGAATTTAGGGTACCAAAAGGCATGGTTTATATTGCCATTGATAGCCCACATTCCATTTCTGACCCACGAAAAATAGTGAAAACTCGCCTATGTGTCGAAATGCTGATGGATGCCTTGAGTGAACAAACCTATCAAGCTGAAATTGCAGGAATGGGCTACAACCTCTATTGTCACCAAGGTGGAGTCACTCTTGCTCTATCTGGCTTTAGCCAAAAGCAGCCTTTATTATTGGAGGTTATTTTAAAGCGCTTTACTACTCGTGAGTTTAGTAGTGAACGTTTTGATTTCATTAAGAATCAACTGATACGTCACTGGAGCAACGCGTCGAAAGAGCGCCCTATTTCACAACTTTTCAATGCATTATCAGGAATTTTACAACCAAATAATCCCCCTTACCCTGTCCTTCTTGAGGCGTTAGAAAGTATAGAGGTCGATGATCTACCTAACTTTGTTCAAGCGATGTTTGCAGAATTACACGTTGAGATGTTTGTCTATGGCGACTGGTCACAGCAACAAGCTCTAGACTTAGGCAGCTCACTAAAAAATGCACTTCGTATGCAAAACCAAACTTATGAAGAGTCATTTCGACCACTGATTATGTTAGGAGAATCCGGAACCTTTCAGCGTGAACTATTTTGTGACCATTCTGATTCTGCTTTATTGGTCTATTATCAATCAGCTCAAGAAGACCCTCGCAGTTTTGCGCTTTATACGTTAGCAAACCATTTAATGTCGGCTTCTTTTTTCCATGAAATTAGAACCAAACAGCAATTAGGCTACATGGTTGGGACGGGAAATTTACCGTTAAACAAACACCCAGGATTGATCTTATATGTTCAATCACCTATGGCTCCTCCTGCCATATTATTAGATGCGATTGATGAGTTTCTTAACGCCTTCTACATGGTGTTATTAGAGCTAAATGAAGAGCAATGGCAAAACAGTAAACAAGGATTGATTGATCAAATCTCTGATCCCGACACTAATCTTCGTGGGCGAGCTCAGCGCTTATGGGCCTGTATTGGCAATAAAGATTTAAATTTTGATCATAAAGAGCGTGTTGCTGACGAACTTAGTTTGCTAACGCGAACTGAAATGCTGCGTTTTGTGGTTAACGTACTAAAACCAAGAACTGCGAATCGCTTAATCATGCATTGCCAAGGCACCGAGCATGAACAATACGATCGCTTAGATGTTGGGTTAGAAATTGATTCTATTGATGAGTTCCAATTGCGAGCGAAAGACGTGAATCTTGGGTAATTCCAATCGTTTAAACATTAAAAAAAGCCATCATAATCTTTGACTATGATGGCTTATAACTCATCTAATAAAGGTTGAACTTATTCTCTCTAATAAGAATAAACACCATTATTTGAATTGGTATTATAAAGAAAACCTATCCCCATATTTATCAGCGTACTTCTTCATTAACTCCGCTAGCTTTTCTTCACCGATACTGTTCATATAAGTAAATGGGCCACCTAAGAAAGGAGGGAAACCGATACCAAAGATAGCGCCAATATCACCGTCTCTTTCTGAGCGAATAATACCTTCATCTAAGCAGCGTTTTGCTTCAGATAACATAGGCAATACACAGCGCATGGCTATTTCATCTTTGCTTAGCTGAGATTGCGGTTTAATGTTAAGTAGTGAATAGACATCTTGATCCGGCGCTTTCTTCTTACCTTTGTAGACATAGAAACCACGCTTAGTTTTCTTACCTAGTCGCTTATCATCAATTAAGGTTTGAAACACATCAGGGCTGCGGAATCTATCACCCAGCTCCGCTTCTAATATCGGCATGATCTTCGCGCCAATATCTACCCCAACCTCATCTAATAATGAAATTGGCCCAACAGGGAAACCAAAATCCAATAAAGCCTCATCGATGGCCTCTATCGGCTCACCCGCCAACAATAACCTTGCCGCTTCATTCATGTAAGGCGCTAAAATTCGGTTTACATAAAACCCAGCACAATCTTTAACGACTATCGGCGTTTTACCTTGTTGCTTCGCTAAAGAGACCACGGTAGCGATGGCTTCATCACTGGTCGTTTGATGCGGAATAACTTCAACCAAAGGCATTTTCTCTACTGGGCTAAAATAGTGTAAACCGACAATATTCTCAGGTTTTTCAGCACCCTCTGCTATTTGGCCTATGGGAAGCGAAGAGGTATTGGTAGCAAAGATAACGTCTTCTTTTCCTTGCTCTTGCACCGCTTTTACCATCTCTTGTTTCAGCGTTAGATCTTCAAATACGGCCTCAACCACCACATCCAATTTTTTGAATCCGTTAAAATCGGTCACTCCCGTTAGTTGCAGCATTTGTTGTTGCAGCTTAGCTTTACTAATAATACGGCGTTTTCTTAACTTATCTAAACGTTGGTAATGGTACTGGTAGGCATTTAGCAAGCCATCATTATTAATGTCTTTGATAGTGACGTTCTTTTTGGCTTTAGCAATAGAGACATGAGCAATACCACCGCCCATTAACCCACCGCCTAGTACGCCAACTCGATGAATGATTTTAGGCTCTGCTTCACTGCCTTTCTCTTTCTTCATCTCTGTCATTGCAAAAAATAAGGAACGCAATGCAGCAGATTCAGGAGTCATGGCAAGCTTACCAAATTGCTCCGCTTCTCGTTGAAGCCCTTTTTTAATCCCTTTTTCTAACCCGTATTTAATGCTATCTAAAATTGCCGCAATCGCAGGGTAATTACCACGTGCTTTTTTCTGCGCTTGTTTTTCTGCTTGAGAGAAAATCACATTACGACCAAGAGCGTTTCTTGATATCGCCCACTCTTTGGTTGCTACTTTATTTTTTGATTTTTTCTTTACTGCAAATTCAGCGGCGGTTCGTGACAAAATAGTTTGTGGTACCGAGGCATTAACAACGCCTAACTTTAGGGCTTTTTTAGGTCTTAATTGCTTACCCGTTAAAATAATATCCAAACTGGCAAGCAACCCAATAAGTCGAGGCAATCGCTGTGTGCCGCCAGACCCCGGAAGCAACCCTAATTGGACTTCTGGCAAGCCTAATTTTGTTTTATTGTCATCACTGCACACACGATAATCACACGCCAGTGCCAACTCTAATCCACCACCGAGACAAGGACCATGAATCGCGGCAACGGTAGCAAATGGTAGATCTTCAATGCGTTGAAATAGCTGCTGACCTTTTTCAGCCAACGCTTGCGCTTCTGCTGCGCTTTCACAGTTAGCTATCATGCTAATGTCTGCGCCCGCAATAAAGTTATCGGGTTTACCTGATTGAATGACCAAGCCTTTAATATCTGAATGTTGTGCTTCTATGTCATTGAGTACTTGAGTCACTTGTTCTGCAAATGCTGACTTTAGTGTGTTCATTTTTTCATTAGGCACATCAATCGTCAGCCAAGCGATACCGGCATCGTCTTTAAACCAAGTAAACGCACTGCTGTTTTCTACTGCTTCAATAGCACTGTTATTTATTTCTAATGTCATTATTCAGCCTCCAAAACCATTGCTGCACCTAGTCCACCTGCGGCACATGCGGTATTTAACCCAAAGCCACCACCGCGGCGTTTTAGTTCTCGCAATGTTTGAATGATCATTCTGGCTCCCGTTGCCGCAAAAGGATGCCCATAAGCAATTGACCCACCAAGCACATTGAATTTATCCATGTCTATTTCACCAATGGCTTTATCTCTGCCTAAACATTCTCTGGCAAACTTATCAGATGCAAACATTTTTACGTTCGACAGCGTTTGTGCTGCAAATGCTTCGTGCATATCAATAAGCGTTAAATCCGATAAAGAAATACCCGCTTTATCGAGTGCCATTGGTGTGGCATAAGATGGTCCCATTAGCATATCGTTATGTACATCTATCGCGCTAAACGCAAAAGAGCGAATATAGCCCAACGGTTCATAACCTAGTTCTTTGGCGCGCTTTTCACTCATTAATAATATTGCTGCACCACCATCGGTTAAGGGGGTGCTGTTGGCTGCAGTTACTGAACCATATTTTCTATCAAACGCGGGACGTAATTTGGCGTAACTTGCAAGATCTGAGTCGTGGCGAATATTGTTATCCTGATCTAGCCAGGTTTTATACGGCTCTGGAAAAGCGGTCATGACTTCATCTTGTATCAACCCCTCTTGCCATGCTTTTGCCGCTAATGAATGCGAACGGTGCGCTAACGCATCTTGCTCTTCACGCGTTATGCCGTGAGTTTTCGCCATTTGCTCTGCGGTTTGTCCCATTGAGATCCCTGTTGAGTATTCAGCAACAGCAGGAGGTACAGGCGCAAGATCTTTCATTGATAAAGTACGAAGAAGAGAAAGTTTCTGACTTATGGTTTTGGTTTTGCTAAGGGCAAGCAACGTCGCGGCCATTTTTTTTGATACCCCAATAGGCAGAACAGAAGAAGAATCTGCACCACCAGCAATACCAATATCAATGGTGCCAGCCATGATGCTTTCCACTACGTTTGCCGTGGTTTGAAAACTGGTCGCGCACGCTCTAGTCACACTGTAGGCATCGGTTGCGATATCCATCCCTGTGCCTAATACAATCTCACGCGCAATGTTTGGTGCTTCTGGCATTTGCACTACTTGGCCAAAGACAACTTGATCAATCAATTTTGGATCTATGTCTGTTTTATCCATCAATGCTTTTACGGCAAGCTTACCGAGATCTACCGCAGGCGTAGAAATAAAAGCCGTGGATTGCTTAGCAAATGGGGTTCTAATACCTGAAACAACCGCTATGCGATCACCTTGTCGTGTCGTTAGTGGCTGATAGGTCTTTGAAAATTTGGCGTTTGACATTGCATCTCCTTGCATAATATCAACCTAATAAGTGGTCAGACCTCAAATTGTAACCAATTTGTTAATTTTGAGAAGTGCGTTATAGTAGAAATGTGAGCGGCGAATTATTAATACCATTCTGGATAAGTAGTTGTTCAGATAATTGCGCAGGAAAAATCGATTAGAGCAAGGCATAAATTACAGTAACTAGTGGATCTAATTACACCTAATTTTTGCAATAGAAAGGTATAACGCAGATATAATCGATTTTAACAAGCAAGAATGATCAAATACTTATGTAGATTGGTATAATCACTCATAAATTCTTGTTTACTGGTTAGAAATGAAGGTAATTAGATAGGAAAGTAGAAAAAATATGAGAGTGATTAAGCTAACGATCTGACCCGTGAAAATGTAGCCTACTGACTATTTTGATAAAAAAAAACCACATCAATCGATGTGGTCAGAATAAAAAACAATTAACGATAATAGCCAATTGTAAAATCAGTTTCACCTGATAAGGAGAAAGTAAAGTCAGCCTTCAAAAGGAAATGTTATCTTGCTCAACGGGTTGATTGCTCAACCAGATAACGAGATCAACTATAACGCGTCTCAGAATTCATTTATTGAAATAGATCAATTTTATGTTCTTTTACTACTTTCCTGCTTAATTAATGAATTCAAAACCAAGCAAACACCTCGTGAATACTTTGTAACCACCCACCAACATTCCTCCCAAAAAAAGTGAAAAAATTAAAAGTTTTCATCAATTTAACATTAGAAAATGACCAGTATAGAGCTTAAACTCTAAATATCACAAAGGGATAGGAATAATTCAAATTAATCAATAAGTTAACCATATTATCATTAATAAAAAATTAGGCTTAAAATAGAGTTTTAGCTCTAGTATTGTTAATTAAAAGTGGCATTTAAGAGCAAATCACGACCAGATCACGAATTTTAATGAATTTTTAGCAGTGGTCGGATTTGTCGTCTATGATCTGATCGTTATTATCTCGGCATCGAGATTTCAGTCTCAACTAAAAAAATCTTTTCAGTCGCAGAATTGAAAGGAAATAACAATACATGGAATATAATAATTATGAATAAGAAGCGTCTGTTTTCAAAAACACTTCTAGCAGCAACCATCACTCTTGCAACACAACAAGCTACTGCTGCCGGTTTCCAACTAAACGCACAATCAGCAACGGGCCTAGGCCGTGCATTTGCTGGTGATGCAGTAATCGCTGATAACGCCTCTGTAATGGCTCGTAACGCTGCTGCAATGGCTCTTTTTGATTCATCACAGTTTTCAGGCGGTGTTAACTACATCAAAACTGATATTGATGTGACGGATGTTAGTTATGATTCTTCGGCTTTAGGCGGCGGTGTTGCTCCTGTAGATAGTGCAAATAATAGCAGTGGCACTCCAGTTCCAAATATCTATTATGTTCATCGTTTAAATGAACAATGGGCTTTTGGTGCCGGAATCTATTCTAACTTTGGTACATCAAATGAATTTGATGACTCATTTGGAACTAGCCCTACAACACCAGGAGCTAATGTTTATGGTGGGACAACTGAAATTAAAAGCATTAATTATGCTTTAACTGCATCTTTCCGTGTAAACGAACAGTTTAGCCTTGGCGGTGGTATTGACATCATTCAAGGTTCAGGAAAGTTAAAACGTGATCTAGGAACTACCCCTATTTTAGATATTGATGCTAGCGGAGTCGGTGTTGGTTTTAACCTTGGTGGTGTTTATGAGTTAAACGAAGGTAATCGCTTTGGTTTGTCTTATCACTACAGTCCCGAAATCGAAGCTGAAGACGGTAATCAAAAAGTTACATTACCATTACCAGATATGATTGAGTTCTCTGGTTACCATGAGATCAAAGATACCAAGTTTGCAGTGCACTATTCCGTTCAATACATTGGCTGGAGTGATTTCGATCAAATTGAATTCACAAATGCAGCAATCACTGAAAAAGAGTATAACTGGCAAAATGGTATGCACTACTCTATCGGTGGTACATATTTCTTAAACGATGCATGGACACTTCGTGCTGGTTACATGTACGACACAGCAGCACAGGATAAAGATACATCAATCTCTGTTCCTGACTCTGATCGCCAATGGTTATCAGCTGGTGTGAGTTACCACTTCCAGAAAAAACACACCGTTGACTTTGGCTTTACATATCTAATGGGTGACGATGTTAAAGTAGAAGAAGATACTGGCGGTATTCTTCCTCTAACAGCAACTACACACGCTGACGCAATTCTTGCAGGTGTTCAGTACAGCTACAGCTTCTAAGATTTACTCTTAAAAGTGTAAAACCAAAAGGTCAGCATACGCTGGCCTTTTTTGATCGCCACGTATCTAAAAACAATGCGATATAAACTAGAAACGATACGCTGCGCTAACTAGAACGCTTCGCTCTATAAGAGCAAACAACCCCCTCTAACTCCCCCTTCTATTTACTTTATCGATCTCAATAACTCATCAATCAAGGGGGAGAACTGTATTGTGAACGCGATAGTTACAACAAATAATACACAGTCCCCTCCCCTTAATAAGGGGAGGGTTAGGGAGGGGTTACTACGATACAGGTAGAATAAAATACCAATTTGACTTGATTTAACACTGTGAGTTCTTGACCCCCTCCCAGCCTCCCCCTTAGTAAGGGGGAGGAGCTAAAAGCCCAAAGCAGTCCCCCTGAAACCTTCAAGCGAAGCGCTCTTCTCTTTCTTTACCTAAATATTTCAGCGTACACGCATACCCTCAAATACCAATTAAGACATACACCTGTACGCCCAAATAACACATCCGACCAGATAAATACAGAAAATTTAGCTAAATCTGAAACTTTTTACAGAAAAAAGCACTTAAAACTCGAATAAATCAATTTTTTGTTTGAAGTTTTTACTCTAGAACGTATTATCCACTTCAACTTATTACCACGAAATTCAGCGTACACTTGTACCAATATGAAAAAATCAATGAACAATAATAAAAACCGCCTATCTCTTGCTATTGCACTTGGTCTATTAGGCTCAGTAACAAGCACAACTTCTATGGCAGCAGGCTTCCAATTGGCAGAGTATTCAGCGACTGGTCTTGGTCGTGCGTACGCAGGTGAAGCAGCAATGGCTGACGGTGCTGATGCACAATGGCGTAACATGGCAATGCTGACTTACCTAGAAGGTACGCAGATTTCAGTGGGTGGTATTTATGTTGATCCAAATGTGGATGTGAGTGGAAAGATCAATGACACCATTCCAACAAGCTCTAAAGATTTTGCTCACAGTGCTGTGATCCCTAACTTTTATCTATCACACCGCGTAAACGAAAAATTAGCACTAGGTGTAGCGCTTGGTACTAACTACGGCATGGAAACCGATCTTGATGACAACTTTGCCGCAAGTCACTTTGGTAATACCGCAAGTATCATCACTAAAGAACTAAACCTAAACATTGCTTATCAAGTGATGCCACAATTAAGCGTTGGTGGTGGTGTACGCTATGTAATGGGCGAAGGTCACTTTGGTGCAACTGCTCCTAAAGGTGCAAAACTACCAGGTACTAATACGCCAATCCCTGAAGGAACAACTCTGAAATACATGGAAGGTACCGATGAAGCCCTTGGTTGGCAAGTAGGTACAGCTTGGCAGATTAATGATACTAATCGCCTTGGTTTCACCTACAAATCAGAAGTAAAATTAGATCTTGAAGGCCACGCTAAAGGCATCGGTTTCATTCCTTTAAGTGCAGTGTTTCCTAATCTAAATTTAACTAAGCAAGGCTCTATGGCTTTGGCTATGCCTGCAACAGCTGAATTAGCAAGTTTCCACCAACTAACCGATTCGGTTGCTATTCATGCAAGCGTTAACTGGACGGATTGGAGCAGCTTTGAAAAACTAGAAGCCGATTTCCATGACGGTAAAGCACCAACAATGGTTAAAGAAGAGCATTGGGAAGATAACTACCGCATCGCGCTAGGTGGTACTTACCAACTGAACCAAAAAATCACCTTACGTTCTGGCATTGCTTACGATACCTCAGCGGTTAGTGATAAAAACCGTACTATCACAATTCCTGAAACGGATCGCACTTGGTTAAGTATTGGCGCAGGCTATGAGTGGTCACAAAATCTATCACTAGATGCTGGTTTTACTTATATTATTGCTAAAGATGCACCTATCACAGAATCTCGTGGCTATGAATCAGATAACGAAGCTCAAGCTATCGGTGGTTCTTTCAACGGCGAAACAACGGGTAGCGTATGGCTACTAGGTGTTCAAGCGAACTACCGTTTCTAATTAATCAGTACTGACTGACTACATAGAAATTGCATTAGGCCTCTTTATTGAGGCCTTTTTTATTTATAGCTGTATCTAACATTCAAAAACTAGGCCTTGCCGATATAAATCAGCACGCTACACTCAATTTATAGCGTTTTTAAGCACCATTATTTGGAGCCATTTATTCATGACTTTCATTACAACACTTAAACAACAACCTATATTATTACTGCTTACGATTATTTATAGTGCTGTATTTTTATTCTCAGCTTTTGACCCAATATCACGCGCCGTTTGGGTTGCAGAGATATTGCCTGCATTATTAATCCTCGCTGGTATTTTTTATATGGCAACACGTTTTGAGTTTAGCAAAACCGCTTATATATTAATGTTTGTCTGGCTTACTCTTCATACTATCGGCTCAAAATACACCTTTGCTGATGTCCCTTTTGACTGGTTTAATAATTTAATTGGGTCTGAGCGTAATAACTTTGATCGCGTTGCTCATTTCTCTATTGGCTTTTATGCTTACCCTATTGCAGAATATTTAATTAAAACCAAGAAATGCTCTGCACCACTTGCGATGGCGTTTGGTTTATTTACCCTAATGAGCGTCGCTGCAGGCTATGAGATCGTCGAGTGGTGGTATGCTGCCATTGCAGGCGGTGAAGAAGGCATTGCTTTTTTAGGATCACAAGGTGACATTTGGGATGCGCAGAAAGATATGTTGTGTGATACAGCGGGGGCATTAAGCGCTTTATTGTTAATGTTAATCCAACGTAAAAATGGCTAGTTTCAGAGTTCAGGTTTCAGGTTTCAGGTTTCAGGTTTCAGGTTTCAGGTTTCAGGTTTCAGGTTTCAGGTTTCAGGTTTCAGGTTTCAGGTTTCAGGAGAGGATAGTTCCTGAAACCTGAGATGCTATTGTTAATTCTTACTCATCTATTTCATCTAAATAATCGTCAATATCACTTTCTGCATCTAAATCAACGTCAGGCTCAATTTCTGCTTTAAAGTCTTGGCGTTGTAAATACACATCACGCGTTAATGCGTATGGATCTGGCGAGGCTTCTAACATTGGCTCTTGTGAGATCAACTGAACACGAGATTCCATTCCTTCTAAACCCCATTTTCCAAGGCCTTGCCAGAAGTTTAAGTAAGAAAGAGGCATATAAAAGCCATCAACAAAATCCCCTGCTTCACGCAATGTCCAAGGGCCATAACCCGGTAGCATAAAGTACGGTCCATTCCCAACACCATAATGACCAAGTGCATCACCAAAGGATTTACTGTCTGGTTTATTTATCTCAGCAGCACTGGCTATATCAATTAAGCCTACCAAGCCTAATGTTGTATTTAACCAAAATCGATTAAAGTGAACCATGGCTACGTTGCCATTACCCATGATTAAATTATTCACCATACTCGATGGCTCATCTAGGTTAGCGAGGAAATTGGCTATCCCCATTCGAATTGGGCTTGGGGTGTATTCAACATAACCAACCGAGACAGGACGCACTAAATACGGGTCTAAAATATCGTAATTTAGCCCCCACATTACACGGTTGAATCCCTCTAGCGGATCACCGCGATGAGAATCATCGTACTCTACCTCTACGACTTCTGTTGTTTCTACTTCATTATTATCTTGTTCTGGCGTTTGAGAGCAACCTACAATCAAAAACAATAACGAAAAAGATATCCCTATTCTCTTCAGCACAATACACCTTCGCCTAGCTTTATTAATATTATTATAGTTTATTCAAAAAAAACGGGCAGAAGCTCAATGCCTCTACCCGTTGTAGTATGCCACTTGTTAAAAGATATTAGTATTGCTTATCTATCTCAAGCGATACATTCTTTCCTAGCGTACTTACTGCACTTTCACCGTACCAGTCGCCGTCTTTTGTTGATACGTTACCATCTTGATCGATACGAGCTCGAACAATAAAGTTTGGCATATCAGACAATTTACGCTGCTCCATCATATTATTGTCATCTGACATCATAATGCTAAGTGGGAAGCGACTTAGTGGGATACGAGCCGCTGCCACAGGCATTGGTGAACCGTCAGCTGGATGAATAGAAACAATCACGACACCTTGTGATGGCAGTGTCACATTACTGCCAAGGTTAATCGTAATAGGCACTTGCTTATCAAGATTCGCTTCAGGGTTCATCTTAGATTTTGCACGTTCGATACTGCGAGTCAGCATTTCATAGCGAGAGTCATCAGGACCAATCAGCATTTGCATTGCTTTCCATGCAGATACTGCTCCTTTATAGTCTTGACGTTCAAACGAACTGAACGCAAGTAGCGATAAAGCGCGTAAATTGGTCGAGTCACCACGAAGTACTTGCTTAAGCATTTGCTTGGCTTGATCTGCTTTTGCGTCATCACCTGAAAGCATTAATGCTTGTGCATAACCTAATTTGATATCAACATCTGTTGGTTTTAATGCATACGCTTTTTTCATTGCGCCCACAGAGGTATCAATATCACGATTTGACATACCAATACGACCTAACAAGAACCAGCCCATTGCATCATTAGGCTCATGGTGCAACTTGGTACGTAGTGCTAAAGTCAGGTTTGCCATTTCAGCGTCACTTAGCGCAACACCTTCTGGGTTCATTAGTTGTTGAGATAGTTCAGGTAAGCGTGCACTTACTTCTTGCCACTTTTCAACTTTATCTGAGCTGCCAAATTTAAAATATAGCCCATACGAGATAACGATAAAGATGATGATTGAAGGCAAGATAAATAATCGTGCATTCAAGCTGTCTTGTTGTGCTTTCTCTGTTGCGGGAATATCATCTAGCAAAGATTGCTTTAGCTCTGTGATTAACTCATCTTGGTTATTCACAAGACCTTCGGCGTCTTCTTCTTTCAGTTCAGCTAAGCGATCTTTATAGAAGGCTTTGTTCAATTCATCTCGGCGTGCTTCATCGTCTTGCGCTTTTGCTTTCCATAACGGAAGCGCGATAAATACAACACCAACAACAATTAGGGCTAAGGTCGAAATCCAAAACAAAATCATTTGTTTACCTTCCCATCTTCATTTTTATTCTCATTTAATAAGGCGTTCAAACGTTCTTCATGTTCGTTATCCCACTCTTCTGAATTATCTTCTGTTACCACTTTTGATTTACGGCTACGAAGCACAATAAAACCAAAGCCAAACACAAGTACACCTAGCGGGCCTAGCCATAAAACCAATGTCCCAGCAGTTAGCGGTGGATCGTAAGTAACAAAGTTACCGTAACGATCAATCATATAGTCGACAATTTCTTGGTCTGATTTACCGGCTTTAGTCATTTCATACACCTTATGGCGCATGTCTTGAGCAAGCTCTGCATTTGAATCAGCAATGTTATTATTCTGACATTTAGGGCAACGTAATGTTTGACCTAGTTCTTTAAATTGCTGCTCTTGCTCTGGCGAATCAAACTTATATAAATCAATGGTTGCGTAACTTGCTTGCACCGTAAAAAAACTGAATGCGATAGCAGCAAAACTACGAAGTCCCCATTTACGTAAGCTAGTTTTCATTATTTAGCCTCCGCAATCAGTTGATCATACATTGGCTTTAATACTTCGTTCCAATTGCGATCATTTACATCACCAACATGACGATAGCGAACGATACCGTTGCTGTCGATTAGGAAGGTTTCAGGTGCGCCGTACACACCTAAATCCATACCCAGCATGCCATCACCATCAAATAGAGTGATTAAATACGGGTTACCTAACTCAGTTAGCCATTGAATTGCACCGGCTCTATCGTCTTTGTAGTTCATACCGATAATCTTAACACCTTGAGTGGCAAGGGTATTAAGATACTGATGCTCGGCATAACACGTTGGACACCACGTTGCCCATACGTTCAGTAATAAAGGTTCTCCTTTAAAAATACTTTGATCGTATAGTTTGCCTTCTTGTGCTAAATCTTCTAAACGAAACTCTGGCACGTGCTTACCAACTAACACTGATTCTAGCTTTGTTGGATCATCGCCATTTGAGTTGCGTGTTAACTGAGTAGCAAACACGGCAACTAAAATTAAAAACAGTGCTAGAGGTGCAAATAAAAACTTCTTATTCATAATTTAAGCTTCCTGTTTTTTATCTGTTTTACGGAAACGGTAACGCTTATCAGATAGCGCTAACATACCGCCAAGAGCCATAAATAATGAGCCCGCCCAAATCCAACGCACAAATGGTTTGTAGTAAATACGAACAGCCCATGAACGGTTATCATCCAAGCGCTCACCCATTGCGATGTATAAATCACGAGTGAAACCACGATCAATCGCCGCCTCGGTCATCATTGAACCTGCTGTTTGGTAAAAACGTTTTTCAGCATGAAGCGTATTAATCGCTTTGCCATCTAACGTAATGTCAAAATCAGCGGTATAACCATCATAGTTAGGACCATCTGTATCACGAACACCAGCAAAGTAGAACTGGTAACCGTTCATTTCAATGTGTTCACCCGGTGCTAAACGAACATCTTTTTCGATGCTGTAGTTTTGTACCATTGCAATACCAATAATAGTTACAGCTAGACCAATGTGCGCGAACATCATTGCCCAGTGGCTGCGACCCAGTTTCGTTATACCTACAGAGAATGAATGACGATGAGTTGCACGCTCGTACAATTCAAAACCGTGTAAAATCACAATCCAAATAGACATCATCCAGCCAAGGTATGGCATGAATTGGAATCTATCGGCAAAGATAACCATGAAGATTGCGGCTAGTGGGATGGTAATCGCACCTGTGATCACCATGCGTTTTGCTAAGTGACTTAAATTGTCACGCTTCCAACGGATAAGAGGACCAATACCCATTAAGAAAGCAAATGGGATCATTAACCATGCAAACAACATATCAAAGAACGGCGCACCGATAGAAACCGAGCCTAAACCAAGCTGTTTATGTACTAGTGGTAATAACGTACCAACAAGTACAACAACTAAGGCTGTCATTAATAAAATGTTGTTAGCTAATAACGCATTTTCACGTGAGAACAGTGAGAAGTTACCACGAACTCGTACTGATGCGCCTTTTAGTGCGAACAGCAGTAATGAACCACCGATCACCATGACTAGGAAGCCAAGAATAAACATACCTCGTGCAGGATCAGAAGCAAAGGCGTGAACCGATACTAAGATGCCTGAACGTACAAGGAATGTGCCTAATAAACTTAATGAGAAGGCTAAAATCGCCAGCAATACCGTCCACGCTTTAAAGGTGCCACGTTTCTCTGTTACCGCTAATGAGTGCATTAGTGCGGTACCAGCAAGCCAAGGCATGAATGATGCGTTTTCTACTGGATCCCAGAACCACCAGCCACCCCAGCCAAGTTCATAATATGCCCACCATGAACCTAGAGAGATACCTACCGTTAGGAATGACCATGCTGCGATTGTCCAAGGACGAGACCAACGAGCCCAAGCCGTATCTAAACGACCCGCCATTAGTGAAGCAATAGCGAAAGAGAACGCAACTGAGAAACCTACATAACCCATGTATAGCATTGGTGGGTGAATGATTAGACCTGGATCTTGAAGAAGCGGGTTCAAATCACGACCATCAATTGGGAAGAATGGCAAAGTACGTAAGAATGGGTTTGACGTTAGAATAATGAAAAGTAGGAAACCAACGTTAATCCACCCCATTACTGCTAATACTCGTGCAATCGACTCTTGTGGCATACCACGACTGAAGGTTGCTACGGCAACGGTCCAACCTGCTTGGATAAGAACCCAAAGCAATAAAGAACCTTCGTGAGCGCCCCAAACGGCGGTTAAACGGTAATACCAAGGAAGTAAGCTGTTTGAGTTACTTGCTACATATTGCAGAGTGAAATCGTTAATGTAGAAGGCCCACATTAAGATCCCAAATGATAAGCCAAGGAGTAAGAACATTCCCCATGACAATGGTCTTGCACTTTGCATTAATGCTTTATTACCACGGCTCACACCATATATTGGTAATATACTCAATAGGATTGAAAGCCCTAGAGAAGCAATTAAGGCAAAATGACCGAGTTCTGCGATCATTGACCTGTTCCTTGTTTTTGTTGTTCTGTGTATTGAAGTGGTTCATGCGTTTTCTTCATTGCTTCTGCAACTTCAGGTGGCATGTACTCTTCATCATGTTTTGCCAATACTTCATGAGCCTTAATCGTTGTTGCATCTACAAGAACACCTTGTGCAACAATACCTTGGCCTTCACGGAATAAATCCGGAAGAATACCATTATAAGTTACGGTCACTTCAGGGCCAATATCAGCAACCTTGAATGACACTTCTAATGAATCACTGTCACGTTTTACTGATCCTGCGACAACCATACCACCGATACGAAGACGCTGGCCAACCTCTGGTTTTGTTCCATCAGGTTTACCATTAACCAGTTCAGTTGGTGTATAGAATAAATCCATATTTTGATTCAATGCGTAAATCATTAAACCAACGGTTGCACTGACCCCAAAGAATAGAGCAAGGATCAATCCTAGGCGCTTTTTACGTCTTGGATTCATAGTGTGTTCTCCATAGTTTTTGCTTTTTTAATTCGTTCTTCTCGTGCCATTTTTTGTTCAATCTCTTTTAGCAATTGACGACGCTTGCCTAAGCTAGAGAATAAAATCCAAAATAAGGAGAGAAAAGTGGCACCAAAGGCACCCCATACATAAACGGCATAACCGCCCATGGCTAAAAAATCACTGAAAGTTTCAAAATGCATAACAATAATTCCCTTCTCTCGTTATTTAGACGCGGTAGATTTTGGTTCTACTAGCGCTCTAACCCAAGGACGATGGCTCTCTTTTGCTAAAATTTCATTCCTAAAACGAATAAGAGTCACAGAACCAAAGAAAGTTGCAAAGCCAATGATATTTAATAATAAAGGCCACAACATATCGGCAGAAATGGAAGGTTTATCAAACTTTGTAATGCTTGCGCCTTGATGAAGGGTATTCCACCACTCTACTGAGAAGTGAATAATTGGTAGGTTTATCACACCAACAATGGCAAGAATACCTGCAGCGCGAGCTGCGGTGCGCTGATCATCAAATGCGTTATATAACGCCATTACACCTAGGTATAAGAAAAGAAGAATCAGTTCAGACGTTAAACGTGCATCCCATACCCACCATGCGCCCCACATTGGTTTACCCCAAACGGCACCAGTAAGCAAAGCAATGAACGTGAATACAGCACCAATCGGTGCCATTGCCGCTGCTGCCATGTCTGACAGTTTCAACTGCCAAACGAGACCAATAAATGCCGCAATTGCCATCGACATATAAGCACCCATTGACAGAATGGCCGAAGGAACATGTATGTAGATAATTCTAAAACTATCACCCTGCTGATAATCAGAAGGAGCAAACGCCAGTCCCCAAATGGTACCTACCGTTAAACTGATAATTGAAATCACCGCAAACCACGGCAATAGCGTGGTACTTAATTGATACGCTTTCTCTGGTTTAGCGTAAGGATGAAGCCATTTCCACATTGGTTTATCTCACTTACTCAAATATAAAATTATAATTATGATTTATTGAACACTCACTCGCAGTGCCGAACTAATGGCAAATGGAGTCAATGTTGCGGAGCCCATAAAAAGAGCACCTAAAATTGCTAGTTGACCATTATAAGCCATACCGAGACCAGCAGCATCAATTGCTGATGTCGCAAAAATTAGAACCGGGATATATAAAGGTAGAATCAATAAACTAAGTAAAACACCACCCTTTTGTAGTCCAACGGTTAACGCCACTCCAACAGCACCAAGAAAACTTAACGTTGGCGTCCCAAGTAATAATGTTAATACGATAGCCAGCCACGAATTAAAATCCAAAGACAACAATATGGCAAGCAATGGACTAATAATGATTAACGGTAGACCTGTTAGTACCCAGTGAGCAAAGACTTTAGCTAAAACTAATACCGACAAAGGGGTTGGCATTAACATCATCTGCTCTAATGAACCATCTGAAAAATCGTCTCGAAACAATCGCTCTAAAGAAAGTAAGGCCGATAATAAAGCGGCTACCCACACAATACCTGCTGCAATACGCGCTAGAAGTACTGGCTCAGGACCAATACTAAGTGGGAATAAGGTAATTACGATAATAAAAAACCACAAAGGGTTAAGAATATCTGCTTTACGACGAAAGGCGATTAATAGCTCACGTCGAATAATTGTTGTCATTGAAGCAAGCATCTATTCACCTAATCTGATTTTTTTGAGTTCATTACTGTCTGTAAATAGATCTTGGTGCGTGGTAAGCAAAACAATGCCCCCTTGTTTTGCGTGATCCATAAATAGCTGTTCAAGCACTTTAACCCCTTGTTTATCAATCGCAGTCAAAGGCTCGTCTAAAATCCATAGCTTTTGTTTACTAAGCCAAAGTCTCGCTAAAGCAACTCGACGCTGTTGACCCGCAGATAATTGCCCTGCTGCAACATCTTCACGCCCAGCTAAACCCACTCTTGCTAACGCATCCCAAATGGCATTTTCATCATATTGGTTATGCATAGATTGATAAAAAGTGAGGTTTTCAAATGCAGTTAACTCACGTTTAACGCCGGTATGATGACCTAAAAAAAGTAAATCGCTATGAAACTCTTCACGACTTTTCTTTATAGATTCACCCTTCCAATAGATCTCGCCTTCATCCGCATAACCTAAACCTGCAATAATGCGAAGCAATGTGGTTTTACCTGCACCATTTTGCCCTTCTATCTGAATTAACTCACCATCTGAGATAGTAAAACTCAATTGTTCAAATAGAACGCGTTCATCTCGAATACAGGTAACGTTACGAATTTCTAGCATAAGTATCTATTGTTGAAAAATATTAGGGGCATTCTAGCACAGCAAAAACGGGGAAACTTAGATATAAAACAAATCTATTTAGATAGATAAGTAAATAAGTATGTCCGATCGTTTCACTTTATCAATTCCTTTATATTTATATGGGTATCAATAAGTTGCTTCACACAAAAGTAATATACTACTTAATGGTTAGTTAATTTAAAATTACAGTTCGGGATACTATAAGATGAATAAAAAAAAGCCCCTCAATGAGGAGCTTCTATGTGTTCTGCAAAATTAGAAAGCCGTTATTCTTCGTCTTCTAATCGTAATGGTGGAATAGAGCCTTTACCTGCTGCTATTTTGGCTTGTAAAGACATCATTAACTCGGCTTCTGCTTTAGGCAACTCACACTCTTCCATCAACTCATTGATTCCTGCGCCTAACTGAACCAATTTGTTGGCTCTTGAATACAAACGGCTATCCGCATCTGTATTTTCTAGTTCATTTAAACGATCATCAAAATGTTGACTTAACTGAGCCATATCCGCTACTTTTTGTCCCAAATTGATTGAGCCAGTACGGAATTCAACAAATTGCTTTTGTAGCTTTTGTTGCTCATCTTGAAGTTGTTTGTTTTGCGCCTGAGCTTGAGTTAATTGTAATTCTAACTGCTTGTTTTTACGATTTAATAAAACATAAACCACAAGCACTAGGATCATTGCTGTTGCTGCAAATAGCTCTGAGAGCTGAGTTAAAATATCAACCATTATAGGCTTGCCATGTCATCCCATTCGTCTTCAGACAAAAGTTTGTTAAGGTCAACCAAGATAAGTAACTTGCCGTCACGGTTGCTAACGCCTTGGATGAACTTAGCGCTTTCTTCCGTACCAACACTTGGCGTAGTGTCAATCTCTGATGAACGTAAGTATACAACTTCTGCCACGCTATCAACAAGGATACCGATAACTTGACGCTCAGATTCGATCACAATAATACGTGTATTGTCTGTGATTTCACCTTGCATTAGACCAAAACGTGAACGTGTATCAATAACAGTGACTACATTACCACGAAGGTTAATGATACCTAGAACGTAATCTGGCGCGCCCGGAACGGGTGCAATTTCGGTATGACGTAATACTTCACGCACTTGCATTACATTGATACCGTAAGTTTCTTCTTCTAGTTGAAACGTTACCCACTGTAATACTTCGTCATTTACTTGATCTTTACGGATCTCTACTTCATTAACCTGAGACATTTTATTTCCTCGTACTCTTAGAGTTATTTTACTCTATTCCCTTAATGTCCAAACCGGCATTAAGCATCGCAATCATCGCCTCAACATGAATCAAGGCACACATCTTTTCTTTTACCATTCCTGATAACCACGGACGTTTTCCTGCCGTTTCTCGCCAACGAATTCGATCACTGGTAAGGGTTTCAGTTCCAGCTAGCGCATTACACGCTAAACCCCATTTGCTCTCACCAAGCATAACAAGGTATTGATAATCTTCTTTATAGCTTTCATCTTTGATACTTTGTGGCATCACCCACTTTGCAGTATCAAGCGCATCAATTTTCATTTCTCTATTTGTTTGCAAACCAAGATACCAATCCGGGCGACCAATTAGGTGACTCAGCTCGGTAATTTGGTGAATACCGCCTAACTCCGCTAATGGTACAGCAAACATAACTCCCATCACTTCAAAAAATAGGACTTGAAATTCTTCTTGATGCTCTGCGTTTTCCCAATCTAGCCCACTTGGTGGTGGCGATTTTCCTGCTTGGGTTTTTAACTGGGTTTCAGTAGCTTCTTCACTCTCATTATCGACAATGGGTTCTACTTCTTCAATCTGAGGTTCAGAAGAAGAGGAAATATTCACTTTATCTGAAATATCCCATGCTGATAAGTCGAGTTCTTCTTCAGCTTCCTCTTTAATAATCGAGTCGCTTTTAATATTTGAAGAAGCAACGAGAACGTCTTGAGTTTCGGTTTCAGCTTTTTCAATCGCTGGTTCGATTCTCATTGGTTCTGTTTCTACATCGTCAATAATCAGGGCGTCAATTTCAACTTGCGCTTCTAATTGTGAGTTTTCTAATTGACTTAATAATCGTTGAACGTCCTCTAATTGAGGTAATTCAAACGGGTAAGTGTCATTATCATCCTCTACTGGCGAGAACTGCGGTTGATATTGAGGCTCTGGTGTATTAATAGTTACTGACTCTGAGTGCCAATAAATAGGCTCTGGCTCTGGCTCTGGCTCTGGCTCTGGCTCTGGCTCTGGCTCTGGCTCTGGCATAATGCTATCTTCAGCGTCATGCTCAAGTTCAATAGCTTCTTCATCTAACAGTGATGAAAAATAATCATCAAGTGCTTCTTCACTGGTAAATGTTTTAAAGTCAGCCATTAAGCTAATCTCTCTAGATAATTCAATAACGTTTTATATGCAAAAACACCACGGCTATTTGGTGAAACAAATGACGGCGGCATTCTTTTTAAACTTGCGTCCCTAAACTTTGTATCAATTGGCACCGCGGATGCCCACACTTGATCTGAATAGGTCGACTTTAGATCCATTAACGTTTGTAGTGACGCGTTAGTACGCTTATCGTACATAGTTGGAATAATAGTAACATCAAAACGAGAAGGCTTATTTCTTTGCATTATCGTTAACGTTCGCATCATTCGCTCTAGCCCTTTCATAGCTAGAAATTCTGTTTGAACTGGGATCAGTATTCGAGTACTTGCTGCTAATGCATTAACCATCATTACCCCTAATATAGGAGGGCAATCAATCAATACATAGTCATATTCATCTTTTAATGCCGCCAATGCTCTTTTAAGTACTAACCCCATCCCACTACGGTTGCCCATTACGCGGTCAAGAGTGGCTAGTGACATATGAGCTGGAATGATATCTAACCCTGGAATGTCACTTTTTAATACAAACGGAGAAACAGTGGCTTTATTAATTGTCGGCAGTTGAAATAATTCAAATAAGCTGCAAGGCAAGTCATCAGAGTCATAGCCAAGATAAGTAGTCAACGACCCATGCGGATCAGTATCCACCATCAGGACACGTTTACCTCGTTGGTTCAATAAACCAGCTAATGTAATCGTTGTTGTTGTTTTACCAACACCACCTTTCTGGTTCGCTATGCTCCAGACAACCATTATACTTTTCCTACTTCAATCCAACTTCCACGAGCATTCTTTCAGCTACGCGTTCTAGAGGTAAACTTTCTGACGATAAGCCTGCTTTATCAATCGCTTGAGGCATGCCATAAACAACACAACTTTGCTCATCTTGAGACCAAATGGTTGCTCCTGCTGCTTTGAGCATTCGGCAGCCTTCACGGCCATCAGCACCCATTCCAGTTAAGATCATTGAAAGTACTTTATCGCCATACACTTTCGCGGCAGACCCAAAAGTAACATCCACGCAAGGCTTGTAGTTCATGCGCTCACCGCCGTCTAAAATCTTCAAACGAGAAGAGCCTGGACGACCATCAACCATCATCTGTAAACCACCCGGAGCAAGATACGCACAGCCTGGCTTTAATACATCACCATCCTCTGCTTCTTTCACCTGGATCTTACACAAATTATTTAAACGAGCCGCAAATGCTGCAGTAAATGTTGCAGGCATATGCTGAACTAAAATAATCGGATGCGGGTAATTAGCAGGGATTGCCGTTAATATCTTTTGTAATGCAACAGGACCTCCCGTTGAAGTCCCAATTGCGGTTAACTGATATTTTTTACCGGTTGCTTTAAAGCGCTGCGCGACTGCTACCGGTGCAACAGGTACACTTTTAGCAGGCGCTACCGTTGATGCTGTAGCACGAACAGTAGGACGAACTGTTGACGTTGTCGTTTGCGTTGTCTGCGTTGTCACAGATGGACGACGCATAAACAATTTTTTACGAGCAATTTCAGCAATGCGCTTTTGCAATAAACTAACGGCTTCATCTCTATTACGAGCGATGTCTTCAAATTTCTTAGGTAAGAAGTCCAAAGCACCTGCGTCTAATGCATCCAATGTTGCTTTTGCGCCGTCATGGGTAAGAGAAGAAAACATCAAGGTTGGTGTTGGGCAAGCCTTCATGATTTCTCTTACTGCTGAGATGCCGTCCATGACAGGCATCTCAATATCCATAGTAATGACATCTGGTTTCAATAATTTTGCTTTTTCTACCGCTTCTTTACCATTAACAGCCACGTCGATAACTTCAAGACGAGGATCGGCATTAATGATTTCACTTACTCTGCGACGAAAAAAACTAGAATCATCTACAACTAATACTTTTATTGCCATGTGTATCCTTGTGCATTAACGCATGCGAACAGCGTAACGCTTAAGCAAATTTGGAACATCAAGGATCAATGCAATATGACCATCAGAAGTAATGGTTGCACCCGCCATTCCTGGCGTGCCTTGCAATAATTCATCAAGCGGCTTAATAACGACTTCTTCTTGACCAATTAAGGTATCTACAACAAAACCAACTCGTTGAGCACCTAATTGAATAATAACAACATGGCCTAATCCTTGACGTTCTGTTTGACGAGAGCCAGGAACTAACCAATCTTGTAAGTAGAATAATGGAATCGACTTTTCACGAACAATTGTCGTTAGTTGGCCATCAACCATGTTTGTTTTCGATAGATCAAGATGGAAAATCTCATTCACACTTGCTAATGGCAAGGCAAATGGTTGATTAGCAACGCCAACCATTAAGGTCGGTAATATTGCTAACGTTAGTGGCACTTTAATGACAATTTTAGTGCCTTCACCCATATTTGAGTCGATATCGATTGAACCATTTAACTGATTAATCGCTGTTTTCACAACGTCCATGCCTACACCACGACCAGAGATATCTGAGATCTCAGTCTTAGTAGAAAAGCCTGGTGCAAAAATTAAGTTATAACACTCTTTATTGGTTAAGCGTGATGCTGCATCGTTATCCATTAGGCCACGATTTACCGCGATACCACGAAGTTTATCTGCATCCATACCGCCACCATCATCGATAATGCTAAGTAGAATGTGATCACCTTCTTGAGAGGCAGACAGAATCACTTTACCTGTACGTTCTTTACCTGATTTCTCACGCACATCAGGCATTTCGATACCATGGTCCACAGAGTTACGCACTAAGTGAATCAGTGGATCGGCAAGCGCTTCAACCAAGTTTTTATCTAAATCTGTTTCTTCACCGCGCATTTCTAACACGATGTCTTTTTTCAGTGTACGCGCTAAATCACGTACCACTCGTGGGAAACGACCAAATACTTTCTTGATCGGTTGCATACGAGTTTTCATTACTGCGCCTTGAATATCAGCAGTAACAACATCAAGGTTTGAAACCGCTTTTGACATTTCTTCGTCATTGCTATTCAAACCTAAACTGACTAAACGGTTACGAACAAGAACTAACTCACCCACCATATTCATGATGTTATCAAGCGTTGATGTATCAACACGAACGGTGCTTTCCGCTTGAGGCTTAGACTGTGGTTTAGCAGGTGCTTTTGCTACAGGTTTTGCTTCTGGAGCTGGAGCTTGAGTTCTTGTTGGTGCAGGAGCAGTCGTTCGCGTTGGTGCTTCTTGAACTACCGCTGCTGGAGTTGCAGGAGCCATTGCTGCCGCTGGTTTTACTGCTTGATCAAGTTCTTCATCTGTTGGTCCTTTACCTGAACCATGCAGTTGATCTAACAGTTTTTCAAACTCGTCATCACTCATAAGATCAGCATCACCAGTCAATACTTCATCAACAGATTGAGTATTAGCAGTTGGTGCTGTTGTTGAATTGGTTGGACTTTTACCCGAACCATGAAGCTCATCAAGTAGACGTTCAAATTCATCATCAGTAATGTCTCCATCAGCAGCTGTATCTATTGCCGGAGCCACTGGTGCCGTTATTGGAGCCGAAAAAGTATTTGATGGTGCTGCACCTTTGCCATGCAATTCATCTAATAATTTTTCAAATTCATCTTCAGTAATATCATCTACTGAATCATGAATATTGCTTTCAACAACAGGCTCTTGAGGAATGACAGCTTCAACAACTGGAGCCGCTACTTCTATCGCTGCCGCAGCTATCTCACCTTCGGTTTCAGGTTTGCTTAAATGATGAAGCAGATCCAACAATCGCTGTTCAGCAGGTTCTACTGTTTCACCATTTTGAACTGCGTTGAACATTACGTTTACACTATCAAGAGTTTCTAAAATGGTGTCCATTAGCTCAGAAGTAACTTTACGCTTACCCGTTCTAAGAATATCGAACACATTTTCAGCACCATGACATGCATCAACAAGTTCTGTTAATGAAAGGAAGCCTGCGCCCCCTTTTACAGTATGGAAACCACGGAAAATAGCATTTAATAAATCAGAATCATCAGGACGTTGTTCTAATTCAACTAATTGTTCAGAAAGTAGCTCAAGAATTTCTCCTGCTTCAATTAAGAAATCTTGCAGGATGTCTTCATCCATTTCAAAGCTCATAATGTTCCTCTAAAATCCTAGACTGGCTAATAGGTCATCAACGTCATCTTGAGATGCAACGGCATCTTCACGTTCATGTGGGTTTAAAATAGGACCTTCAGCTTGAGAAGGTTTATTAAGTTCGTCTTGTTCACCAAGTCGCTCTTCTACTTTAAACAAAGTCAAAATATCAACCAATCGGTCTTCAACTTCTTGAACTAACGTAATTACTCGTTTAATAATTTGACCGGTAAGGTCTTGAAAATCTTGCGCCATCAAAATGTTAGTCAGCTCATTACGCAGTTCTGAGCTATTCCCTTCAACTTGAGTAAGTAGACCATCAATGTTGTGACATAACGTTTTGAATTGAGTAAGCTCAATTCTGCCTTTCATTAAGCTGTTCCATTGAGGACGTACTTGAAGTAGCCCTTCATGCAACTCGTCAGCAATAGGAAATGAACGGTCGATAGCATCCATGGTTTTATTGGCTGCCATTTCAGTCTTATCAATCACATATTGCAAACGATCACGTGCATCTGGGATCTCATCATTAGCGATAGCAACGACTCGGTGATCAAGCTTAAAATTCTTTAATGACTCATGAAGATCACGAGTTAAAGAACCAATCTCTTGAAGCATCTGAGGTTCACTAGAAACCGCTAATGAAGCAACAATTTGATCCGCTTCTTCTTGCTTGCCTGCTTCTAATAAAACAACAAGCTCTTTGGCATCAGTTAATGAAATCATCTTATTGCTAATCCTTTACCGCGCAACATTTACTTATAAACGTTCAAAAATTTTGTCTAATTTTTCTTTTAATGTTGCGGCCGTAAATGGCTTAACAATGTATCCATTTACACCAGCTTGAGCGGCTTCAATAATTTGCTCACGCTTTGCTTCAGCAGTGATCATTAATACTGGTAAATGTTTTAATTCGTCATCGGCACGAATGGTTTTTAGCAAGTCGATCCCTTGCATTCCTGGCATGTTCCAATCGGTTACAACAAAGTCAAAGCCACCTTTTTTAAGTAGTGGTAATGCTGTTAAACCATCATCCGCTTCTTGGGTGTTATTAAACCCTAGGTCACGTAATAAATTTTTTACAATACGGCGCATTGTTGAGAAGTCGTCAACAATAAGGATCTTCATGTTTTTATTCAAAATCGCCTCCAGTGAGGGCAAAGTAACGGGATTTAATTATTCTACTGTCCAAGTTGATAACTTGGCCCGTAGTCGTTGCATTGATTGACTGTGTATTTGGCTGACGCGAGACTCGCTAACACCAATAACTGCACCAATTTCTTTTAGGTTTAACTCTTCATCGTAATAAAGAGATAAAACCAGAGCTTCTCTTTCTGGAAGTGTTTTAATCGCTTCCACCAAAGCAACTCTGAAGTGTTCGTCGGCAACACCTTGAAATGGGATATTATCATCAGCTTGTTCTTCGGTTGTGATTACATCATCCGAAACGCCTAAATCTTCCATGCCGACTAGTTTACCGCAATTTACATCATTAAGTATCTGATAATACTGATCTAAGGGTAATTCTAGATGTTCTGCTATCTCTTTATCGGTCGGATCACGAGAAAGTTTAGCTTCAAGCTCTTTAATTGCTGAATTTATCATCCGACTATTTTTATGAACAGAGCGAGGAACCCAGTCACCACGTCGGATTTCATCCAACATTGAGCCTCGAATTCGAATACCAGCGTAAGTTTCAAAACTTGCGCCTTTGCTACCGTCATAATTTTGCTGTGCCTCTAACAGACCGATCATACCAGCCTGAATAAGGTCATCCACTAACACGCTTGCTGGCAATCTTGCCATTAAGTGGTGAGCAATGCGTTTTACTAAATCAGAATAACGCTCTATAAATGCCTTCTGACTATTCACATTGCCTTTATGATCGTAAGTTAAGCCATCAGACATAGTCGTCCTCTGCTTCACTTCTCTTTTCAGTTCGTAGTAATTTCTCAACAAAAAATTCTAAATGACCACTTGGCGCTTTTGGTACCGGCCAAGTCACCACTTTATTTGCTAACGATTTCATCGCTAGTGCAGCAGGTGAGCGAGGATAAGCATCAACAACAACCTTCTGTTTTCTAACAGATAATCTAACTTTTTCATCAAGCGGTATACAAGCCACTAATTCCATATTTGCAGATAAAAAGCGATCTGTTACTAGCGTTAGTTTCGCAAATAATTCACGACCTTCACGGTAACTTCTTACCATGTTAGCAACTACTTTAAAGCGCTGTACGTTATGTTCACGGCTTAATAGCTTAATAAGAGCATAAGCATCAGTAATAGAAGTCGGCTCATCGCAAACAACCACAAGTACATCTTGTGCTGCGCGTGAAAAGCTAGTTACCATATCCGATATACCAGCAGCTGTATCAATTAAAAGTATATCAATATCGTCTTCTAGGCTACTAAAAGCACGGATAAGCCCTGCATGTTGCGCAGGACTAAGCTCTGCCATCGATTTAGAACCAGAAGTCGCTGGAATAAGTTTCACACCGTATGGGCCTTCAACAATGATATCTGCTAATTCGCACTCACCATCTAAGACATGCCCTAAATTTTTATTTGTGCGAATACCTAGCATAATATCAATATTAGCTAAGCCTAAATCGCCATCCAACACCATCACTTTCTTTCCCTGTTGAGCAAGTGATAATGCTAAATTAAGTGTTACATTTGTTTTACCTACGCCGCCTTTACCTCCCGTTACCGCTACTACTTTTGTTAGTGTCGGTTGAGTAAGTCGTCGTAATCCACTAGCCTGATCGTATATATTATTATCAATCATAAGTTGTCTGCCTCTGGCATGTCGCTATTCCAGAAATGAGGGTCCTTTTCCGTCGATTTTTCTAGTAATTCATTTGCTTTTGCTACTAAGTATTTAGGTTGAGCTAAAACAATATCTTCAGGTACGCGTTGTCCATTTGCAATGTAAGCTATTGGTAAGCCATTTTCTATTGTTACGCTGATTAATTCACCTAAACTTAGTGATTCATCAATCTTGCTTAAAATACAACCCGATAATGGGATGCGTTTAAAGTGATCAATGGTCTCTTGCAGTACTTGGCGCTGTGCCGTCGCTGGCATCACTAAATAGCTGCTGATCTGAGAACCACTGTTTTCCATTAATGTATCAAGTTGTTCTGTTAAACGTACATCTCGCTGTCCCATACCTGCAGTATCAACTAACACTAAACGACGATTACGTAATTGATATAGTACCGATGCCAATTCATCAGCATCTTTTGCGATACGTACAGGGCAACCCATGATACGACCATAAATAGCCAATTGTTCTTGAGCACCAATACGGAAAGTATCCGTTGTAACTAAAGCGACTTGGTCTGGTCCGTATTCCATTGCTGCTCTTGCTGCTAACTTAGCAATAGTGGTTGTTTTACCAACACCTGTAGGACCAAGAAGCGCCACAATTCCACCGCGAGATAAAGTATCTACTTTTGCTGTAGGAATTTGCTCTGCAAGTAACTTTAATAGTGCTGACCATGCGTCTTTTGATGGTGTATTTTCCGGAATGTAACAAGCTAATTGATCTGCAAGCTCTGCCGATAAACCCATTCTTTCTAGACGTTTAATCAACATTGCGCGTAATGGTTCACGTCGTTCGACTTCTTGCCACATCAAACCTGATACTTGATGCTCTAAAAGACGACGAATAGACGACATTTCTGAACGCATATGTTCTAAATCTTCATTTGATTCATTTGATTCATTTGATGAACGACGGCCTTTTTCGTAACGAGAAGGGTCTAATCGAGGTTGCACTCGGTCTTCTTGGCCTTTGATTGGATCATCAGAAATAAGGTGCGCTAAATTTGGATTATTTTGAATCGCACGAGTCATCTCTGATGTATCAAGTTTTGCTGAAGATCTATTCAAAGAACCATATGAATGAGAATTCGTATTTGATAGTTGAGACTGAGGTTGAGCTTGCCCTTGAAACTTCGACTGACGTTTCAATAATGCAGCTAAGCTATCTTCTTCTCTCTCAGCTTTTACTGGCTCAGCCTCAGCTGAGGTACCATTTGAACCGTATTGTTTAATCATGTTTGCAAAACGTCGTGTCATCGATCCTTTGCCTACATTCACTTTATCTTCTGCTATTTGACGAGGTGCAGGAGTTTGTGCTGTATGTGATGATGCACTCGGATCAATCGCGGCTACGATTTCAATACCGCCGGTTACTTTTTTATTTGACATAATGACTGCATCTACGCCTAGTTCTTCTTTTACTTGAACTAGAGCTGAACGCATGTCTTTTGCAAAAAATCGTTTAATTTTCAATATCGTATTCCTGCGCTAATAAGTCGACGCGATTAGTTACCAACAGCTTGAACAATTCTAATTTGCTTCTCATCTGGAATTTCTTGATAAGAAAGCACACGTAAGTTAGGAATCGTATTCTTAACAAACTTAGCCAATGTTGAACGTAATACACCTGAAGTCAATAAGACTGCCGCTTCTCCTTTTAATTCCTGCTCTTGAGTTGCTAAAGTTAAAGAAGCTTGTAAACGTTCAGCTAGGCCTGGTTCAATACCTGTGGTCTCGCCACCTGATGCCTGCATTGTTTGATGCAATATTTGTTCCAATTCAGGAATTAATGTAATTACAGGCATTTCAGCCTCTATCCCATTGATTTCTTGAACAATTAATCGTTTCAGTGAAATTCGAACAGCCGCCGTCAAAATGTCAGGTTCTTGACTTTTTGGCGCATATTCCGACAATGTTTGAACTATAGTACGAATATCACGCACTGGGATCGCTTCATTTAATAAGTTTTGAAGCACTTTAACAACTGCACCTAATGGTAGCTGATCTGGGACTAACCCCTCTACTAGTTTAGGTGAGCTTTGTGAAAGTAGCTCTAACAGATTCTGAACTTCTTCATGGCCAAGTAATTGCGCTGCATTATTTGTCAGTAATTGGCTTAAGTGCGTTGCTAATACTGTTGCGGCATCCACTACAGTATAGCCTAAAGCTTGAGCATGCTCTCTTTGCTCACCGTTAATCCAGACGGCCTCTAGACCAAAAGCAGGATCAAACGTTGGTTCCCCTTCAATCGACCCATAAACTTGTCCTGGGTTAATCGCAAGCTCTTTATCTGGACGAATTTCAGCTTCACCACCAGCGACACCCATTAATGTAATTCGGTATACATTTGGTGGTAATTCTAAGTTATCACGAATATGTACAGCAGGAACCAAGAAGCCAAAATCTTGTGATAGTTTCTTACGTACCCCTTTCACGCGATCAAGTAACTCACCACCTTGTTCTTTATCTACCATTGGAATTAAGCGGTAACCCACTTCAAGTCCGATAACATCAACGGGTTGAACATCATCCCACGACAGCTCTTTTGGTTGCGATGATGATATCTCCATTGGTGGCGCGGCTTTTTTATCATCACCCTCTTTTTCTTTCTGCTTATTCAGGTAATACGCCCAAGCACCCGTCATTAACGCAAGTAGGATAAATGGGAAATGGGGCATCCCAGGCACAATACCCATCACAAACATAATACCAGCGGTCACCATTAGTGCCTTTGGATTATCAACGAGTTGAAATACTAATTGCTCCCCCATATCTTCATCTGTATTTTGACGAGTAACCATTATCGCCGCACCAATAGACAAAAGTAACGATGGGATCTGAGCAACTAGACCATCACCAATGGTTAGCAAAGTATAGATTTGGATTGCTTCACCAAAACCGAGACCAAATTGACTCATACCAATGGCTAGACCACCGATGATGTTAATAAATAGAATAAGAATACCGGCAATGGCATCCCCTTTTACGAATTTAGACGCACCATCCATTGAACCGTAAAAATCGGCTTCTTTGGTTACTTCAAAACGACGTGTTCTTGCTTGCTCTTGATCGATTAATCCAGCATTCAAATCCGCATCTATCGCCATTTGTTTACCTGGCAATGCATCCAAGGTAAAACGAGCACTTACTTCAGCAATACGTCCCGCACCTTTGGTTACAACCATAAAGTTAATGATCATTAAGATAATGAATACAATCAAACCTACGGCGTAGTTACCACCGATAACCACGTTACCAAACGCATCGATTACATGACCTGCTGCACCAGGGCCTTCATGACCATGCAGAAGTACAACTCGCGTTGATGCAACGTTCAGTGCTAAACGAAGTAATGTTGATACCAAAAGAATGGTAGGAAAAGCAGCAAAATCAAGAGGTCTACGTGAATAGATAGTAACCAATAACACCACCATTGCTAATGCGATATTAAAAGTAAACATTAAATCAAGTAAGAACGCCGGAATGGGTAAGATCACCATTGCTAGCGTAGATAGCACTAAAATCGGTGCTCCTACAGCTGGTAATGTTTTACCTTGCAAGGCAGACAGCTTGTTCGGGAGTGGCATTTGAAATTTCATTACTTCGGCTTCTTTACTCGACTTCATTATTGAATCATTATCAATAATAAATAACTGATAACAGGATGACCCTCCCAATAAAGCAAGTTTCGAGCCAAATTAATGTCACTTTTTTGGCTTTACTTATTCTCTTTTCTGACGAGTAAAAAAATGATGGTTACTGTTGAATTAAGCACTTAATTATTAAGGAAAAATATCAATCATTATTGCAACTTACTTCTTCCTTTGTATAATCGTAACCTTCTTTACTTACTTGGTGTTTATATGGCTGATGTATCGCTTAGTACAGACCAAAATGTGCTTAATAAAATGGATATTGGAGGCAGAGTGATCCTTGAGGTTACTTGCCCAAACGGTCAATCTGCTCAAGTTCAATCTACATTAATTGGCTTTAAAAAAGGTCAGTATGTTTTTCTTGAATACCCAATAGCACCACCTTTAGAGTTTAATAAAATTTATCTAGAGGGAGCTGAAGTTACGTTTAGGGCCATCACCAATACTACGCATCGTGATGTTATTGCATTTCGCACACAAATTCATTCTGTGATTTACCGCCCTATGGAGATGATTTGTCTTCATACTCCTAGCAGTATTTCCATGCGACAGATCCGTACTCATCAGCGTCTTGAGACCAAGTTTTCATGTAATTTAGCCGTGGGAAGTCATAACCTAACTGGCATAATGACCGATTTTTCAGCCGGCGGTTGTGCTATTTCATTACCAGCAAAACTGAACCCGAGTAATCTCCTAAATCAAGAGGTCTCTGTCGCAATAGAGCTTGGTGGAGTTAGTTCGATTACAGTTTCAGGCATTATTAAAAATATAGACCCAAAAGAAAA
>NZ_JARACR010000177.1:0-200 GCF_028765505.1 Aliivibrio sp. A6 | reverse complement strand
ACTCTAACTGGCTCAGGTACAAGTTATACGGTGGTGTTTACACCAACGGCAAACAGTGTAGCGGCAGGCAAAGTAACGGTAGCTAAAGATAGCTTTACAGATGCTGCTGGTAATAAGAATGCAACTGAAGGTTCAATAGACTTTACTGTTGATACGGTTGTACCAACGATTACGATGTCTGCGAATGAAACCGATTTAGC
>NZ_JARACR010000176.1:0-201 GCF_028765505.1 Aliivibrio sp. A6 | reverse complement strand
AATGGTGGGTCGTGCAGGATTCGAACCTGCGACCAATTGATTAAAAGTCAACTGCTCTACCAACTGAGCTAACGACCCAATGGTATCCCGTAGGGGAGTCGAACCCCTGTTACCGCCGTGAAAGGGCGGTGTCCTAGGCCTCTAGACGAACGGGACACTGGATATTTGAAGGTGTTGGGCACCTTCTATTGCTTCTTTACG
>NZ_JARACR010000175.1:0-203 GCF_028765505.1 Aliivibrio sp. A6 | reverse complement strand
GGTTCTGGCGCCGCAAGGTGTGAGAGTTCAAGTCTCTCCGTCCGCACCATATTTTTGATTGTTTTATTAAAAACAATCATTGGCTACTTAGCTCAGCTGGTTAGAGCACATCACTCATAATGATGGGGTCACAGGTTCAAATCCCGTAGTAGCCACCATACAACTTTTAATTGATTCACCAATCGTCGATTAAAATACAAAAA
>NZ_JARACR010000174.1:0-206 GCF_028765505.1 Aliivibrio sp. A6 | reverse complement strand
ATATTGAATGTGATTAAGAACAGCTCTTTATATAGAAAAACAGCTTTCCAGATTATTATATTTCCCTTGCTATTAGTAGCGCTGGAATAAAGTTTGATAGCAAGGCAATTTGTGATTCGAATGAGTGAGTTTACTTCTGTAAATGAGTGAATGAGAGAATAAATTAACGCGGCTAGCGAGCTTTATAACAAGCGGGAGATATAGAC
>NZ_JARACR010000173.1:0-210 GCF_028765505.1 Aliivibrio sp. A6 | reverse complement strand
AATTGTTTTTCTACCTAATGAAAGGCTTCTAAACCATTTTTAAAGACTCTCATCAGCTTTTGCTTCAAAGAACGTTTAAAGATGGTGGGCGATACCGGGCTCGAACCAGTGACCCCCTCCTTGTAAGGGAGGTGCTCTCCCAACTGAGCTAATCGCCCACGAAAGTTTCTTTTGTCTTCACTTTTTAAAAAAGTGAAAATAAAAGCCATT
>NZ_JARACR010000172.1:0-218 GCF_028765505.1 Aliivibrio sp. A6 | reverse complement strand
GCTATAACGAACGTAGCTGATAACTTATTACGTCGAGATTTTGAATCGCCAGTAGCAAATCAAAAATGGGTAACAGACATTACTTATATCTGGGTTAAAGATCGTTGGCTATACTTAGCTACAGTAATGGATTTACATTCTAGACGTATTGTTGGTTGGTCATTGAATACAACAATGACTGAACAACTGGTGACTGATGCTTTGAAAATGGCATTCAC
>NZ_JARACR010000171.1:0-224 GCF_028765505.1 Aliivibrio sp. A6 | reverse complement strand
TACAGGTGAAACTGCAACGATTACAGTGACATTAAGTGAAACCGCAACCGATTTTGCTTTATCAGACTTGAGTGCGACTGGAGGAACTTTATCGACTTTCACTGGCTCAGGTACAAGCTACACAGTGGTGTTTACACCAACGGCAGGCAGTAATGGTGTAGGTAAGGTAACGGTAGCTCAAGACAGCTTTAGTGATGCGAAAGGTAATAAGAATGCTGCTGGAG
>NZ_JARACR010000170.1:0-225 GCF_028765505.1 Aliivibrio sp. A6 | reverse complement strand
GGTGCTCCTACTGCTTGTACGTACACGGTTTCAGGTTCTATTTCACTCCCCTCACAGGGGTTCTTTTCGCCTTTCCCTCACGGTACTGGTTCACTATCGGTCAGTCAGTAGTATTTAGCCTTGGAGGATGGTCCCCCCATATTCAGACAGGATATCACGTGTCCCGCCTTACTCGTTTTCACTGATGATGAGATGTCGGTTACGGGGCTATCACCCTGTATCGCG
>NZ_JARACR010000017.1:0-90212 GCF_028765505.1 Aliivibrio sp. A6 | reverse complement strand
TACAGCGACTGATATCTTTGGATTATTTTTTATATAATCTTTTTCAACCGAAGAAAATTTAGGTTCCGTTGCATAGACAGATATTGGTAACAATAAAGTAATTAAAAATTTAACAACATTTTTCATATTTTGAAACCAACTCAATTAAAGACTTAAGTTACAATAAAGCTTAATTATTCAATGTCAACATTACCAATATACCAATCAACATCTAACACATTGATATTTAAAAACATTACCTCAAAAGGTAGGATTCACCCTACATCAAACTAAATATTAGCTTACAAATAAACATTCAATTTTTAAGCATGAATCACTTTTTTTTGTAATCGCCATTAAAAGTTGACACTGACTTACTCCTACAAGTTAAAAGAAGTGATTGTTCATTATTGCCTTACTAAATATTACTGAATATAAGTATACTTGGTATTTTTAGTACGAATAAAAAACGTATGTAATCTTAATATTTATATGCCGTAAGTACGGGCTACAATTCACATACGAAATAACCTACTACAACGTAGTCTGGGTAACTAATTTAAAGTAAGACACTCACCTCAATCCATTATTATTCAAAGAATTACACTAACAAATAAAATTATCACAACCAAAATTACAATTAAAAATCCCTTTGAAGCTTGATATTGATTTAAATAATCCCATAAATTAATATCAAAAGTCATAAAATTTTAAACCATCAAAAAGTATAGGATTACTTATGTCTAATTCAATGTTTAACCACGTATTACGTATTTGCCAACTTAGAACAGAAAAAGCAGGCATTTGTTTAGGTTCACTAACTAAAGACGAGTTATTACTACTAATAATCTCATCCTACAAAGAATCTACATCAGGTAATGCCCCTTATTTTAATGAAGCACGCTAATATATACCATTATGGATTTATTTTATTATAAGAAAAACAATCAGAACCGAGATTGTTTAAAAAATAAAACAATCATGGCAGTAGTCACTATCATGCCACTTCTTATGCCTTTTGATACAAAATCTTCACAATTAAAACTTACTAGTGAAGAAGAAATAAATCTAAGAGACATAAAGATTAACTTTGACTATAGAGAAATGGTTATTGATCTAAATAATATTGATTCTGAAATTTATAGTTTATCAGAGGAAAAAAGTGAATTAATTAGCTTAGTTGCTAAATTAAAAGAAAGTAAAGAGTCAATTAGCGAAAACTTAAGAACCTCATTTGAAAATAACGAAGAAGAACACATCTCAGATAAGTACTATCAAGAGATGAAAAGATCACACAATGAAATATATAAAAATAAAATAAGCATTAAAGATGTAAATGAAAAGATAACAGCGATTGAAAATGAAAAAGAATTATTAATAAATTCTATTAGTGATATAAAACTTAAAAGAAAAAAAGAACTATTAAAACTTAAGAATAAGGTCAGAAAGAGATATATTAATACATTAAAAGAACCCATAACTTTAAGTTCTAAGGGCTCTATATCCTGTGTATCAAAAAACATGGATAAGTGTATATTAGACAATGAAAAAAATATTACCAATTCAATATTAAGTAAGAACAACTATACAAATATTAGTAAGAATAAGGAATTTATTGTTAATGATGCAATAATGGATTATTCGGGTTTTTTATCTTATGACATAAGTGTTAAGTTTTTGGAGTCTTATAACAAAGATACAAACTTAATTTTAAATAAAATATTTGAGACAACTGACTTTAAATTAATTTTAAGAAGTAACTTTTCTGATGTTAAATATATTATTGATGGTATCCCGGTCGGTTCGGGTTCTGTTATTTCGACAACGGTAACTGCTGGAAATCATAAAATAATAGCTACATATAAATCACTTGAAGAAATTGCAAATGTTCATATTTTGAAAGATAGTGATTTTACCTTCTCTTTTGATAAAACAAACGAAAGCAATAATTCAATGGATAAAATACTCCATAATGAATCCAAACCAGAGCTTACAACTAAAGACAACATCAAAAAGGAATCACCTTCTCTTTTCAAAAATCCAATACTTAAAGTTGCTTATAGCGAAGGAAGTAATTTATTTGTTATTCCGACCTTTCCAACATTAGATAAGAATAAGTTAATTAAATATACAGTAAATAATGGGAAACAAGTATTTGGTAAGTTAAATTACAAACAAGCATATAATATATGTAATAAAATAACAGAAAAATCCAGAATGTTAAATGATGATGAATACAAATTATTATTTAACATTGAAAAATTCAATAATAACTTTAATAGTAAATTAGCATTTTGGACTAAAAAAAACAAACTTATACATAACAATAAAGATGTAAAACCATATTCTAATTCAATCGGGAATGTCGTTTGTTACATTCCAAGTTAAAAAGGATTTATTATGACTAGAGAAAAATATGCTTTTTATATAATTATAATATTGTCTCTAATTACATTGGAGTATTATAGTGTGAACTCACCACCTATATACCTTACTTTATTTTTCTCGTTTTTAGTGATTTCTAAGCTTAGAATAAATAATTGTGGACTTCCCTCTTATTACTTAATTATACTCATAATCCCAATTTTAAATTTGTTTTTTTTACTGAAATTATTCTCAATGAAATCTTATCCTTATGCTCATCGGCATGAGAAAATTAAAAATGAGATTCTTGATGGAAAAATGTATAAAATTAATTAGAACATAATAAAATAGCACATTAATTATAATGTGTTATTAATCGTTACAACGTCAAATAATATTCTCTCTTATCTTGATACATAGACTCATCAGCAATAGTAAACATTTTAAACAAATCAGCATTATCTGAGCATGACCAACCAATAGAGTAATTCGCATCATACGCTTTTCCTTCTTTATCAAAGAATTTTAAGCTCTCTTGACTTACGTGTAGTTGTTCAGCCAAGAGTGTGCATTCTTTTCTGGTCATTCCCTTAGTTAAAAGAGCAAACTCATCACCACCTATTCGATAAAGAGAGTCATTTTCACTTAATAATGCTGAAATGTGAGAACTACTTGTTCTGATTAACTCATCACCTAAGTCATGACCATATTGATCATTAATTGCTTTGAGTCCATTTACATCTAATATGAATAATCCAAAATTCCATTCTGCTTTTGAATCTCTATAGCGTTTTTGATAATGCGCTAAATCTTCATCGAAAGCCTTACGATTCCCACATTGCAATAATGCATCACTTCTTGCTACATCAACGAGCTCCAACCATGATGAAAGTTGTTTAACAAACAGCTTAAATACTAATTGGTTTGCTTCTAATTGAGGGCTAGACACAAAACGTAAACTGGCTAGAAATTTATCCTTACTAGATAATATTTGAATCCCTTCTTTATCTCCTAGCGGTTTAAATCGTAGTTGCCACTGAGTATCTGAAAACAAATGCTGTAATTGACATTCAACCTTCTGAGGAAGCTCACGATAGCTCAATGTTTTATATATCGAACCAAATTCTATCACTGCAGCTAAACTGTTCTTATTCAGCTCCTCTCTACATAATGCGTCGCTAAGCTGAGCTGTTTGTTTTGATACTTGAACCTCAAGTTCTTGATTAAAATTAGAGAGCTTTCTATTGCTTCGCTCAATAACTTTTTTAGAATCATTTAATTCATCATTTTTATTTTTAAGTTCATTCAATTGATTTCGAATAGTGATGCTCATTTTACTTAATACCAATGCCATTCGATCAAACTCTGAGAATTGAAATGTTCTATCCTTAACTTCTTTATTTGAGGCATAACTGACAATCGTATCTTCCATACCAACAAACTCTTTAGAGATCCAACGAGTGATCCCCATTGCAATAAAAAGAACGGTAACAAAAGTCCACCCAATAACAGTAAATAAGGCCAGTAAAGAAGATTTCATCTCTTTAAGGCGTTCCACATCCGAAAATTGATAGGTAATATCAAGCGCTAATGGCGATGAAAATGACGAATTATTCAGTACGAAAATTCGATCTAAAATGCCACTTTCTGTCATCTCAGATTTTACATTTTCATGCGTATCTAAATGCTGGTTTAAATTAAAATTCTCATCTTTCAATAAAAAATGCTGAAAACTCTGTTCAATTGTATCGAATGAAATCAAAACAACTACATAACCAGAAGCTCGGTAACGACCAGAACCCTCTAAATTATAAGCTAGCATAGGGGTAACTAAAGCAATGCCTTTGGCTGTATGTATCCCTTTAATTAAATTGGACTCTGTATAGAAATGAGCCTTTGTTAAACCTTGTTCATATATCGATTTATCGACACTTATTTCTCTTAATAATTGGCTATTTTCAAAATGATAAGGACGACCATTAAGATCATATAAAGGCTCCCATTTATCATTCAAAATATAAACACTATTAATCAATCCTGATAGTTCACTAAAACGAACGAGATTATGCGTCACAACGCTGGAATATAAAATATTATCTAATGCTTGGATATTAAATCGATCTCGAGATAACCAATTTAAGCTTTGTTGGATACGATCAAACTCCACAACTATCTCTTGCGCAATGGTCGATACAGCATTTTGAATTTGATGCTCTTTTTGGCTTAGTAATTGGTCGCTAATACGACCAGTCAAAAATTGACTAATAAAGATCAATGGCGCAAGTGAAGCGATAAGCAAAACATAAGTAAATGCCTTACGTAAGCTAAAATAAGGACGAGAAATCATAATCCTTCCACTTTCGTTGTAAATCGATCAATGATATTTTTTATGTATTCCATCGTTTCGTTTGCAGGCATACCATCAGAATGACGTGAAGCACCTCTAGCTAACGCCTCCCACACAAAGGAGACTCGTAAACTCGTTGGCATTGGTTGAGATTGTAAGTATTGTTGATAAACAGCATTCATTATTTTTTTATTAGGTACTATGACTGTCTGATTCACTTCTGTTGACGCTGATATATATTGATGCTCATTAATTAATCTAGTTAAAAACTCTTTATCTTGAGCCAATTGCATTAACTGCTTAATCATGACTCTTTTTTGAGGGTCTTGAAAGCTCGTTTTTGTCATGGTTAATACTTTACCACCAGATAATGACTGCATTGGGATCCCTTGATAACTAGGTAATGAAGTGATCCCTAAATTACTTCCAAACTCTTCAATTAAATTACTCACAGCCCAATCGCCATCGATTAAATACGATGCTTTATGATCAATAAATAATTGACGGCTACATAAACTATTACACTCATTATTCAGGTGATTAAGCTGTGCTAAATTATAATAAAACGTAAGTGCTTCTGAGCATTTCTCATCATCAAAATGAAGCTGGTCTAGAGGTATATTGGGATGAAACAGACTGAAAAACGCTGAGAAGAAATACATATCTTTTACGCTATAACTAATATGTATTTTATCCGGTTCTTTTTCAGACAAAACTTGCAGTTGCTCCCATGTCGTAATCGGCGTCGTAATCTTGCTCTTATCATAAAAAAGCATTAGGTGATTACCAAGAAACAAAGGGAGACCCATATAACTATCACCAACCATTGCACTTTGTTTTGCTGCTGGTTCTAATTGATCTTGTTTAATCCATACTTTAGGAATAGGCGTAATTCCTATGAATTTATGCAAGCCTAAAAAATCAGACGGAACCCATGCTACATCTGGCATATAATTTTTCGATCTTGATGCCAATAATAACTCAGCTTTCATTTCATCAATGGAGAACTTACGAATCATTAATTGATTGCCTGTTCTCGCTTCAAATTCTTTCGCAAGTTTTTGATCGACGTTGTCACCAAATGCACTCCAAAACTCAAGTATTCCGGCCTGTGAAGAGAATGAAAATAGGAAACTAATTAATATAAGCAATTTTGGCATAACAATAAGGGTACTTTAGGTAAAATTTTAATAAACGACGATAAATACGATACATATAATGCATTTATCTTAGCATAGCTCAACGCTAAATCAGTGATTGTTTTGCCTAGCTTTATCGATAACTGCTATTAGACGTCTTGCTGAAAATAAAAGCGCCTCAGAACTACTTAACATCTTTACATTTCCAAAATAGAAATAAGTAGTTCGTATACTTTCACTAAAAGAAATGGCACTATTCCATTAAAATAAACCCATACTAATAAAAAGGGTTTTATCATGAGTCAAGAACGTTTCTATAGCATCATTACCGATGCAAACCTTTCTCCAAAACAGAAATCACAATATTTAGCATTAGAAGCTGAGGCTAGCTTGCCTTATATGGAGATTGACTCTGATACTCAACAAGCACTGGATGATGGCATTCTGTGTGATATGTTTGAGGGCCACGCCCCTTTTAAACCTCGTTATGTATTGCCTGATTACGCAAAGTTTTTATCTCAAGGTTCAAAATACCTAGAGCTATCTGCGGCTGAAGATTTTGATGATGCATTAAATTTACTTACTATTATTTATCATCATGTCCCTTCCGTTACTTCTATCCCTGTTTATCTTGGCCAACTTGATACTGTACTTATGCCTTATATTGGTGCCCTTAGTGATGAAGAAATTTACCAAAAAATAAAACGTTTTTGGATAATGCTTGATCGCACACTACCTGATGCCTTCATGCACGTAAACATTGGCCCAACAGATAATATTATTTGTCGTACTATTTTGCGTGTTGATGCTGAATTGAAGCAAATTGCTCCTAACTTAACCTTTATGTACGATGCTGAGATCACACCAGATGATCTGCTTCGTCAAGCGGCTGCCAATATTTGTGAGTGCAGTAAACCTCACATTGCAAATTACCCAGTACACGCAAAAGCGTACAATAACACCGGCTTTGGCATCGTCAGTTGCTACAACTCGCTACCGTTAGCAGGTGGCTCTAACACTCTTGTCCGCATGAACTTAAAAGAAGTGGCTAAAAAAGCCCAAAATAAAGCGGACTTTGTTAATAACGTGCTGCCTAATTACTGCAACGTTATGTTTGGCTTAATTAATACAAGAAGTTCATTCTTACATGAGAAATCAAATTTCTTTGAAGGTTTTTTAACCAAAGAAGGATTAATTAGTGAAGACCGATTCGCACCAATGTTTGGCATTTACGGCATGGCTGAAGCCGTCGATATTCTTATGGAAAAAGAAGGCATTGCAGCAAAATACGGTCATGGTGAAATGGCAAACCAATTGGGCCATGCTATTTCAAAACAACTCTCAGAGATCGTTGATGCAACCGAGGTAAAACACGGCTATCACGGGAAAGCACTGCTTCATGCACAAGGTGGCATTAGCTTAGATCTTGATGTTACTCCAGGTGTTCGCATCCCTTACGGCACAGAACCTGATCCAGTATCTTATGTGCAAGCCACTGCTGAGCACCACCAATATTACACCTCTGGTGTCAGTGATATTTTAACCATTGATGAAACGGTTAAATCTAATCCTGAAGCGATGTTTAACTTAGCAAAAGGTGCACTGCAATTAGGCTATCGTGAGTTTACCGCCAATGTTGCTTCAAACGATTTAGTTCGCATTACCGGTTACATGGTAAAACTGTCTGATATCGCTAAATACGACGCTGAAGGCTCTCGAACCAATACTACCTTTTTAGGAGCAGAAGCGGCGAAAAACACTGAAGTATTGAACCGCACACCTCGTGTTGTGGCGCTAGAAATGACACCTGCGTACGCAGAATAAGAAATCATTACTATGGTTAACGCTGATCTTTTTTCTGGCGATAACATCAACGACAACAAAACAGGATTGGTCAGTAAAATACTGACCTTTTCTTGTGTTGATGGCCCAGGAAACCGCCTTGTGATCTTCTTACAAGGCTGTAATTACGATTGTATAACTTGTCATAACCCTCATACCATTAATCACTGTGATCATTGTGGTGATTGCGTAGAGCCATGCCCAACAGGTGCATTAACCTTTGATGATTCACCAAACAAGAAAGTTATATGGGATGAAGCGCTGTGTACTCAATGTGATAAATGCATTGATCTCTGCCCAAGTAAATCAAACCCAAAAATAACAACGTATACGGTCGGAAAACTAATTGAATTCACCAAAAAACACGCCCCGTTTTTAAGTGGTGTTACGATTTCTGGTGGTGAAGCGACCCTACAATTACCTTTCATTATTGAATACTTTAAAGCCATCAAATCCGAAAAATCATTAAGTCACCTTACTTGTTTCATAGACAGCAATGGCAGTCTGTCTGAGCAAGGTTGGACGAAAATTCTACCCTATTTAGATGGGGCTATGATTGACTTAAAAGCATGGCAAAATGACACGCATCTATGGTTAGTCGGTAGAGAGAATCATCGCGTATTACACTCGATCAATCTATTAGCTAAACACGATAAATTGCACGAAGTTCGGCTGTTGTACATTCCAAATAAAACCGATTTATTGTGTGAAATCGATGCTATTAGTGAGTATTTAAAGACATTACCCGAATATATCACTATCCGTTTAAATGCATTCCAACATCATGGCGTAATTGGTGAAGCGCTAGGGTGGGATAAATGCAGTAAAGTACAGATGGAAGAGTTTGAAGCCAAGTTAGTAACTCGATTGGGGCGTTCAGTGATCTCCCCATCGATTTATACTTAATGTTTTATAAAACAAGAATAATAAATAATTACTTAAAGAAAACCGCCGTTAAATAGCGATTATTAAGTCCTTTAGTCACTATTGAGCGCATTCGATAAAACAACGCGCTCGGTTTTTTAATATAGTGCTTCACAATATTCCGCCCCACCCCTTGTGAGCGGTTTTCTTTAGATTCTTTTTTCGAAAACAATCCTTTAAATTCCCAATGCTGAATCTGCTCAAAGGTCTCACCTGGTTGGTAATTTGAAGCTGAAAACAGACGATAAAAAGAGGTGACGGTAAAATCATGCAAATGGTGAGGATTCCCATCAACCGTTGGTGTGGTCGGAACCGATGCGATCATAACCCCCTGTTCATTCAACTGAGTTAATAAGTGCGTTACCATTTTTTGAGGTTCAGGTACATGCTCTATGGTTTCTAAGCTAATGATAGTATCAAAGTGCTGAAAGCCGCCCTCTTTACTAACTAATTGAAAATCCATACCGTTACCGCATTCGTAACGTAAGTTATCCGCTTGATAATGCTCCCTGGCATAGTTAATCGCCATTGGATCAACATCAACACCAACAAATTGTTTATCAGGATGAGCCTCTGCCATTAATGCAGTGCCATAACCACAGCCACAAGCAATATCTAAAATAGAGCTGCCACGTAACTGCTCAGAGGCAAATTGATAACGCTCTAAATGTATATCCAACACATCTTGATGGCCTTTATCATCTTGGTTCAACTGTTTTGGGTATATGCGTTCTAAAGAGTGCTCTGCGGTGATCTGTTCTTGTGGTAAATCCATTTTACTGCCTTGATAAACAATTGGTTATAAAACATCACATAAAATGTGACGCTAATATTTCTCCAAAAATAGTAACATTAATTACCTAAGCAGAATGTCTTATTTTCCTTTAATGCGATCACACAACCAACTTACGGCCTGATCATTAATGCTTAATTTATTATAAACCATGCTATACACCACCTGCCCATAATCAAACGGCATCGGTTTTATCACTAACCCCTTCGCCTGACTTGCCATTTCTGCCCATTTTTTAGAGCTCGTAAATAAAAATTCAGTGTGATGACACAAGGTTGCTGCACTGCCAAAATCGGCCACAGAAATAACGACGTCCCTTGGTTGGTATTGCTGAGCTAGACACTGCTCAAAATAAGGAACATTTAATTCCTTATCAAAAATACCAATATGCTTATAAGCTAAATACCCCTCAACCGTTAACTCTTTATCAACTAGGGGATGATTGGCACTCATAAGACAGACCATTTCATCTTCGATCACTGTTTCCCATACCAATTGTTTTTCAGTCGTTGGCGGCTGACTTCTATCATGTGGCAGTAAAATCACATCAACTTGGCCATTTAATAAGGCATCAAACCCCAACTGCTCTTTTGAGTGGATGTCGATATGAGAACTAGGCGCTTGAGTCGAAAGAATATCACTAATGATTGGGGCAAATATCTCAAAAGTACTTTCTCGCATTGAGAGTGAGTACTTACCAGAGAAGTCTTTAGGTTTAAACGTAGACTGATTCAGTAACCCATTCATATTATTCAAAATTTGATGCAATACGGGTCCAATCTTTAACGCATAAGAGGTCGGAATTAATTTCGTACCGTCACGATAAAACAGCTCATCATCCAACAATTGTCGTAATTGAGATAAGGTTTTACTCATACTTGATGGGCTCATGCATAATATCTCAGCACTTTGCGTTACGCTGTGTGTAGAGAGCATGACATGCAGAGCAGTAAGATGCTTAAAGCTAATGCGAGAGAGTTGAATAAGATCCATTATTGCCCATCGAGTAAAATCTAAACTTGGACACATTATAAAACACTTTGCCGTTGAAATAAGAAATAACATCCTTTAATATCCACCGCCTTACTCTTTGGGGAGTAGCCTGCTTTCTTTTTTTATCTAAATATAGAAAAACCTGAAAGTTCGTATATCAACATAATTGATGCAAAATCATCATGGTGTGCGAGACAAGTATGAGCAACTTGTTCGGCAAGACCTTAGATTAACATCACGAACCATTGGGTGGGCGTGAGGTTTTTCTATGGATCTTATAATTATAATCCCGCCCAAGTGAGTAATGTCGTGAGTGTATTAGCAATATCCATAACCACCGTCGCACTAGCTGAAATCGGTGATAAAACCCAACTTCTCTCTTTACTGCTTGCCAGTAGATATCGAAAACCAATCCCTATTATTGCCGCGATCTTTTTTGCGACCATTTTAAATCATGCTTTAGCTGCATATTTAGGCGTGGTTGTCGCTGACTTCTTAACCCCTGAGACCTTAAAATGGGTTCTCATTGTAAGTTTTGTTGCTATGGCGGGTTGGGTATTAATCCCTGATAAATTAGATGACGACGAAGCCATCTCAAGCAGAGGTCCCTTTGTTGCAAGTTTTATCGCTTTCTTTATTGCTGAAATTGGTGATAAAACGCAAATAGCAACGTCTATCTTAGGTGCTCAAAATGCCGATGCTCTACATTGGGTTATTTTGGGTACTACCATAGGTATGTTATTGGCCAATGTTCCTGTTGTTCTTATCGGTAAATTCTCTGCCGATAAACTGCCTTTAACCTTAATTCACCGTATTACTGCCGTGATTTTTCTAGGCTTGGCGATAGGGACTTATCTAGGAATGTAATAGCTTAGATCCTTTTTCCCTTTCTTTTTAGGGGTATTTGTCCTGCTATATTCGTGCTATTTTGCACATTATTAATCCCGAGTTACCGTTAGGCGTGCTTGGGATTTTTAATTTTAATACCAACTAACGAAATTAAATTGGTATCAGCACAAATCTACAAAACAACTAAACTTAATAATTATAATAGCAATGCCTTTAAATGCCGCTCACACATTTATATTCTTGGTTTTGCAACTCTACAATAGGTAATGTCTTATGCTGTCTATCTTTGATATCTACAAAATTGGCGTTGGACCATCAAGCTCTCACACAAATGGTCCTATGATTGCTGGGTACAACTTCACCCTGCTTATTCAACCACATTTAGCGCAAGTTTCTCGTGTTCAGGTTGATTTATATGGTTCACTCTCTTTAACGGGGATCGGCCACCACACTGACCGCGCAACCATTTTAGGCTTGCTGGGAAATCGTCCAGATACCATCAAAATAACCAGCGCCAACTTAGCTATGAAAAAAGCGATTGAAGATAAGATATTACATATTGCAGGTGCTCATGAAATCATCTTTGATTATGACACTGACATGCTTTTTCATAAAACCAACTTACCTTTACATGAAAATGGCATGACGATTTCAATTTTTGATGCCGCAGGACAACAACTTGCCATCGAAACCTACTACTCAGTTGGTGGTGGTTTTATTGCTACCGCAGATGAGCTAATCAATGGTAAAAGCACCGCTGATATTGAGGTGGAATTCCCATTTAAGTCTGCTGATGAGATGCTAGCAAAAGCAGAAGAACAAGGACTAAGCTTAGGCGCTTTTGTACTACGTAACGAAGTTGCATTTCAACCGATGGAAGCCATTGATGCAAAAGCCGACCAAATTTGGAAGGTTATGTCTCTTTGTATGGACCGCGGTTTTCAAACTGAAGGTATCCTTGAAGGCGGCCTAAATGTCGTTCGTCGTGCGCCTGCTTTATTGAAAAAACTGGAAGCAAATGCCTCTATTGAAAATGATCCAATGGAGATCATGGATTGGATTAACTTATTTGCGTTTGCAGTAAGTGAAGAAAACGCAGCAGGCGGCCAAGTAGTTACATCACCAACTAATGGCGCTGCTGGTGTTATTCCTGGTGTATTGATGTATTACCATAGATTCATTAAAGAGCTAGATACGAAACAACTAAAAGACTTCTTAGCGGTATCTGGTGCGATTGGTATTTTATACAAAACCAATGCGTCGATTTCTGGTGCTGAGGTGGGCTGTCAGGGTGAAGTTGGCGTTTCATCCTCAATGGCAGCAGCAGGCTTAACTGCGCTTCGCGGCGGCAGTAATGAGCAAATTTGTATGGCGGCTGAAATTGCCATGGAACACTCATTGGGTATGACCTGTGACCCAATTGGGGGCCTTGTTCAAGTGCCTTGTATCGAACGTAATGCCATGGGCTCAATGAAAGCAATTAACGCCTCTCGCATGGCGTTAAAACGCACTAGTAAATGTCTTATTTCACTCGATAAAGTGATCGATACCATGTATCAAACAGGTAAAGACATGAACCGTAAATACCGTGAAACATCACTCGGTGGTTTAGCATTAATCCACATGGCACCACCGTGTGAATAATTTCATATAACCAATAAACAAAAAATCCAGAGTTCTCAAACGAGGCTCTGGATTTTTATGGTTACTCTCTAAATGTTGAACTACTTCTTATACGGCGACACTATCGTATTCCCTGTCACTGCATGATGGGACACCATCACTAAGTCTTGGTATAAAGCTCGGATATTCTCTTCACTCAATACTTCATTGGGCTTACCTTCTGCCATCACTTCACCTTGGTTAATCAAGATTAGGCGATCACAAAACTCAGCGGCGGTATTTAGATTATGAATCGCAACCAAAGCTGATTTTCCATTTTGACACTCTTTAGAGAGCACATTCATTAACTGGGATTCATGGCCAATATCCAAGCTAGCAGTTGGCTCATCAAGCAACATTAATGGCGTTCCTTGCACTAATGATCGAGCAAAGTGAACTAGTTGCTTTTCACCGCCAGATAAGTCTGTCACGGTTCGAGCGCTTAAATGTCCTATTCCAACCCTTTCTAACGCCGCTTTGCTTTGATCTTTGATAACGACAGGGGAAATGAGTTCTTGTTGCTGACGAGCATGAAACCCTAAACCAATAGTCTCCATTACACTGAATGGGAAAGCCGCTTCACTGTATTGGGGTAAATAGCTCATGCTTAATGCACGATCAATATGAGAAAGAGTCGATAACGACTTGCCTTTAATTGATATCTCACCCTGTGAATAGCTTTGAAAGCCACTAATACATTTCATCAAGGTACTTTTACCTGCGCCATTAGGGCCAATAATACCGACTAACTCACCCGCATTCACAGAAAAAGAAATATCTTTTAATAACGCCTTTGAACCGACCAGATAGCTGAGATTTGATACGTTCAGTAGCGTTTTTGTTAAATTCATCTTGCTCATGCTAAACGCCCTTTTCTTTGAAATCGAATAATCAAACCGATAAAGTAGCAACCACCGATAAACGAGGTAATGATCCCCGCTTTCAACTCATTTGGGGCAATAATCCAACGGCCTAACAAATCACACACAAGTAAGAAAATAACACCAAAAATAGCAGAGAACGGTAACAGTTTTTCATGCGCAGGCCCAACCAATAAACGCACTAAATGTGGCACCATCAAACCAATAAATCCGATTGGTCCGGCTATCGCTATCGACATTGCGGTAAGTAAAGTTGCGAACATCAATAGTTTGAATCGGGTTTGCTTTACATTAAGCCCCATGCCATGCGCACTTTCTTCACCTAATGCTAATAAATTTAAGGCACGACTCTCTTTTAATAGCAAAATTGAAACAATGATAATAACTGGCGTTGGCCATAATAAATGTTGCCACATACGCCCATCTAAGCCACCCATAGCCCAAAAGACAAATTGACTGACTTCATATTGTTGAGCCATTAATAGCAACCCCATTCGTGCCCCCCCCAATAAACTAGAGAGTGCTAAACCGGTTAAGATTAAAAACAGAATTTGAGACGACGAACTGCGAGAGGCTAAAACATAGATAAATGCTGATGCCGCCAATGCGCCAACCGTAGTAAAAATAGGTAACCACATCGGATTCATAAACGAGAAGCCAGATACAATTGCGATGACTGCCCCAAAACTACTGCCAGAGCTCACACCCAATACATCAGGACTCGCTAATGGATTTTTAAATAAACCCTGAGTACAAGCTCCTGCCAACGCCAATGCACCACCAGCCAGAATAGCGGCGCACGCTCTAGGTAATCGAATGTGCATGACAATTGCAGAGGCTAATGGGTATTCTTTTGTGGCGAGTTCGCTGCCATTCATCAAGTAACTCTTAAACATCGACAAAATATCGATAATTGGAATATGCACCGCACCAAGGCTGAGATATGCCAAAAACAGACCAATAAACAGACTGACTGAGATAATAATTTGAACTGAAGTTAAACGATAAAAAGGCATTAAGGTTTCTTATACGCAGAATGATTAACAAAAAGAACCGCATCAATAATGTATTGGCTATAAACACTTCTTAATACATGAGGCATTTGATACACACGCCCTTCTTTAATAGCTGTGACTGATTGCAATGACGGATCAGACATCACTTCTTGTTTGAACTGCTCTGCGCCATTCTTATCACCATAAACCCATGCAGGAATAAACAATACATCAGGGTTAAGCACAATCACCATCTCTTTTGATACTGGCACTTGTCCGTACTTATCACTCACTAATCCTTCAATCGCATTATCTAAATCTGCTTGCTCTAATACTTCATCCCATGTTGAGTCTTGCCCACTAGAGGTTCCCCAAGGGTTGTAATCTAACGCTGTTAATCTTTGTTTTGGCTTAATCACATCTTGAGTTAATCGCGCCTTCATTTTGGCAACGACTTTTTTAGCCGCTTCGCTTTTGTTAACTATCTCGCCAACACGTAAGATCTCAGCTTTAATCTCTGCAATTGTTTTAGGTGTTTGAATTCGATAAACAGGAATGCCCGCATTTTCAATAATGGCTAATTTTGATGCGTCACTCCAATTGGCCGCAAACACAATGTCAGGACGATTCGCGATGATCATTTCTACATTCAGCGCTAATAAAGGAACTGATTTAGGAAGAATATCTTTTACCGCAGAATAGTTAGGATTATTAGCAAGATCAGTCAAACTTGAGAGTGAACTCTCATCCACTAACTCGAGTAACACAGCATCTGTAAATAATGTTTTTGAGGATATTTTTTTAGGCTCTTGTTCAATAACAACAGAATTCCCTAAGCCATCAATCATACTTAACGGATAGATAGTCTCAGCCATTGAGGAAAAAGAAAACAAACAAGAAGAGGCAATAATAAATGATTTTAACGCAAGCCAACGCATGGCAACTCCTGTAAATCGCGTACATTATAGCTCTGAACAATAGAGCATAAAATTAATCACTTCGTATCTGACTCAAATCCCATTGAGACTTTCACAGTGGCGCGTCCGTTACGGATTCTCACCGTATTCCGAAGTGGTCGACATTGTACGTCGCTACGATAATATATTCTATCTATTAAACTCAGATTATCTCGCTATGTTTTCTTAGCTCATGGTAAAGTATATTTCTTCATAACCCACTAATAAGTAATGTAACTATGACACTTAAAGCATCTGGTAATGTCGGTGAACTCTCTTACCCATTCATTTTTGAAGACAGTCCGCTGTGTGATTTTGAGATTTTAACTGACGAGTTATGTACCTATACTGGCCTCGCTCTTTCTCAAATATCAAATCAGGAAGTTCGAGAGTCCCTAGAACGCTTACAACCCAAAATATTCAATTTAAATGGATCAATTCGTGGTAAATGCGGAATTTTTGAAGACGATATTCAAAACCTGCTATCTGAAATGTTACATTTTAAGTCTCAAGTTCACGACGATGCGAAGCGCTTTGTTCTTCCTCGCGGCACTGGCCCTGTTATTCAACTTCATCAATGCCGTAGTTTAAGTAAAAAAGTGGTGCGCGCTTTAGTTCAAGTGGATAAATTAACCACAAAGAACATTCCAGAAACACTGCCTAGATTTGCCAATGTATTAGCAAATTATTACTTTGTATTAACCCGTGTGTTAAATCAAGAAGCGGGGATTGAAGAGCCTGAATACATCAGTATTAATTACCCCTCTCCAAAGTAAGTAGATTTGAGTTTATCGACAAGCAATTTAAGTTGCCAAATGGTAGTAAATTAATTGCTTGTTGGTTATTTAATGGAGATAAAAGTCAGTAGAAAAACAACAAATAGTCACCCTTAGTTACATAAGATCTTAATTTCCAACACCACAGCGGTATAGGTCAATTTTTCTTCGGATTTATTATTTTTTTAGCGTTGATAGAAATATTCATATGCTATAAAGTTCCCCACTTATAACACCAATAAATAATACTCTCACAAAAGAGTTTGTTACATAAATGGTGCCCATATTAATTTTAAGTTAAGTGAATAAAGTGATTACATTTAATAAGTCCAATAATCTATTTTTTTGGCCTCGCTTTATTGTTTTATTTTTGTGTTTATTTTCTTTCTTATTTTCTATTTTTTATTTCTATAAGTATTCAGAAAGTGAAATAAAGATCAATCAAATAAAAACAGAACAAAGTGCGCTAATTTCCGCTCAAAAAAAATACATTGCAATGACCCTTAACAGCATAGGGAAAGATCTCCTGCTGCTTTCTGACTTCATTGAAATCAATAAGGCTTATGATAAACATGATAAAAAACTCATTAAACTTGCCGAGTTAAATACACTTGCTTTAAGCCTTAGAAAAGGACTTTACGACCAATTACGTTACCTTGACCTTGAGGGTAACGAAATCATCCGTATTAATTATAATAATGGTATTCCTGCCATCGTACCTAAACATCAGCTGCAAAATAAACGTAACCGATACTACTTTAAAGACAGCTTGAAATTACATGACGGTGAAATTTATATCTCTATTCTTGATTTAAACATTGAGCACGGAGAAATTGAGCTACCTTATAAACCAATGATCCGCCTTGCAACACCTGTATTTGATGAATATGGAAAAAAACGTGGTGTGGTAATACTCAATTATTTAGCAGAGCATCTACTTGATGGTTTAAAGCTTTTCTCATTAGAACAAAAAAATCACCATATGCTTATTAATAGCGATGATTATTTTCTCATTTATGATAAAAGACCTGAATTAGAATTTGCATTTATGTTTGGCGAAAATGCAGATAAAAAATATTCTGCTATTTATCCAAAAACATATGAGTGCCTTAAAAACCGTTCAAAAGGGCAATTCCTAATAGGATCTGGCATACTGACTTTTGACTCTGTATTTTCATATCCTAAAAATGTAGAAACAAGCAAAGACGTTTCCATCATTAACAAAGAAGATTCGTGTTGGCGTTTAATTACCTTTGTACCAAGTGCACCAATTTGGAGCTTAGAAAAGATTGAAAAAAGTGAATTACTCATCGTAATTAGCCTATTCCTTTTCTCTTTACTCGTGGCTTTATTAATTGCACAGCTACAACTTAAAAAGCGAATGAATCATAATAAAATCAAAAAATTAGCACATCACGACTGCTTAACTGGCTTAATAAATCGTGGGTATTTTAAAAAACTATTCCATTGGAAAATGCAACAGGCACGCAAGGACGATACTAAATTAGCATTAATCTATATCGATTTAGATGGCTTTAAAGATCTTAACGATAACTTTGGTCACAGTGCTGGTGATTTAGCTTTAAAAGCAATAGGCAAAAACCTATACAGCGCTTTTTCTGAAAATGCTTATGTGTCTCGTCTTGGCGGTGATGAATTTGCCGTTCTGATTTATGATCTTATTGATCAGCAAACAGCGATCGCACAGGTAGATCAATTTATTAAAAACAGTCATGTGCCATTGATGTTCGAAGATATGCCTTACCATTTAAGTACGAGTATTGGTATTGCCTTCTTCCCAGAACATGGCGGTTGCATCAATGATGTAATGCACAATGCTGATGCTGCTATGTATGACATCAAACGCTCTGGAAAGAATGGTTTTAAAGTATTTGAAATCTAACAAATAAAGAGACCTCTTTGATTACGCCCATGCAACCTTGGTATGGGCGTAATTATATAAACGCCAACAGAGCCAAAAGATAACAACATAAAGTATTCCTGCACCAAGAACCACGCTTTCCCATCCCCCATGTTGCCAACAATACATTAAATAAAATCCACCTAAACTGCCACTAACATAGTAATGCACCAAGTATAGTGCCGTTGCTGTTGATTTCGCCGCCTCTGCTTTTTGGCTTACCCAGCCATACGCCAATGAATGAGTAAAAAAAGCACCAAAACTTAATACATTTAAACCGATAATAATAGTAATAAGTGATTGGTTGCTAGCGATAAGCATACCAATTAAGCTAAGTAACGTTCCTGCAAACATACCCGATACCGCATTAAATCGCTGACACCATAATCCAACTAAACGGGAACTCACTGTGCCTGATAAGTAGCAAAGAAAGATCATAGAAGTCACGCTTAAAGGCAACGAATAAGGTTCAGCAATTAAACGAAAACCAGTAACGGAGTATAAGTTAACAAACAAAGCAAAATTAACCCCTCCAATCAGCATAGCCAAAAAGAGTGGCTTGTTTCTTAAATGCTGAACAAGTACACGATGATAATCAGAGACTGACCGTTTTTCAGTTTGTTGAGCTGTGTCTTTTGGCAAAATTAGAGCTACGATAATGGCACCAATTGCACTTATTAGGGCCATCAAGATCACTGCCATTTGCCAACTAAAATGATCGGTTATAACACCGCCAAATAATCGTCCAGAAATTCCTCCTAACGAGTTAGCACTAATATAAGCACCAATGGCATAACTAAACGCTTTAGCAGTAAACGCATCCGCCATATAAGCGACTGCAACAGCCGCAAATCCAGCAAGTGCGATACCCATTGCTGCACGACTTAGAATAAGAACAATAAGGCTATCGGTTAATAATGAGGTCACTCCTATGACAGGAAGCATGAATAAGCTCAATAAAATCACTTTGCGTCGACCAATGAAATCAGACGCTATCGCCCACGGCAATAAACTCAGAGCCAGCATTAATGTCCCTGCAGCCAACAACCAATTAATTTGAGTCGCAGACACCATAAAATGATCAGCCAATACTGGCAACATAGGTTGAAACAAATACAAATTACAAAAAACCAAAAATGATCCAAAAGCCAATGCGGCACTCACTTGGTAATACGCCTTACTACGAAATTCAATCATCTCAGTGATCATCATCAGGAAAACAATATCAAAACAGTAGCAAGTTCATTGGAATAGTGAAAATATATAATAATTATCGATTTGATAGTTTTTGATTATGGTGTGTAATAAATATGGATACACGATTACTAAAGTATTTTGTCGCAGTTGCAGAGCATAAAAACATTACCCACGCAGCTAACAGTCTACATATCGCTCAGCCAGCATTAAGCGTGGCGATTAAAAAATTAGAAACCGAATTAGAGCTTGAACTCTTTCGCCGCAATGATCGAAAAATAGCCCTCACTCACGAGGGTGAAGTTCTGCTTACCCACGCTAAATTGATTTTACAGCAATTGGATGATGCTTCTCTTGCAATGAAAGAATTAAGAGGATTAGAAAAAGGGGAAGTACGATTAGGCGTACCAAGCATTATGGGCACCTACTATTTCCCTGAGGTTCTCATGGCTTTTAAAAGCAAATACCCAAAATTAAAACTCACTATGGTAGAGGCCGGCGCACAGTCAATACAAAAAATGCTGCTTGATGGGGAAATTGACCTTGGCATTACTCAAGTAAGAGACTTACCTAATGAGCTCGACTCCGATCACTTACTTCGTTCTCAAATGGTGGCTGTTGTTAGCCCTGAACATGAGTTTTCAAAGAAAAAGACCTTATCGTTTACTGAATTTTTCTCTCAAGAGTTGGTGATGTTCAAACAAGGGTATTTTCATCGCGAAAGGTTAGATGCTATTTGCCAACAACAAAAACTAACCGCTAATTTCTCTTTTGAAACCAACTTATTACCTGTGATCTTGAAAATTGTAAAACGTGACTTCGCCATTAGTGCTTTGCTCGAATTAGCCACAGAAAACGAACCTGATATTGTCTCAATTCCCTTTAGTGAACCTATCTTTTTAGATATTTCAATTGCATGGCGAAAAAATGGTTATCTATCAAAAGCTGACCGGACTTTCTTAGAGTTTGTGAAAAACAATCATTAACTATGATGATGGTCAGAAAGACGGCCAATACACCAGTTATTACGCTAATGGGAAAAAAGCGACACAAGCTAATTACGATGACGGAAAAATCAAAGATGGTTCAGTAACTCATTGGAATAATCATGGTGATAAAGTAGAGCAACTCACTTTCAAAAATCAAAAAGTGGTTTCTGAACAAACTTGGTTGCCTGAAAGTTAGTGTTCAAAAAGACTATCAGGATAAAATAAACCCTCAGTAATCTTACTTACTGAGGGTTTATTTTATTTATTAAGTAACACTCAACTCAATTATCACATCTTAAATTGCTTAACCGTGTCATTTAAAACAATAGATAACTTAGCTTGAATCTTTGGCGTTAGCTTCTAGAAAAGACATCACCTCTTCTCTCTCTAGTGGATTTAACCCTGCTCGAGGAAACATGCTCTGAGTGATACCACGCCATTGAGCCTTAGTATACTGCTTGGGATCTTTGGCTGAATGACACATGGTACAACGCTGATAAAATAAGGCTTCACCGACGCTTTGTTTTGTCTCACTGCCTAATCCATTATCATGACCTAGGGTTGCGTTTACTTTATCAATCTGAAGATCGGTATCTACCGTGACAATTCTTGGTGGCTCAAACGCTAAATTGGGTGATTCCGGATCTCGACAACGTTGAATATAAGCCAGACAGGTATTAGCCGTCGTCGCTTGGCTTAAATCACTTGATGCTTTACCAGAGGTTAATACGTTAATTGAGCCACTATTACAGCGCCCTTGGCTATCAAATTGCAACCACGCCCCTTCTTCTAAACTGATCACGCCGGGCATAATCTGATCAGAGACTTTCGCTCCAGCAATCACTCGACCACGTTCATTAAATATCTCAACTAATTGGCCAGAACGAATCCCGTGCTTCTCTGCATCTTTATCATTAATAAGTACGTATTGTCGTCCTTGAACACTTTCGTATTTACGAACTTCTGTATTTGCCAGTTGTGAATGTAACCGCATATAAGGATGCGGGCTAACAACATGAACTTCATTAGGCTTTGCGTTACCAAGATATTCAAACGGTTCTAAGAATGTCGGCATTGGCGGGCAGTTTTTTACATCAAAATTGGCGATATCTTGGCAATATAGTTCTATTTTTCCTGATGTCGTATGCAGTGGGTTCTTCTCTGGATCTTGATAAAAATCACCATGTCTTACCCATTGGTTTGCTTCTTGTGGCACTGGTAATAAAGCGACGCCATTTTTCCAAAACTCATCAAACGGTAATGTAGCAGAAGACGCTTTATAGGCTCGTTTTAATATCTCATCAAACGGTAACCCTTCCGTAAATTTATCTTCAACGTTAAATATTTCAGCTAATCTTCGGAAAATTTCGAAGTCATCTAAACTTTCCCCATAAGGCTGAATAACCTGACGCATCGCATAGATTTTATCGTTACTGTAAGTCCCACCAGAGGAGAGATCATCTCGCTCTAACGTACTGGTTGCAGGTAAAACAATGTCAGCATAACGCGACGATGCACACCACCATGGGTCTTGGCATACAAAGGTGTCTACTTTGTCATTAAGTGCTGCAATCAATTGATTGGTATCTTGTTGATGTGAAAGTAGGTTATTGCCTGCGTTATACACCATTTTAACATCTGGATAGGTGTATTCAATGCCATCTCTTGTAAAGGTTTTGCCTGGGTTCATTAACATTTCAGAAATACGAGATGCCGGGCAAATAGTACTGACTGGATTTTTACCTTGAGACAAGCCAATTGGCAATGTTTTCCCTGATTGTGGCATACCACCATTACCGTAATGCCAACTAAAGCCAACCCCTTCCCCCGGTTTACCAATCTTCCCTAACATGGCTGCAAAGTTAATAATTGCCCAATGAATCATTTCACCATGATCGGCTCTTTGCAGCGACCATCCAGCGGCAAACTGAGTTTTACTTGTTGCAAATTTAATCGCCATTGCCTGAATATCTTTTGCCGATATACCTGTAATTTTCGCTGCCCACTCTGGAGATTTAACCACCCCGTCAGTTTTACCCATTAAATGATCAATGTATTTATCTGCCCCTACGGTGTAGCGATCTAAGTAAGAGGTATCATGTAGATCATTAACATATACATGCTGCGCCATGGCTAAGAATAAAGCGGTATCGGTATTAGGCACAATTTTGACCCATTCCGCATCTAACTCATCATCTGTTCGGGTACGTTGTGGATTAATTGAGATGAAATTGATGCCATCTTCGGCAAACTGCTTCCAATGTGGGTACATTTGATGATCGGCAACTCGAAATTCGATGCGGTTATTTTTCCAAGGATCACAACCAATCAGTACAAATATTTCAGTGTTATCTTTAATTACAGGCCATGCTGTTTGTGGTGAATACACTTCCATATCACCAATAACATGAGGAAGGATAACCTGAGAGGCACCACCTGAATAGTCACCCGTTGTGGTACTTTGCCCACCAATAAGATTAAAGAATCGGCCTTGTAGTACTTGTGGCCTCATTAAACCGGCGTGTGACCAACCACCATAAGAGCTACTAAAAATAGCTTCATTTCCATGGTCGGTGGCTGTCGTTTGAATGGCTTCTGCTACTAATGATAATGCGACATCCCAACTCACACGAACGAAGGGTTCTTTACCACGTAAATGAGTCTTGGTATCGCCTTTTGGATCGGCTAAATAAGAGGCTCTAACCATAGGGTATTTAACACGAGTTTTATCGTAAACCCGACCAATCAGCCCTTCCGTTAACATTTCGGTAGGCATTGCATCGAGATCTTTACGCGGTTGAATACCAACAAGTACACCTGCTTTTACTATCGCATTAAATGGCCCCCAGTGACTTGCGTGCGGGATCACCTCAATATCTTCATCATCAAAGAATTTCGAAGCCGGATAAACCATTAAACCACCACCAGCAACAACTGCTGTAGCAATGGATGTTTTTAAAAAAGTACGTCGAGAAATAGCCATAATACATTCCGTAGTTTTAGTTACTTATCAATACTGATGATTCGATAAGTCATTCATAAGGAATATAGTAAACCTTCAAAGGTTCATTTTAAATGCACATTTATAAATAGATAAACATCGTACGTACTGATGAATGGGGATTTAAGTGATTTTAGAGTCCGCTATAACGAAGTTAGACGATGTTACGTTCATAAAAAACACTTAACCAAAAAATAAAAGAATGATTTCATTTTTGATGTATGAAGTTTATTACATAAAAAAACGGCACCTCTTATAAAAGAAGTGCCGTTTGGTTATTTAATGACTGTTTCTAATTTTTTCTAACGTAATTATTTAACGCTAGTTACTCGGCTAACACGCTCGCCAGTAAATGATGCTGAACGAATTTGAACGTCACCCGTTACTTTTGGTTTGTTTGCATTGTCATATTCAGACCATGTTTTACCGCCATCTACAGAGTATTGTAGCGTTACACCTGGGAATGAAATGTTCATGCTTAGTTCGCCGTTTGCAATTTCTGCACCTGGGATTGGTAGACGGTAATCAATACCCGCTCTTTCAAGCTTCGCTAATTCACGTTGACCCATAGTGTTTGCAAAGTTTGTCCAATCAGTAAGCTGTGCTTTCTTATTCACTAGGTTTGTTTCTAGAGAGTATTTAACACCTGCTTTGTATTCATTTTCCCAAGACGCTTCATGCCATGCACGCTCTGCTGCTGCGATAACACGTGGGAATACCATGTATTCATATTGCTCATCAGTACGTACGGTTTCAGACCAAAGTTGTGCAGACAGACCGTAGAAAGGTTTCTTAGGCGTTACTGTACCTGCACTTTCAAAGCCGTTACCGTCACGGTCAACTGATGTTTCCGCATTTTGAGGTAGGTTTTCTGGTGCGAAACCGAACATCTTACGTGTATCTGTTGCACGAGTTGCCCAGTAGTAGCCACGCTCTTTTGCGTCAACTTCGTATGGGAAATCCATGTAAACGTAATCTGGGTTAGAGATAACTACGTCGTACCCTTTTTCAGCCCACTCGTACGCTGAAGCACCGCCGCCCCAGTATAAAGTATCCCAGAAGTTTGCACGTACTGATTCAGTTGCGAATGCATTAGCACCTTCAGAATATTTAAGACCATCTTGCCACGCTTGGAAGTGTGGGATGCCTTTAGCTGCAACAATTTTAGATACTTGCTCAGCAAAATGGCTTGGAAGATGTTCGAAATCTGCAACTTCACCGCTTGCAATCAGAGACTGACACTGTGGCGATTTTTCAAATGGGAAGTCTTGCTTAGATAAGTCTAAGTCACCTTTCCATGCGATTTTTTCTTCATCGTTGATGTCTTGGAAACCAGCGTGAAGTTTGATGTTTTTCGCTTCATCACCACCGAAGTGCCATGTTGATAGAGGAACACCAGCCGCTTTGTGCATTGCTGCAACTTCAGTGATCACTTTATCTACAAATGTTGAAGATGAATCTAAACATGGGTTAATGAAGCTTTGTTTATTGTAGAACTGAACCGTTGTTACGTTTGATTCGTCTTTTGGATCCATCAGACGGTATTGGTTCGCCTCTTCCATCTTACCTTCAGCAGCAAGACGTGCGTAACGAGCTTCCATTGACATTACTGCTGCACGTGAGTGAGCTGGCATATCGATTTCTGGAATCACTTCAATGTTACGGTTTTTCGCGTACGTTAGGATTTCTAGGTAATCTTCTGTTGTGAAGAAACCAGAACCAAAGTTATCTGAATCAGCACCTGAACCCAGTTGAGGTAATAAACAAGAGGTTTCTGTCTCATCAAAACAACGATTACCACCGATGTCTGTTAGTTCAGGAAGACCTGGGATCTCTAAACGCCAACCTTCATCATCTGTTAGGTGAAGATGTAGTTTGTTAAGTTTGTATGCTGCCATTTGATCAACCGTCGCAAGAATCGCTTCTTTTGAGTGGAAGTTACGAGCAACATCAACCATTACGCCACGGTATTCAAAACGTGGAGCATCTTCTACGTTTAGCGTTGGGATTTCTGAGCTATCTAAGCTTACTAGAGCAAGTAAAGATTGTACGCCGTAGAATGCACCCGCTTGGTCAAATGCAACAACCGTAGTTTTACCTTCAGCCACATCTAATTTGTATGCACCAGATACGCCATCTTTGAATTGCTTCTTATCTACAGAAACAGACACTGGATATTCACCAGAAGTTTCAAGACCTAGAAGTTCAGCACGTTGGTTTAATGCAGCAAGTTGGTCTGCATCAATACCGTTTGCTGTAATAGAGATACCTTTTGCTAAATCAACCGTTTTATTCGTTAGCGTTGTTTTTAAAGGCGTTGGAATAATATGAGAAGACGCATCTACTTCAGCTACATCAGCGTTTTTCTCAAAACGAGTGTTTGCTGTTGCTACAACGTTGTTATCAGCAAGAGTACGTTTTAGTTGAACACCGATAATTTCATCAACAAACTCACTAGTATCTTCAGTATCCAAAGAAATGATATTACGAGCTTCTGCACCTGGAGCCGTTACAAATGCACCTGGCATGAAGTCAGTTTCAAATAGCTGCCAGTACTCAGCTACCAATGGAAGAACTACTTCTTCGCCAGCAGCAAAACCATCAAACTTATCTGTTGGTTCAAGTTTGTGTAAATCACCCGTTACACGAGTAATCTTAAATTGGTCATTTTCAACATCTAGAATTAAACGAATGCTGTGAAAATAGATTGTCCAATCAGCAGAATCAACCGCTTCACCAGTGTTGGTGATTGTCATGTTTACTTTGTTACATGATGCCCATTCAGCCTGAAGTTCTTTACAAGCAAGGCCGTCATCAGCGCCTTGGTTAGTAATCACTGTGTAGTTAATATCTAGGTTTTCAGCCAGCTGGTTAACTGTTGATTGTTCAGAAGAAGTAGAAGAACAAGCCGCTAAGCTTGCCATAATAACAGTAGAAAGAAGGGTTCTTTTCAACATGATTCCATTCCTAAAAATAAAGTAATTAAAATTCAAATCTGGAATTACAATACAAAAGTTTTTTAGTTTTACAAATTAAGATAAATCCAAATTATGCTTTGAATCACACTTAATTCTATATTTTACGGTATAAATTAAAATAATGAGAGTTGCATCAACTTATAACAGAACGGAATACTAGTAGCTCCACTAAAAATATAATTATCATTATGTGAGGTAGCCCACAATAACCCCCAACTAACTGAGGTGCAAAATAAAAATTTAAGACCAACAATACACATTACAACCCCAAGACACTTAATTCACAGTGAAATAAAGTTTTACATGTATGTGTGTATTTACTTAAAACTTTATTTTTCTATTTACATTTTTACTTCATAGAAGTGCAATCGATTGCACTCTCAATTTTTAAAGAGAGCAATGTAACAATAGTTAATTAAGGAGATTTAAATCACTAAAAATCACAGTTAAAGACATTATTATAGGTGATTAGCAAATAACCGATATTATAGGTATAACCATGAGTACATTAATTGCCATTGCGATTACTACAGGCATTCTTTCAGGTCTTTGGGGCTGGGTAGCAGTAAGCTTAGGCTTATTAAGTTGGGCTGGTTTTCTTGGTTGTACGACCTACTTTGCATCCCCTACCGATGGACTAAAAGGCATAGGGTTAAGTATTGCTACTAATCTTAGTGGTGTCTTCTGGGCTATGGTCATCATTAAACTTTCATCAATGGCAAGCCTAGAGATCATTGGTTATGTTATTACAGCTATTGTTGCTTTCTTTATGTGCGCGCAAGCAAAAAAGAGTTGGTTAAGTTTTATTCCTGGTACCTTTATTGGCTCATGTGCAACTTTTGCGTCAAATGGTAACTGGCAACTTGTTATTCCATCTCTAATCTTAGGGGTTATCTTTGCATATGCAATGAAGACATCTGGTTTGTGGCTAAAAGAAAAATTAGAAAATAATAAATTAATGGCAATGAGCAAAAGCTAAAAGTAAATCCCAATTCAGAAAAAGCCTCTTAACTAATCTAATGATAACTAGTGAGAGGCTTTTTTATACCATTCTGGATAAGTAGTTGTTCAGATAATTGCGTAGGAAAAATCGATTAGAGCAAGGCATAAATTACAGTAACTAGTGGTTCTAATTACACCTAATTTTTGCAATAGAAAGGTATAACGCAGATATAATCGATTTTAACAAGCAAGAATGATCAAATACTTATGTAGATTGGTATTATTCATCCTTGAATATCTTCCGAGCTTCTAGCGTTGTAAAGTGACAAAATAGATTTAAACACATTTCATAACTTTAAAAACAATCACTTATGAGATACATGTATAAATAAATTCAAAAAATATTTACAATTCAATAATTTACAAATACAAAAACGCCGCTTGATATTGCTATCAAGCGGCGTTCTTAAAGGTGGCTCCCTTTGCTGGACTTGAACCAGCGACATACGGATTAACAGTCCGCCGTTCTACCAACTGAACTAAAAGGGAACAGGTGTTGCATCTCATAAAGAGAAAATATGGTGCCGACTACCGGAGTCGAACTGGTGACCTACTGATTACAAGTCAGTTGCTCTACCTACTGAGCTAAGTCGGCACACTATATCTTTTGTCATCATCAAGCTAACTTAGCTCAGCAATGGAATGTGGTGGAGGGATAGGGATTTGAACCCTAGAACCGCTATTAACGGTTGCCGGTTTTCAAGACCGGTGCTTTCGACCACTCAGCCATCCCTCCACGGGACTCTTCTGAAGCATCTGCCTCATCAAGTGATGTCGCGCATTATAGAGAAAATGAGATCAGGCGCAAGTCTTTTTTGAAAAAAAATGTCTGTTTGATTAAAAGTAAACCTAGTTGATTGATTTTTATTATTTTTGAATAAAAAAACTACGAATCATTGATGGCTATAGTATTTATTCTTCACTTTATAAAACCCTCTACTAAATCTTTTAGCAAAACATTCAATAAGAGCTATCTGGTGTCTTTTTGATTAAAAAAACTTATATCCTATAGTAAAGGTATAATTTATTGATACGAGAGCTATCTATGATTAACATCTCAGCGTTAGAAGATATGTTTGAAGGAGACGAGGCGATTATAAAAGAGTTATTTTCGCTATACCTTAATGAAAATGCATGCATCATTCAAAAAATACGCCTAGTGTATGATAGCGATAATCTAACCGCACTTTACAATACCGCACACACTCTTTCTGGAGCTTTAGGGAACTTATTTGAAATAGATATTATTTCTCAAATAAAAGAAATTGAAAGACTATCAAAAAGCGATACTAAGCCGGACGCTGAAATCATAGAGTCAGTTATCTCTGAGCTAAAAAATATTTCAGACCAAATGAATCAGTACCTTTCTTAGAAGAGAAAAATCAATCCTCTTCTACTTAAATAAAGTAACAAACATAATCCCCCCACGTTAATCTGATGATCTCTGGGGGACTTATGAACCATACGTTATGCTATCGCTGTTTGTTTGTTTATCTCAACTTGTTTTAAAGACCAATGAAGTATCTCGGTAAACTCTTTAGGCTTACTAATACAGTAACCTTGAATATAATCACATCCAAGATCTTTAAGCTCATCAAATAAATCAAAATTTTCAACACCTTCAGCGACAACATTGCAACCTAAACTATGCGCAAGGTAAATAGTAGAAGCCACAATGGCATAATCACTATTGCCAATAGCCATGTTACGAATAAATGATTGATCGATCTTAATCTGATTGAATGACAGCACTCTAAGTAAAGATAGTGATGAATAACCCGTACCAAAATCATCAATACTGATATAAAAGCCCAATTCCGATAGTTTCGAGAGCATAAGGTAAGCAGTATCAACATCTGACATTAGGGCACTTTCTGTTACCTCTAAGATCACATCTGATGGTTCTAACTGTTTATTCGTGACTAATGTAAATAGGAGCTTATAAAGATCCTCATCATGAAGGTCGAGGGTTGATACATTCACATGAACTAATGGGTGTATATTTTCTCTTTTAAACGCCGCAATATCATGGGAAACTTGCTTCACTACCCATTGAGTTATCCCCTTTATATAATTATTTGTTTCAGCAATAGAAATAAATTTATCTGGAGGGATCATACTCCCATCACTCTGGGGCCAGCGAATAAGCGCTTCATAACCATGCACCGTTTGATCGATACTGTTTACGATAGGTTGATAGAAAAGCTTAAACTCATTATTTGGGATCGCATTTATTAATCTATTTAAAATGTAAGCCTCTTCGTAAATAGATTCAGAGTAAGTACTTCTATAAAAATCAAGAATTACCCCTAGTTTTTTGGCTTTATAACATGCAATGTCTACTTGCTTTAAAAGTACTTCACTACTTTCAACATCAGATGATGAAATAGCACAACCAATCACAGGTTGAAGTAAAATATTCTGTTTTTTCATTTCTATTGGTAGGATTAATGCTTCATATACCATATAAGCCAAACGCTTAATTTCTTCTCTATCTGTTGAATAACCAATAATAATAATTTCTCTAGAATCATGATAAAACTCTAAATGCGAATCCTTCAATGTTTTTTTTAGCTCTAAAACAGAAAATGACAACATCTTACTAAACTGACTCTCTGATGAGACATCAATAAGCTTCCTATGGTTAATGATCTTAACTTTAATAATGTTAAATGGGGTACCAAGTTCTATCTTACTTAAAATTGCTTTTTTATAGGTAGCGTTATTATATTTTGACTCAAATATATTATTCTTTTCATCCTCCTGTGAAAAGTAGCGTATAAATTGAGTTATTACATATAAAACAATAACTAACATATGTATTGACACCGTCACTACAATAAGAGCAAAGGAATCTGACTCATTAAAAAAACCATGGTTTATAAAGTAATATTCTGAATATAAAAAACCAACTACGTAAGCAACAGTAATTATTGATAAATACGTTCTTAATGTTTTAGAACCTAGTTTCCCCATTTTATACATGAAAAAAATCGAACCAAATAGAGCTAAAAAATTAAGAACTGTGAGTATCTTAAATAATACATTTATATCCATACAAACCACCTACAAATCATACTAATCACATTACAGAAAAGCCTAAGCCTCCTCTCTATCCAAGAGCGACTTCTAGATTTAACTTGTTTGTTTTAAATATAGTGTTCAATTTTATTAAGGTTTCTGATTGTATTTGCCTAACTCTCTCTTTCGAAAGATTTAAGTCTCCTCCTAATTCTTCTAAGGTTTTTACCTCACTACCAAAAAGTCCATATCGATTAATAATAATTTCTTTTTCTCTACAATGAAGTGTGCCTATCCATAATGACAAATTATCTTCAAGGTTTACCTTAGATAAAAACTCATCAGGGTTATTTGCTTTATTATTTTCACACAATTCAACATGGAGAGGCGAGCTATCTTCAATTAATGCGGACCTATTCGTTGAAGAACCAGGAACTAATCCCATGATTTTATTTACTTTAATTTCATTTTTATCACAATACTCTGAAATATCACGAATAGAAGGCTCTTTTTTAAGTGATTTTGTTAGCTCACGAGCAGCCCTAAGATAAGTATTCAATTCTTTGGTTATGTGCACAGGCAAACGCACTGTTCTTGAGTGATTAAACAGTGCACTTTCAATCGATTCCTTAATCCACCACACCGCATAAGTCGAAAAGCGATAGCCTAACTCAGGGTCGAATTTATCAATGGCCTTTATTAATCCTAAATTTCCTTCCTCAATGATATCTAAAGGCGTTAACTCTTTTTGATTCCGGTTTCTATATTTATTGGCAATTTTAACAACAAGGCGTAAATTCGATTCAATTAATTTATCTCTTGATTTTATACAACCAGATTTATATGAACGGCTATAATCAAGTTCCTCTTTAGCTGTAAGTAATTGATACCTATTTATATCTTTTAAATATATGGCATAACTGTCTAATATATCAGTATCCATCGGGTTAATTTGTTTTTTTGAACGTTCCATAATACATCCTTGCACCTAGCGAACTAATTATTTCTTGCCCTCCTGTATATTCAGAAGGTTAAATTAACTATGAGCCACACAGAAGCAATACGCAATTCTATATGGTAAAGCAGCATATGTGAATAATAAATCTGTGGGGAACATCACAATTGGAAGGTAAAAAATATCATTACTGAGACGCCAATATATTGCCGTATTTAACTTCAAAATATTGACGAAATTAAATACAAAATTAACAGTAAAGGTTATAAACGTGGTTTTATCCTCTCTCAAATTTGTAGTCGATTATCTTCTGAATCACCTTTAATTTCATCACCTATCATTCAGTATTTATTAACTCTTTAGATGTAAGCTCACATCTTAAATAAGAGCTAATACTCTAGTGTTAGAGTAAAAAAATAACGTAACCCACTACCCTTTTAAATTTAATATCCTATGATCATAAGATAGGTCAATTTGGATGACTTTTTCCAACAAGGATAGTTTTTTATGTCATTAATGAACCAGTTTTCTGTTAAATCAAGATTACTTACTTTAGTCGTTTTTCCTATGGTTATATTATGTGTGCTTTCAGGAAGGGAAATCCAAACGCAGCTACTGAAGTTAAATACTCTTCATTCTTTAAATGACCGCCTACTGTTAAATGAAACGATTTCAAATTACATTACTGCAATGCATAATCTGCGTTTAAATGCTCTATTTTCTAATGATAATGATGTTGATAAATCTTCATCAAAAATCACTCTAACTTTTTTACGCTCTCAAGTTGATGAAGCAACAAAACCAAGTTTATACAATGCAGTTAATGATTTGATAGCAACTAATGCAGAAATAAACAACTTTTCGGCTATAGATATCGAAGAGTGGTCTCATAGGGTTTCAGGCATATTAAACAAGGTGTATGAACTCGAAAACCAAAAAGAACTTCTATTACTTTCAAGCACCATAAATCAAAAACTGCGTGTAATTACTCAACTTCAATGGCTTAATTATTGGGCTACGGAAGAAAATTGGTACATTAATCTCGATCTAAATAGCCCTAAAACTCAATATCACGATGAACTTAACTCTCTATTTTATCGCCAAGAGTTGTACATTAAACAGTTCGGTTCGATGGATGCTAATGCATCTCATATCGATTTATTGCTAAAAAAACTTAGTAATGACAGTTTTGCATTAAGCATGAAATTTCGTAATGATGTACTCAAAAACAAGGCGAAAGATTACTCAAACATTGATAATAATGCAGCTACCCAAGCATTAAATCATCGACTTGTATTAATAAAATCAGTAACACAAAAAATAGTAACCGATCTCAAACAAAACTTAAAAACTCAATTTAAAAATACATATATTACGATTTTATTATTTATAAGCCTGCTTATTTTATCACTGGCTGCTATCTCTTATCTCGGTATTTCGCTATCAAAACGCATCATTACTTATTTAAAAAATATTACAAAAACAATGGCTTTAATTGAAAAGAACCACGACTACAACATTCAAATCCAAGTGGATGGTAAAGATGAATTAGCTTCATTCTCTCAAAGTCTTAATTCCCTAGTATTTGAGCGGGCTAAAAATGAGAAAAAAATCATATTAGCTAAAAATGAAGCAGAGCAAGCTAACCTAGCTAAAAGTTCTTTTCTCGCTAATATGTCTCATGAAATAAGAACCCCACTCAATGGTATTATTGGTATATCAGGTATTCTATCGGAAACTAAGCTATCACCAATACAGCATGATTATTTAAACACAATAGAGACCTCTTCACAGACTTTATTGATTCTAATTAGTGATATTCTGGATATATCAAAAATAGAAGCCGGAAATTTAGCTCTCCACACACATAACTGTAACTTGAGAGAAATTATATTCGATATTGTTTCAATTGGTATTCCTAAAGCAACAGAGAAAAATCTTGAACTAATCATAAAACTATCACCCAATCTTCCTGATTATTTATTGCTTGATGATCATAGAATTAGACAAATTTTAATGAACCTAACCTCTAATGCTATTAAATTTACTCATCAAGGCAGTATTACTATCTCTGCAGATTTTATTCCGACAGAAGGTAGGAATGGTTATATCAATATTTCTGTTTCAGATACTGGTATCGGAATAGAAAAAGAAGCCCAAGCAAAAATATTTAAACCTTTCATACAAGAAGATAGCTCTATAACCCGTCAGTATGGAGGAACAGGTTTAGGCCTTGCCATTACGCAACAGCTTATCGGACTCATGGGCGGAAAATTAATACTAGAATCTAAAAAAGGACACGGCAGCACTTTCTCTTTTTCTATAAAAACATCAGTTGTTATTGAAAAACGACTATTACTTAAAGAATTGGATAATACCTCTATTATCTTATTAAATAATGGGGAAGATTTTGAACAGGATATTGAAAATGAGTGCCGGTATCATAATTTACTCAATGTTATAAAAACAAACTCACCTGATGGCATAAATCTAATGGATGATGAAAAAGCAATTATCCTTTACTGTATAAATAATTGCATGGAAAAAAATGGTAGAAACAACCTTATCAACCTTAGAGAAAAACACCCAAACATCCCTATTATTTTAATACAAAAACATAAAAATAGCGCGACTAACTATGAATCTATTATTGATGGTTTAATCACCTACCCATTACTTGGACATCGCTTTGCTAAAACCTTAGCTAACTCTTTGACTTTCCATTTTGAAAATAAATCAAATCATAAAATCAAAGCTACAGATGAACCTACATTCCATTCATTTCAGTCCAAGAAAACAACACAAGAAAAGCAACACATTCTAATAGTAGAAGATAATCTAGTTAATCAAAAAGTAGCATCTTTGTTTTTAAGTCGTTCTGGTTACACGTTTGACATCGCAAATAATGGACAAGAAGCTATTGATAAATTCACAGAAAGTGAAGATTACGAACTAATTCTAATGGATTGTATGATGCCTGTGAAAGATGGCTTTTCTGCCACAAAAGAAATAAGAACCGTCGAAAAAAAACAACGCAGAAAAAAGATACCCATTATTGCACTAACCGCAAGTGTTCTCGATCAAGATATTTCAAAGTGCTATGAATCAGGAATGGATGACTATGTTGCAAAACCTTTTAAAAAAGAAGTTTTATTAGAAAAAATAATTAAGATGAAATAGGTATCGTCATTATGAATGTATTCAATAACCAAAATAAAAAAAACACAAAAAAATTTACTATCTTAATAGTGGATGATTGCTTAGTATCTTCATTATGCCTTTCTAAATTACTTATGCTTTTAGGTTTTGATTCTGTCGACCACGCAAAAACATACCAACAAGCGATTAAAGCCTGCTCAAAAAAGCGTTACTCTTTATTATTTATTGATTACCATTTAGAGCAAGTATTAAATGGTTCGGAACTTTATGACTTATTAAAAATGAAAGGTTTTATTGAACCTTATACACGCGTTATTACGGTTTCAGGGGATAACACAACACAAACCGTTCTTAGCACCCTTTCAAAGGGGAATGGTGATTACCTTTGTAAACCAATAAGCAAATCTATTCTTAGCCACAAGATGACAGATGCTTATCAAGAATTTCATTTATTTAAAAAACTATATACCATTAGAAAAAAAGGCGATAATGAACAACTCAAAGAGTATGCTATTTCTGCTGCTAAAAGCAAAAATATCAATGAATTAGATCAGTTTCTATTTTCACTTTTTTCACCAAATGAAGGTGAGGAACTTATCGCATTATGTAATCAGCCTGAGTTTTTAAATAGAAGAAACTATATACATACTCGATTACAGCTTGAAAATACACACTCTCTTAGTACACCAGAGTTATTAATTAAACAAACTGAAATCCTATGCCAACAACATCCTTTATTCGCTCCCGCCTTTGATTTTTTAAGTCAACTTCATATACAGCAATCACACTATGAAGAAGCTTTAACATCAGCATACAATGCATTAGGTCTCACTCCTAGCGTTCCATTAAGAGCATTGCATACACTGAAACTTGCTCTTATCTGTAATAATAAACATTATTTTTTTAAAGCCTCTCACTTACTTGCAAATCATTTACCTATTGCAGACCAAGATTGGTGTGCTTATGTTGCAGAAGCATTTAATTACTATGGTAAATACATTCAAAACTGCCAATCTGAAAGTGATAGAAAACAATTTATTCTTGAACAAAAGAACTTCGTTAGGCGATCAGAATACCGCTTAACAACAATACAAAAAAAACAATTGACCACTCTTTTTGGTTTAAGTGAATGTAAGCGAATGATTAAAGAAGGAAATATCATTGCAGCTAAACGAATAATGTTAAAAGCGAGCAAACCCTTTTTTGATGATTTACATCAGCTAAACTCAGTAATTCTCGTTGAATTATTATACCTTCTTTCATTTTATGGGGAGCTTTGGCTACTTGAAAGGGTAAATGCCGTGATAAAAACAAAGCATCAATTTAATGATTATTGCCTCGATGCTTTACATATTTTAAAGCACGATCAAGAGTTAAATGAATCATTAAAAATGCTCTCTAGTACGCTAAACGAAAGTAATAAAATAAAAACTGCAAATTTAACCATTGACGCTCTAGAGCTAGCGCAATATCAGTATCAAAATGCTTTAACTCAATATCCATACTCGTCGGAATTATGTATTAGTTTACTCGAGTGTTATATCTCACTAAGTATAGATAATCCCGCAACAATCAGCTCGATGGTTGTCACTATTCAAAACATGCCATTATCAGATAAATTGATGAGTCGAAGAGAAGCTATATTTAAAGCCTTACATGCAAATGAAGCGTATATCGAGGAAAAAGCAAGCTCAAAATTGCTTTCAAGACTTCCTTATTCATATATAAAAAAAGATAAGGAAATACTAAATTTTCCACGTAAACACGCTACAAAGTTGCTATTTTAGCATTCATTTGGCAATTGAAACCTCTATCAAAAAACCCGTTTTCAGAATAAGAAAACGGGGGTATTATTTATACTCAATCCCATACTAGTGGATTACTATCAATAGCAAACTCTTTCTGTATAGGTAGACTTCCATCGTATGACCATATTTCTGCAACAATAGTTGATTGACTTTCTGCAAGCGAAAACTCAATGGTTAATGCCCCATTTACCAACGCCGCGTCAATAACCTTACTATCATAATCAACAATATACTTTCCATCGGTCCCTTCTGTATAAGCAGAATACACAGATAAATGAGTCCTTTCTGGTAAAGAACCACTTAAGTTAATCTCAAGTGTGTGAGCGGTAACAGGGTTGAATGTAAACCCATCAGGAGCAACCAAGTCCTGTGTTTTAACTGGTTCTGGTTGCGGCACCGTTGCTGGTGATGCTCCACCTCCTCCCGTACTACCAGAACTGCCAGATCCACCACTGTCACTACATGCCATTAAGAACAGTGACGCTATTACTACTAGTATTTTATTTTTCATTGTGACGTCCTCTTCTTAGTAATATTTATTATCAACAGCATTGCTATTATCGTACCAATCGGTATTACTGATACCGCCAGAAGTCGTGTAATCTGCAAAGTCAGGGTAAGCCGTCGTTAAATCAACACGCTCTCTTGGCCATTGCCATTCATCGTAAATCAATAACGCCCAAGGCATATTATTTATCGTTTTAAAATAACGATCGCTGCTTGGATCACTTGTATCTTGAGCTAAAGTAAAGAAGTTAGTATCAAAGGATTCTGTTGGTGCTTGATCAGCTAAATGCACCTCATAGCTTCGTCCTGGTGCTTGAGCAAAGCTTGGCCCATGATAATAGCCTGGAGTAGCAAACAAGAATGGGTCATAAGGCATTGCAGGCATACTTGCTGTTGCTATAGGAGCAGTAAAGCTAAAGTTAAGCTCAAACTCTAATCCTACATTTTCACGACAATCATTCTGAGTTCTAAAGTAAGAACACTCATAGCTAGAAACATCGATGGCATCATTAATAAGGATGAAACTGGCCTCGCTCATATCTGACTCTTGAGGATCACTCCCTTGTAATACTGTATTGTGGTAAAGCTGTGTTTTCGTAGAATCAATTAACTCATCATTAATTCCAGATAAACGAACGGCAAAACCACTATGGTAACTTGCACCTACAGCGACTAATTGACCTGAGATTGTCACTTTAGCCACTAAACCATCTTTTAATACTTCTGTAATTCGATATCTCAATACCAAGTCATTCATATCGTAATCTGCGGTTTCTGGCCAATTATCTTCATACGCAAGGGTTACGTAACCACTGGCTGATGGAAAATGACGTTGAGTCGTATTTGCAGCCACAACCGTTGCAATATGATCTTCCACCTCACCCGAGGTTGAACCACCATAATAAGCTAACCCCGTTTGTTGACTAAAACGGAATCGAGACCACGTATCACCTACGGTTGCACCGAATGGTACTGTAATTATTACCGAGTTAATCCCAGCCACTAATGCTCTATCTGTGATAACTTGTTCGCCCTCATCAGCAAAATCACCATCATCATTCCAATCGAACCATGCTGACAAATATCCCGAAGTCGATGCAGTAATCGCTATCACAGAATCTAACCCCGGCTCTAGTGCCGTAACAAAACCCACACCATCCTCATCATCACTGGTTATTGAATCATCAGAATCAGGAGACTGTGCGGCAAGATAATCACCATCTACACTGCTACCTAACCAAGTCACCTCATCCATTTCATGACGAGCCCCATTAGAATTTAGAGTCGTTCCATAACTATCCGGCGCATCACCAAAATCAATGGTTGCTGGCTCATCCGTATCAATTAAGGGAGCATTAGCACAACGAGCACCGTCGTTTTGACTTGAAAATGGACCATCAGCAAACTTCACAGCAGGAACCACACCAGAGTCAATGATCGCTTGGGTGGATAAATCAACTCGATAAACCTGACCATCCTGATTACGAGATAAATACAAATACCCATCAACATCAAAATACATTGCCCCAAAAGTGCCTGTTTCTCCAGTATCACCAATATAAGTAGAAACCCCGGTATTGATATCAAACTCATATAACCAGCCAGACCCATTATCTACCCCATAAAGGTGATCATTATCAGGATGAAAAGCAAAGTCTGTTAAGCTAACACTGGTGGTTGAAGTAATAAGCTCTGCCGTTAATGCAGCTGATACATTTGAATCTAATGGCGACAAGTCTATTTTGTAAAAACCAGAGCCTTTCCTATAGATATAATAGTAATGTTCATAAACATCACCAATATAAAATGTGGTGCTTGCAGGAAGGCCACTGACAGACAATGTGGTTGCTTGAAAGTTTTCGCCTAAACGAACCACGTTATAGTTAGTGGTATCAAATCCGTATATATAACGATCTTCTTCGTCAAAGCCAACACCATTAATATTGGCATTCAATCCAGTATCACTTTGCAAAACACTGTATGAACCAGTCACTAAATTCACACCATAAACTGCTACTGGGTTACCTTGAAATAAATAAGCCTTACTTGGACACGTATCGAATGGATCAGCCAACAACTTAGAGCTGAATAATAAAGAGACTAAAAATAGTATTCTAATAAATTGAGACATAGCATCTTCCTTTTGTTATTTTTCTCTATCTATTAACTAATACAAAAGACATGCCAACTTTAACTCGATGATTTTAAAGGATTTTAAAATCAATCTTTATTAAATTCTGAAAATGAAATTCATTTTGAATATCAAAATAAATATTAAGCCCCTTTATTTAAGGAAAGCTCTTCCTTCTAAATTTTTTATTTATCCTTCTATTTATTCCATATTAGTTTATTCCCTTACTGTTCTTTATTCATTAGTAACTTCTCATTCTGCAAACTGCATTGCAATTTGAGAATCCACTTTGCTATCGCGATTTAAAAACACAAAATAAAGCATAACCAATTGAATACATTGATAAAAAAAAGTGGCACAGTTACTGCTCTATTCATAATACAAACACAAAAGGACATTTCCTTAGGAGCTTATTATGGAACTACATCAATTTGAATCAAATACAGAAACGCTTGTTTTAGCTATTCAAGGTGATATGGATGCGATTGGCTGCCGAGATATTCAACCTACGATTGACGAAGTACTTCAACAAGAGCATCACCAAGTACAAATCGATCTAGCACAAGTCGCCTTTCTTGATTCATCAGGCATTGGAGCAATTGTTTATCTCTACAAGCGTCTGATTGAAAAAGAACGCACTATGCAAATTCAAAATGCGCACGGACAACCTTTGGAATTGCTAAAACTATTACGTATTGAAAATGCCATACCAGTAAATAGTACAACCCACTAATATTAAAAATGAACCGTTGGACAGGGAGCATCATCATGAATAAACGACACTTATTCGGCCTTAGCTTAGGACTACTTGCACTGTCTGGTTGCACTTCATTTGCAGAGCCTGGAAAAGGTGGCGAAGCAGAAAACTATCCACAAGCGGCATTTTCTCCAGTAATGCCAGATCAGCCTCTAGGTCCAGAGCACGGCTTACGGTTTGATTGGGAACTAGCCGCTCGTCATCTTGATATTCTTATATTAGAAAAAGCGGAATGGTGTTTTCCTGCTACCGTTCATCAAGCCAAACAAAATGAAGCTCGAATAGCTCGTGAATTAGAAGGAGGCTTACAACTGGATGCCGCGAATGATTTAGTCATTCAACGTAACCTATTAAAGCGTTTAGAACGACAGTTAGATTACGTAAAACGCCAAGAAACGTGCACACCACCCTCAGATTCCAACAATGGGAATTCAGATATTGCGTTAGCACAAACTATTTACGACTTACTAAATAGAGACAACCAATTCGCATTTAACTCCGCAGAACTAAATCCTAAATACGTAGTGAATTTATCAGAGGCCTCACAGCTTCTTAATAAGCATCAAGACTTCAAATTATTAGTTACAGGCCATGCTGACGCCATGGGTGAAGAAGATTTCAACCAAGATCTCGCTCTTAATAGAGCTAAACAGGTAAAACGCTACTTAAGTATTTTTGGTCTATCTTCTGATCGCATACATGTCGATTCTGTTGGCTCAAATGATCCATATCTAGCAGGTACAGAGCCTCACGTTAGACTAACCAACCGCCGAGTGACCATCGAATTACTGCAATTAGATCAACCGTTAATGCTAGAAAACAACCACACTAATGGAGGGAATTAAAATGCGTATTTTTCAAATAGTTTTATTCATTTTAACGTTAAATACCTCTCTCCTAGCTGTTTCCAATGAAACTAACAATCATGTCAGAGTGGGTGATGTCATTTCAATAATGCTACCGGGTGAGGATACTCTAAATAAAGATTTCCAAGTCGATAAGCAAGGACGCGTTATTTTACCTGAAGTAGGTCCTATTTTTGTGGCAGGAAAAACGGAAGCTCAAATGGTCTCTAGCATCACATTAAGTCTTAAAACCATATTACAAGATCTTACTAATCTTCAGGTTTTTATTAGTAAACGTCAGCTAATCATCAATATTCAAGGTTATGTAAAACAGCCGGGGGAATACACTTTAGCGGATGGTGACTCTGTTCAACTCGCTCTTTATGCTGCCGGAGGTCTACGATCTGGCGCTCAATTAAACCGTTTACAACTTCGTCGAGCAGATAAAGTTACTACCTTTAACTACAAAGCCTTTTTAGATTCAGGTAACCAATCTCTTCTGCCTACGCTTCAATCATTGGATACCCTATTTATCCCCGCTTCTCCTATGGTAGGTAATATTGAACAAGAGTTTGACCCAGCAAAACTGTCTCAAGCCGGTGATGCTGCGGATGGAAAAAAAGCCATCAAGGTGTTTGGTGAGGTGAATTCACCGGGGACATTCTCATATAAATCAGGGACCAATCTGGTTGATGTTCTTATGAGAGCGGGTGGCGTTACTCGTTATGCTGGTGTAGAACAAATTCGAGTCATCTCGAAAAACCAACCCGCCTTGTTTAACCTTAAGCGTTATTTAGATACTGGGGATTCTAGTCTATTACCACCATTAGAAGTTGGCTCAACCATTTTCGTACCTAAACAAGAAGAAGAAATTAAATCAGGTTCTAATATGGTGTACGTCATGGGTGAGGTAGCAAAACCAGGAGCCTTTGAAGGGAAAAAAGGCGCAACTTTTATGGATATTTTAGCCAATGCCGGTGGCCCAACACGGTTTGCTGAATCTCGTCAGATCCGTGTAATTAAAGCCAACGGAGCTGTGATTAATTTTGATTTATCTGGATATACCGAAGGTACGAATTATATGCGCCCCCCTGCGATTGCAGCAGGAGACGCTATCTTTGTTCCTGAAAAAACCGACATGAACGAAAAGTCATGGCTAAAAATTGCACCAAGCCGTGCCGTACGAGTACTAGGTGAAGTACAACATCCTGGTCGTATTGAATGGTCAGATGAAATGTCATTTCTTGATTTATTAGCGCATGTAGGCGGTCCAACATTACGCGGAGATACCACGCGAATTGAAATTGTTACTCCAGATGAGAATGACAAAAATCACGTTTATACGTTTAATCTAGATTCATTTATTTCAAAAGGTAAGCCGGATTCAGCACTGCCAACCATTCGTGCAGGGGCCACTATTCGAGTACACGACTTACCTCAAGATCCATCAGACAACAAATCACAATGGGTACGTCAAAGCTCTGATAGTTCGATTTATGTCTTTGGTCAGGTCAATGCCGCAGGTCGTTACCGTTTTACTAACGACATGCACTTTTTAGACATTCTATCAGCCGCGGATGGACCAACAATGGATGCCGATATTCATAACATCCGTATTACTCATAGAGATAAAAGTTACGCACGAGTAAGCAAATTAAATCTGGCTTTATATTTTGAAACTGGTGATGAATCTCTGCTACCAAAAGTGAAAACAGGTGACACCATTTACATCCCAGAAAAAAACCGTATTTGGGTCGATGAAAGTAAAGAGAGCACCATCCGAGTATTAGGTGCCATTAATAAACCCGGCCGTTACCGTTTTAATGATTCAATGACGCTACTCGACCTACTTGCCGAAGCTGGCGGGCCAAGTGATGTGGCTTACCTTGAAAAGATCAGTGTTGTAAATCACGCACTAGATGAAGGGCAAGCAAGAACCTTTGATCTTGTTAAATTTAGCCGTACTGCCGACTTTAGAAGCATCCCCGTACTCAGAGCTGGTGATACCGTCTATATTCCAAACAAAGACGAAAGCACTATGGAGCAAGTACGTGTTGTAATGAAAGATGTTTTCCAAGTGGTCGCAACCATCGCCTTAATAGGAGCACTATAATGAGAATTCCTTCGTGTCATATGGAAATAGAGCAGGTGTTTTTACAATTAGAAAAACACGAATGCCACTCACTGTGTATCACCTCCACCAATCCGGGAGAAGGCGTAAGCTCTCTTGCTCAAGCCTTAACTGAAAGGCACTTACTTGCAGGTTATCGCACACTTTTGGTTGATTTAAACTTACAAAACCCAAGTCTAACCGCCTTATCTTTAGATCTCACAATTAATAATAATGAGTCGGATACATCGCATTGTTTAAGTTATATCGAGCATAACTCTCAAGTCGTTCTTGGCGTTCCTGTGCCACAAAACAAAGCACAAATAGTTGAGTTACGTCAGCCAAAAAAATTAAGTGAGCAAATAAAGAAATGGCATGAAGAGTTCGACAAAATCATCATCGACAGCTCTGCTCTCTCTCAATTAAATGCCAATAACATCCCAGCACAAAGTATTGCTGGCTGCTGTGATGGCACCATAATGGTGGTGTTATCGGGTCAAACATTACAGACCGAATTAAAAGAAGCATTAACATCATTAGACAATCATCATGCGAACCTCATCGGTCACGTTTTTAATGATAAATACCAACCTCGACTAAAAACTGAAATTTGCAGAGAAATTGAACGACTACACTTTCTTCCAAATGTAATAACCAACAAGCTAATTACTTTTGTTCAAAATAATCGATTCTTATCTACCGTGGTGTAATTATGACTGACGCTATTTTACTTTTTGAAAATACCCAACCAACTTCACTAGAGTCAATCAGAGTGCTGCGTCAATCGCTGTCTAAAATACTTGATCAATTGGATCTACAACAGACATTCAAACACCAATGTTTACTTTGTTTTTCTGAGTGGTGCACTAACCTTGTGCTTCATCCTGATAAGCAAAGTCTACACTTCACTGTCACCTTAAAAAAAACCAAAACACATTGGCAACTGAGTGTCAAAGATGATGGCGAACCTTGGGATCCAACCTTAAAAGAAAAACAGAATGACATTGGTGATTTTTCATTAAAATGTAATGGTCGTGGCATTGATATAATTCAAAACCAAACGGATGATATTAGTTACCATAGTACTAAAAAAGAAAATGTATTTACCATGAGGTGGACTCGCGAAGGAGAGCAAAGACGACCTCACCTTCTTATCGTAGAAGATGATGTTATCCAAAGTACCTTATATCAGGCTTACCTGCGCGAACAGTTTCATGTCGTTATTAAAGCTAATGGGGAAGATGCCCTAAACTTCCTCAAAAATGAAACGGTTGATTTGATAATTTCAGACATTCAAATGCCAAAAATGGGCGGATTAGAGTTAAGACAACGGTTAGAATCAGAAAATACCTTTTCTATTCCCTTCATCTTTTTATCTCGTCTGCAAGATAACAATACCTTAATGGACGCTGCCGATCTTGGTATTGATGATTATCTAGAAAAGCCGATTAAAAAAGAAACCTTAGTCCGTTCAATATCACGAGTACTTGCTCGATTTAATCAAGTGTATCGTTCACTTTCACAGCAAGTAAATCAAAAAATAACACACACATTATTACCGCAAGTAACGCTTAATTCTTCCGACTGGAAACTAGCAATAAGACAAAGAAATACAGGCCATGGTGTGGCGATTTTGTATTATCAATGAGCGACGAAAACACCACTCAATTGCTGCTGGCCGATGTTATGGGCCATGATGAAAGTGCTAAATTTTTTGCTTACGCTTACGCCGGTTATATTCGAGGTTTAATGCAAAGCACCAAGCGTTCTCAACCAGCCCAATTGCTCTCTGTGTTGTCAGATAATGCCTTTAACGATCAACTGCTATCTCAAACTATGTTAACCAGTTGCTGTGTCAGCCTGACAAGTGAGTCCTCCGTAAAACTAAGCAGCGCCGGACACCCTGCTCCGCTTCATATTAAAAAATCAGACCCAGCATCTCAAGCTAGCCTAATCACAATATCAACCGAAGGGACCTTGCTTGGTTTACTGCCTCATACCCAATACAAAGAAACAGAAGTGACTCTACAAAAAGGCGAGCGACTAATTTTATTTACCGATGGATTATTTGAATCCGGAAACTCAATATCAGAACGAGAAACATTAGAAAAAGCCATTAAAGAACAGCTTATAAATACGATTAATTTACCTTTAGAGGTCGCTATTGAAACCGTAATGCAGACTTTCGATTCACTGGCAGGTACACCACCCAACGATGACGCTTTATTGCTTATCATTGAAAAGCAATAATTTGGTATGGCTTATGTAAATACACTAATTAAACCGTTAGAAAAAACACGAAAAAATGCCTATCATTACCTTAATAGTCACGCATATCCTAAGATAAAGAAGGAGCTATTGTGCATAATATACAAAATAACAAGGCCCTTAATGAGCCAAAGTACATCGATGAAGACATCATTCAACAAATCATCCGAGATACGGATGCGAGTGTTATGCCTGAATTAATTCAATTTTACATTATCGAATCAAAAGAACGAGTCGGTATCATAAGCAAAGCAGAAAAAGAAAAAGACTTCCAAACTCTCGAATTTGAAACTCACACCTTAGGAAGTAGTGCGCTAACTCTCGGAAACATCGCCTTATCTGCAATTTCCCGTGAAATTGAACTACATTGTATGCAACAGCAGTTTGATGAAGCTCTTGAAAAATCGGCATTATTACCAGATATCGCCAGCAAATCATTTTCAGCACTAGAAACACGAAACGCACAAGGCTTCACAAAATAAAATTAAAATAACAGTACAATTAAAATATTAGATAATAAAAAATTGCTAGGTAAAACAGGATGTTGCTTATGCTACAAAAAGTATTATTAGTTGAAGATTCAACGTCTTTGGCCATTCTCTACAAACAATACGTCAAAGATGAGCCCTATGACTTCTTTCACGTAACTACAGGCGGAGAAGCCATTGAATTTATGAAAAAGAATCCACCGCAACTGGTGATCCTTGATCTAAAATTGCCTGATATGTCAGGGCAAGATGTACTTGCATGGATGAAAGAAAACCAATTACCTACGGCTGTTATCGTCGCAACGGCTCACGGTACCATTAATATTGCCGTGAATTTATTACAAAGTGGCGCTGATGATTTTATTGAAAAACCGATTCAAGCCGACCGACTAAAAACCTCCATTAGAAACCACCTTAAACGCGCTAAATTAGAAGGTTTGGTGGAGGATTTACAAAACACCTTTAATCGTAAAAAATACCAAGGGTTTATTGGCTCAAGTCTTCCAATGCAAGCCGTCTATAAAATCATTGATGCCGTAGCCCCAACCACTGCCAGCGTTTTTATTTATGGTGAAAGTGGCACAGGTAAAGAAGTGTGTGCTGAGGCAATTCATTATCAAAGCCAACGTCATGATAAGCCTTTTGTTGCTATTAACTGTGGCGCCATTCCTCGTGATCTGATGGAAAGTGAAATCTTCGGTCATGTTAAAGGGGCATTCACTGGCGCAACCACAGATCGAAAAGGTGCTGCCATGCTTGCTAATGGAGGGACACTCTTTTTAGATGAGCTTTGTGAAATGGAATTAGAAATGCAGAAAAAATTACTGCGTTTTTTACAAACAGGTCGATTCACCCCACTAGGCGGAAGCAAAGAACTCAGTACCAATTTACGTATTATTTGTGCAACCAACCGTGACCCATTAACAGAGGTTAACGAAGGGCGATTTAGAGAAGATCTCTATTATCGCGTTCATGTTGTTCCTATTCAAATGCCACCACTGCGTGAGCGCGGAACAGACATTATCGACATTGCTGCTTTCTTCTTAAAAAAATACGCCAAAGAAGATAAGAAAAAATTCACCGCATTAAAGCGAGACGTCGAATTAATTCTTTGTAATTATTCATGGCCAGGAAACGTCCGCCAATTACAAAATATTATCCGTAATGTCGTGGTGCTTCATAATGAAACTCACGTAACGGTTGAGCATCTGCCACCACCACTGAATCAATCACAGACAATACCAGTGATTAAACCACAACTGACATCGACACCTATTCAACAGCCTGTAGAACAGCAGCCTCAATCGACTGTTGAAAAAGAAAATAATTCTCAGGTGACAGAAGCAACTAGTCCAACCGCTTATAGCACAACAAATACCAATTCAATTCGTCCAATGGCTGATATAGAAAGAGAAGTCATACAAAATGCCATTGATCACTGTGATGGTAACGTCCTTAATGCGGCGGTATTGCTTGAACTAAGTCCATCCACTTTATATAGAAAAAAACAAGCGTGGGAAGCTTATGAAGAGTCAGACTCATAATCAAAAAGATGAAATTTGGTTACTTCTAGATAGCCGAGATGTGGGTGGAATTGAAACCCACATCTTGCAACTTGCACAAGGGTTAAAGCAATTTCAACAATCTGTACGGGTTATCTTTCTTTGTAAATATGAACAAACTCACCCACTCACCATATCATTAAATAATGCGAATATTTCGTATCGTTTTTTAGATGGTACCTTACGTGAACTATTAGATTACACTCGACATCATTGTCCTAGTGTTATCCACTCTCATGGTTACAAGGCCGCAATATATTCTCGATTACTGCGCTTATCCTTACTGACGTCTCATCAAAAAATACGATTTATTAATACCTTTCATGCTGGTGAAGTTGGCAAAGGAAAACTGGCTTTGTATGACATCATTGATAGGTGGAGTGCCCGATTTAGTCATCATAATTTTGCCGTCAGTGAGCTGATTAGCCAACGAGTACCTAGTCAAACCACCGTATTAAACAACTTCATTGATACCACAAATTTAAAGCCTTCTACTGGAGAGCTAATCGCTTTTGTAGGTCGTTTAAGCCATGAAAAAGCCCCTGATAGATTCATCGAATTAGCAAAGAAACACCCTAATCACTCTTTTCATATTTATGGTTCAGGCCCGATGGAGAAAGAGCTGATTAAACACCTTCCAAACAACGTAATTTTTCATGGACATCAAGATTCAATGGACACCATTTGGAATGATATTGGCTTACTGATTATCTGCTCTCGCTACGAGGGGCTCCCCATGACGGCATTAGAGGCGATGGGAAGAGGAATACCAGTAATATCAACCCCTGTGGGTAATATCAGTAAACTCATACAGCCAGAAATGAATGGATGGATAACCGAGCCAGAAGCTCTTTCTCAAGCCCTACTCCACTGGTTTGAATTGTCATCGATTAATAAAGTTGAAATTCAACACGCAGCCCAAAGAACCATTCAAGATCAATTTTCTAGCAACGCTGTCATACCGCAAATATTAAAAGTATATGAGGTATAGCTATCAAACTTCTTTCTTAACTCTTTTGCTGCCTGCACGGCAGTGAACACTCTAGAGCCATGTTGGCTTACGGGATGTTATTTCTAAGCTGCCTGTGCGGCAGTGAACGGATATAGATAATGTTATTTGGTTTTTCTGGTTTTCTAAGCTGCCTGTGCGGCAGTGAACTTCGGTTGGTTCTCGTCAATCGCCTGTCTATTTTTCTAAGCTGCCTGTGCGGCAGTGAACTGAGTGATGAAATTATCGGATCTCGTTTTCTTTTTCTAAGCTGCCTGTGCGGCAGTGAACATCCAGCAGCATTGCCAAGCGGATTAACTCAATTTCTAAGCTGCCTGTGCGGCAGTGAACGAATCTAACTCTCGATCATCTTCATTGTGGAATTTCTAAGCTGCCTGTGCGGCAGTGAACGTATTCACTTTAGCTATCGATGCAAAGTTGATTTTCTAAGCTGCCTGTGCGGCAGTGAACCACACAATACCGATTTCATTGCGCTTTGGATTTTTCTAAGCTGCCTGTGCGGCAGTGAACAAAATAACATGGTTATAGACCAGATTGAGTGTTTTCTAAGCTGCCTGTGCGGCAGTGAACTCCATCACTACCCTTTGCTTGACCGTGTAGCGTTTCTAAGCTGCCTGTGCGGCAGTGAACATACAAGATTCAGCCGAGCTTACACACTTGTCTTTCTAAGCTGCCTGTGCGGCAGTGAACTCTAACTTTGTTAAATTCTACGTAGTAGTCAATTTCTAAGCTGCCTGTGCGGCAGTGAACACTGGTTGATAAATCATCTGATCTATCAGCAATTTCTAAGCTGCCTGTGCGGCAGTGAACTGGATGGGTAAGGACAGAAATGTTGAGAATTATTTCTAAGCTGCCTGTGCGGCAGTGAACAACGAGTAACAAGTGGTGGATCGTCTTTAGCCTTTCTAAGCTGCCTGTGCGGCAGTGAACTACTACGTCACTTCTGGTGTCTGGTACTGGATTTTCTAAGCTGCCTGTGCGGCAGTGAACTTTAGATTAAATCCTCGCGGCCGTTCTCCAAATTTCTAAGCTGCCTGTGCGGCAGTGAACAAAGAAGCCGTAGCTAAGTGCGCATTATGAGATTTCTAAGCTGCCTGTGCGGCAGTGAACGCTTTCAAATTCATTTGTAAGGGGGCGAACAATTTCTAAGCTGCCTGTGCGGCAGTGAACGTAATGATCCAATTGAATGGATTCCCTAAGAATTTCTAAGCTGCCTGTGCGGCAGTGAACACACTCAAGTTAACGGCCATCACGAATTAATATTTCTAAGCTGCCTGTGCGGCAGTGAACTCGACTGCTCATTGTTTGGTTATTTAGTGCTATTTCTAAGCTGCCTGTGCGGCAGTGAACTGAGGCGACTGCTTATAACCATTTAAGCTTCATTTCTAAGCTGCCTGTGCGGCAGTGAACATGGGTTATGTAACCAATTAAAGAAATTAAAGTTTCTAAGCTGCCTGTGCGGCAGTGAACCATTTTCCACAGCAAGTTTTGAATTTCTCAGTTTTCTAAGCTGCCTGTGCGGCAGTGAACGAAATCAAACCAAGTTCCCATAAACTTTCCATTTTCTAAGCTGCCTGTGCGGCAGTGAACTTGGAAAATGTGGCGTTAAAATGAAAATCGTATTTCTAAGCTGCCTGTGCGGCAGTGAACAAAAAGATAAGTACTGGTTATGCGTAGTTCTCTTTCTAAGCTGCCTGTGCGGCAGTGAACAACAACAACATAAGAGTCATCTTCTCCAACGTTTTCTAAGCTGCCTGTGCGGCAGTGAACTATAACCTAGCTGCAATCTCTTTCATGAGCATTTTCTAAGCTGCCTGTGCGGCAGTGAACTACCCAGTAACAAGCAAGATTTACCAACGTCATTTCTAAGCTGCCTGTGCGGCAGTGAACGTTGATGGGTTTGATATTGCTTATACCGTTCTTTTCTAAGCTGCCTGTGCGGCAGTGAACAATATCGTCGTGCGATTGATTTATTGCTGAACTTTCTAAGCTGCCTGTGCGGCAGTGAACGCCATTTCTTGGTCATACACTACGTGGCTTTTTTTCTAAGCTGCCTGTGCGGCAGTGAACACAAAGGATTTGAGGGTCAATGGTTAGTTAACTTTCTAAGCTGCCTGTGCGGCAGTGAACTCAACCGTTTTTGGCCTGTTTTCTGTTTTCTTTTTCTAAGCTGCCTGTGCGGCAGTGAACCTAAATTAGCAATTGCTAATTTTGCGAGAGGATTTCTAAGCTGCCTGTGCGGCAGTGAACAGACATAAGGCGTACATTCAAGCTGCTCGAATTTTCTAAGCTGCCTGTGCGGCAGTGAACCCTAGGGAGCTTATTGCAACAACTAAACACAATTTCTAAGCTGCCTGTGCGGCAGTGAACGGTTAGCGGAAATTGTCCAAATTTGCGCTAGTTTTCTAAGCTGCCTGTGCGGCAGTGAACCATAAGCCTTTGCTGTGCTTGGTCCTAGCCATTTTCTAAGCTGCCTGTGCGGCAGTGAACAATAGAATATCAGCATAAAAATAAGTTACAACAAGCAGATAAGTGAAAATACCCATTTTTACCTAATTTCCCCTACCTATTGTAACTTACTGATTTTATTACTTCATTTTAAAGAGCCATTTTTTTGGTTATTTTGGGTTAAAACCAAGGGACCGTTGCTGATGAGCTTAATCCATAGCGATTAAACTGACCTTCAACCGCTTTATCTTGCAATCCACCATGTTCAATGAATAACTTCATCACCTGTCCTGTGGATGTACTCTTTAATTGAACAAAGGGTAAGCGCAACATTTTTTGCTGTTCATTACCAATTTTCAATGTCGCTTCTTCTTCACTCAACCAACCTTTAGCAATAGAACGCTTGCGTTTATTATTAGCGCTTTTAGCTTGTTTGCGTTTTACACAGCGATATTGACAACCCTCTGGAACCAATGAAATTGATGTTTGAGAGCAATAATCACGTAAGCCTTTCAGCCAATTTATCTCAAATAACTGCTTCAAATCGCTTTCATTACCATGCAAACGCAACGTATCCCCTAACGTTTTATCCACATTTGGAAAACTAATTCCTATATTAACTTCTTTTAACTCCACCAAAGCTCGATGTAATTTCGCCATCAAATTACTAACAAGTACTGGCTCTGACGCTTCTGGATCTGGTAATACTTTAATATCACAATAAAATTTCATGACGACTCCTATTCACCAAATACGCCACCACGAATAAGCATTGCCATAATGTAATGCTGTTGCTCTTTCTCTGGTTGTTTATCTTTTAACATCCAACCATCCAATAACTTATAGAAATCATTATTTTCTTTTGGTTGACGGTAAGCTGCGCCACGGTTGGTTACAGAGCCATACGGTTCAACCGCAATTGGGCCAACCTCTTCAAAAGCAGGGTGCCATGTGTCAATGGTACGTAATGCGTTACCAATCTTTTGAGAGTGCATTGCCGCTTGACCATTTAACTGATACAAGAATTTACTCTTATCCCCTTTACCCCCACCCATCACTAGCTCTTGTGATGGGTACACCGCTTGGCCCTCACCTAACTGCGTGAATGCTTCAACTTTAATTAACGAGTGATTTTCAACTAACCCTTTTTTAATAATCTCGGCTAGTTCATCAACCGATGGATTATTATCAAAGCTACGTAAATTAAAATCATGACTATTAAAGGTAAATTCTTTTCCTTCTGCTGTTACTTTTACTACCACATTTTCAGCACCAACACGGTTACGCCATAAGAAACGACCATTAGCAATATTTTGTGCATAACGTTTGGCTAATTCAGAAAAGCCTTCTTCTTGCGTATAAGTTTCAATTTTTTCAGCAAGCGCCGCCTGATATTCAGGATTATTACAAGTCGATGGTACTTGTAAGTCGCTTAATACTCGCAGGGTAAATTGCACTTTCAATGTATCTGTGTGATGGCCTAATGCTGCAATATCAACGGTTTGTAAATTGGCCTTTGATACTTCTGCATCAAGCTTCGTTGGATCATTCGCCATTGCGGCTTTTAAGCGGTTTGAGATCGTACCACGTACCGCTTTTTCACCCACCATAATTGGTGTCCATTCTTGCTGATCCCAATTACCCGCAAACATTAATGCATCAGATGGAAGTAGTTTTGCTTCAAACGCCAAGACTGACGGTGTTTTTAAGGTTGTTTTAGCCATTTTAAATTCTCTCTATTATTTATTTTTAAAATTTCATTGCTGCATTTTCATCAAACTCATCCATAGATAGTTCGATAATAGGATCTATAAACGGTTTTGTTTTAGCGACATACCAAGGTTCACTATGTTCATAACGCCAAATAGCATCATCAATACAGGTTAAGCGATGCGGACTCATCCATTCACCAATACCATACGCCGCTTCAGCAAAAGCAACCGGAACCGTGGTATCTCGCACATTGTCAACCTTTCCAGCCTCATACAGTGGCGAGATTGCACAATACCCAGACATGATGGGGACGAGGTATCCCATTTGAGGTTTCTTCACAAATTCCCACTTGGCTTTATTACTGAGTTCGCCTTGATCTTCTGCCTCACTTTTTACGCGCGTGGCTTGATATTTGACTTTGTAAAAATCACACCACGCATCAAATACTGAGATTTGCTCGCCTTGCTCATTTTTATTTTTTACGTGCTCCGTTAAATATTCGCTGCGGTCTAATAATATGAATCCAGGCATTAAACGACGTAATACTTTTTTATCTTCATCTTTATTGGTCAGTGATATCGAACCAATTTGTGTTATTTGCCCTCCGGCAATTCTGAGTTTAGGCAGTATATTTTCAACATCATTGACGAGTTGATCTTCTTGATACATAGCCCCACCCAGCAAACCGTGCACTTCGATTAAAAGAGAAATCGTCATATTCATACGACCTTCTTCATTAATTGGAGCGGTGGTTCCTTTTTGAGTTAATGGATTACGCGTTAAGGCAAAGACATAATCCCCCCATTCTTTAGGTTGCCTTGCGTGAACCATATTTTCATGGCTGATAACGGCGACACCCCCTAATGTGATGGCTAACTCAGAAGGCAACTTACGTGATAGCGCGTGAGCAAATCCCAAAAAATTCGTCATGGCAGGGAAACCATATGTTAAGCCTGCAATCGCATTGGCATTTTGTACGCTGATGTCTTTTAATAATAAATAGCGGCTCATGTTACAACTCCCCTAATTTTGGCGTTGAGCGTTCAAAATGCTTTAATTGATGTAAAAACAACTTTGAAAAATAAGCATGTTCTATATCACCCAAAATATATTTCTCTTTATTGCTCTTTAATTTATGAGTCAACCAACTGGCAAAATCCGTCGCGATAAGCACCAACCAATCCCCTTTTTCACGGTGTTTTTGGAATGCCTCATCGGTGTTGTAAACATCTAACCACAATGCATGATTGGGCTTCATTTTACATTCATCACTATTTGACCAACCTGCATGATCTTTCATCATTTGAATGACCGCGGCGTGGTTTAACACCGTATCAATGATTGGCAAAAGATACGCGTTATCTCGTTGACGACGAATATGTACATTTTTCTCATCCTCTCTTAGGTTTTCAAGAAATAGACGGAACTCGCGGATCAGTGCAGCCGTTTTAAAACTTAACTCACGACCAAATAGACTTGAACTACTAACTGGCGGCGAAGCGATACGCTTCCATTGTGGTGGCGCACAATTTAATAGAAACGTTTGTCCGTGACGTTCATTATTTAATTGCGAGATATTTTGAGGCTTAGAGCCACCAAAATTTTGTACCGCAAGATTAAAGAAACGTTCATCTAACTTTTCATGGTATTTGTCTATTTTATGCGCATCACGGATCTCTTTTGAGTCACCATACCGAGAGCGTCTTACTTCATGATATAGCTCATGCGCAAGGGCTGATGAAAAAAGTGGGCATAACAAATGGTAATCAACCGATGTTTTATCCTCACCAATCAAAGGAAAGTACAGTTGCTTACTTAATGTATGGCTAGATAGCTTTGTATCGCCAAGCGCTTGAGAAAAACCGTCTTTCCACTCTTTTAGTTGCTGTTCATCGTTGGTAAAAGAACGCAACGCATCAACATGGCCTTGCTGTAATTGCGTAATTAAACTTTCACCATCACATTCTAGCTTGAGTAATCTTGCGACATCTAACGCTGCGGCATTACCTACTGCATCAATGGCTTTCTTATTTAAGGATGCCGTCACCAAATAGTTTGACTCACTTAATTGATCACTGACCAACATACTACTGGCTTTAGCATCACTGTGAGTAAACTTTGCTGCATGGGTAGCAAGACTTATCTGTTTTGCTCGTTTTGCTGCATCAGAAAGCCAAACGCTAGCAGTAAATGATGCCTCTATCGGTGCTGATTCTTCTGCATAAACTGCTTTCGCTTCTGCAATTTCAACAGGGTCTTCACTTTTTTCTAAGATCTTATTTAGCGCCTTTTGTAATGGCTCTAACTTTGCTTCTTTTCGTTGCTGAATATAATCAGCAATGGCCTGAGATAATGTGTTATCCATTATTATTCCTAGTTATTTTTGTTTGGTAAATGCCCAACTGATCATGCCAATTCCAAATTAATTCCTGACCTTCTTTCGCTGCTCTTAAACTAATAGCACCAAAATATTGCCCTGTAATTTCTATTGTTTGTTCTAACTGTTCTGCTAAATTGCTATAGATAGTTTCTGCATCGGCATTCATCCACCAGTAGTTACCCTCTGATAGCTCAATGCTTTGTGTTACCACCCTATGATTTTGTGGCGTAAATACCCATTTTTTTTGCGTGGTGTCTTTTTGATGCCAGCCTAAATCGCCCCACTCATCGGTTTTACACAAAATAAACTCTTCTTGCAGGTCTGATTTTCTGAACCGAGTTTGATTAATAAACTCTCCGTTCCAATCTGCATGGTTATCACTACTCCACCACAAGCAAGCTTCATCATCTTTCTGAAAAAAAACATCTCTATTTAGCTTATTTTCTAGACCTAGCGTTAACTTTAATGCTCGATGTTCTTGTACTGAAAAACTGTCAATTCCTTTCGCTTTTTTATTTTTTGATGTTTTATCTAAACAGAAGTCTTTCTGGGAAAAAGACGGCTCTTTTATTCGTGAAATCGCAGAGATACTTTCTAGTTCACCATTTAATAGTTCATTCAAATCATGAGTCGACAAAGGCAAATCTTTACTTTCAAAACCCGGTTTACAATAAGCTGTAGTATCACCTCTTAATGCTCTGATATTTTTATTCAATACCATTAAGTTGCTGCTGCTCGGCTCTTGTTGGCGATGACGTTGAATACGACCTGCGAGTTGGATCAATGCACGTAGTGAACTTGGCTCTGCGATTCCCCAATCGTAATCGTGATCTCGTCCTACCTCGACAACCGATGTCCCGACAACAACAAAAATATTATTCACCGTCGTTGTTTTATTGAGCGCGTCTATAATCTCTGGTTGTTGCCAAAGCTGCTCTGAGTCATATCGCGTTAGAGTATTATCTAAACGATTTTCCTTGTGAGATCTCACTGCCAATGGAAACTGTGAGTGATACACACAAAAATGAATACTGTAATCCTCTTGTGGGCGCATTTCTGACAGGCACTTCATCACATTGATCATTGGGTCGATATTTGCCATTCGCACCACACCGCAAGATACTTTTCGGCATGAGCTGTGTTTTACGTGGTGACTATCATGTAATTTATGGATCTGCTCATGAATGGTTGCTGCGACTGACTGATAAATATGACTCTCATCTTTTTTATCACTTAACTCATCATCAAGGTGAACAGGGACTAATTCCCCTTTACGCAGCACTTTTTTATTTTCGTTCAGTTTTTTAATGCGTTTCTGCACGAAAATTTCATTTTCTTCCGTAAAAGCGTCAGATGATTTTATCTCTGTGACATGGCTTTTATTCTCGTCAAACCATCCACAAACCACACTTTGCAGCTCCCCTTCTGGAAAGTTGGCTTCATTGAAATGCTTTCTTCCTGCTAAATAGGCGTGATATAACGCATTGATTAATGATGGTGGTAAGGTGGCAGAAGAAAGCAACACACGAGATCCAAGCATGCCTGCCCAGTTAACTAAGCGACATAATGCAGGCAGATCTTCCAAGCTAAAATCATCTGGCTCATCCAAAATTAAATCTGATGTTAATAGACGCAACATAGGCGCAATTTGTTTGCCACCACGCAAGCTTTCTGTCGCGGGCATTAGATGATCAATAGTGCTAACTACTACTGGCGCACTCAATAGTTGCTCTAACTTAGGGTTGCCTTTTAACCAATGCTTTAAGCGGCCATCATAAATTTGGCCATCATAACTAATGAATAATTGCTCGAAAAAATCGTCGCTTGATTCGCTGCCAGAACTCGGTTTCTCTTTATTTGATTCTTTATTAACTTGATGCAATGTTTTAACTGCTTGCGAGCCAATCAAGACAGCCAGTTCATCGTCACCTAACTTTAGTAAATCACGGTAACTGTCACCTGTTTGTAAAGTTAGAGTTCTTAAACCAACAGCAACAGAGAAGCGGCAGCCTTCTCTTTCATCAGCAAGTGCATACATAATTCGAGCATTGGCAATGGTTTTACCACAACCTGTTGAGGCCATATTGATCCCAAAGAACCCTTGTTTTTCACTTAATCGAGCATACTCTTTGGCTGCTTTATACGCTTTATCTTGCCATGCGAATTTTTTCGGTGCAGTTCGGCTAAATAATTTGTGTTGACCTATCGCAGGCAGTGCATATTTCAATGCAGGTAAGTTTAATGCAAAGTGCATGGCATTGTGAGCAACACCAATATTATGCTCATCCAATTGCTGTTTAAATACCGCTCTCCCTTCAAGCTGAGTCGCTTTTCTATCCGTGTTAGCTTTTGGTAAATAATCGTTATCTCGCCACTCCAATTGAGATCGTTCAGCTTCTAAAGAGGAATAATAGTGATCCGAAAGCATTAAAGACAAACGTGACAAATGAGCAACAAAACGTTGTTTCAGCAACTCTTGGTCATGATTTAGCTTTGTGTTTTTTAGCGCTCGATACGCCAACTTAGACGCTTGTTTTTGCCATGTTTTACTAATAAACGGAGTCCCTTGGCTGAAGGTCCAGTTTTTAATAATGGTGTCATTACCAATTTGATCTAATTGCTCTGCATTACTCGAATTCCAATCACAATTAAAAACACCCGTTAACCAGTTTTTCATATTTTCATTAACGACATTTTGTGTGCGTTTAGTCTGAGGTAATGGCAAACGGTGATGAGACACAATCAACCAAGCGACCAAGGAGGCAAAAGGCGTTAATGACTTAAATGGAGATGGTGAGTTTGCCCCATTATCGTGATGCAGATTGTTTAGCACATAAGATTCAGTGTTAGTACCATTCTCTGAGCGATCTATTTCACTTAATTCACCTAACCACTCTTGATCTGATTTTCCTTTTACAAAAGCTTCAAACAAGCGTAGAGAAATCCACTCATGTCGATAAGGTTCACCTTTTGCTCCACTTATCCCTTTTAGCTTTGCTTGAAACAGATCATTGGCTTTACCAAAGTCATGAAACAAACCTGCAATGCTGGTGGCATTGGCGATCACTTCCAGTTTATCCCAACCATTTTCCCATTCTTTATGATCAAGATTCAAACGGGTTCGATTCACTGGCACCACACCCTCGGTATTAAATTTCAAACGATTTCCCACCACCCATAAAAATTGGCTGCGAGAGCGTGAGCGTATCCAATGGCAACTTACCGCAGTGCTTTTGCTTGCTGTTTGTCGCAGCATTTTCTTTACGGTTAATAAACCATCTTCGGTAATAATGGTCTGCCATGTGTTATCCCCAATGCGATTAGCAAAGGCATCTAATACTCTACGCGTTTTCTTTAACGCATTTTTCTCACACTGAGAAACAAAAGTGACCATCATTTTGCTTGATCTCCGCCATCTAGCGACTTAGGTTGTTGATGCATTAACGCCACGTCTTTAACGGTATCAAACATAAAATCCAATACGTTATGATCGGTAAAGGCTTGCAATACTTGTTGGCGAAACTCTTGTTCTGTGTCGTTTTCTTTGGCGCATATAAATGCCCACGGCAGTACGATGGTGTCTTTAATTAAATCAGCCACATCAAACACTAATGCCCCACGTCGAGTCTTGCCATGCATGACGGCAAAACCATGGGGAATACCTAATACCCATAATGTTGTCGCAGCCAAGCCATACGCCAAATAGTTACCGTGGTTTAAAAAGTCATTGGCTTTGTCGGTAGATTGATGTTGTCTTTTAAAATCTTGGAGCTGAACGTTATTCGCTGCAAACTTATATAAGTGTTTGGTTAATTGCGCTTCTGTCAGCAGTAAATCGCTTTGCTTTGTGGCGGCTTCTGTACGTTCTTCAAACCGTTCAAACGCGGCTTGCAACCCTGGCTCTTTTACATCAAAACCTTCTTGTTTTAGCTCTCTGTCTTTTGCCCAGATCTTCTGCAAAAAACTCAACCTTGCTTGCTGAAATGCTTTTGCTGCCGCCAAACGTTTTTGGTCATCAAACCAAAATGACATCCATCCTTGTAAATACTCGGTTGGGCGATATTCACTTTGTGGCGTAAACCATTCAATAGGCTGCTCTGCATCATTCGCCATATAGAGAGGCGTTCCACCACCGCCACTAAAGCCAACTAAAACGCCAGCTTGAGCGAGCATTCGCATGGCCGCTTGGGTAATTGATGTACCATTGCCGAGTAGCAGAACGGTGGTGTTTGCAATCGGGATATTGAAGTATTGGTTCTCATTCTTCGCCTCTGTGAGATAGAGAACACGACCGTCTTTTTGCATCACTCGGCAATATTCTAAATAGAACATATTTGCACGCTTAGAATGCAGAATGCTTTTTAGATCTGAAGACGAAAAGTTATCCATTGACACTATCCTTGAATGATTAATATAGCCATCTTACTGAACAGCAAGGTCACATACTGACCCTGAGCGATCTTTTTGTATTTTTTCTACCGCTTTTAATAAACATTGCTCTACCGATTCTTTCAAAAATGCGGGCGAGACAACGGTTACATTTGGTTGAAATCGCATAATTTCACGTACTAATTCACGGTGGTCACTAAAGAAGAAGCTTAAGATTAAGTCTCCATTATCTTGAGTTTCTATCTGCTGTTCACTATGCCAAGTGTGATCTAAAACCCAAGGTGCTACGCTTTGCTCAAAACAAAGAATCGCCTGATACTGGGTCTCTCCAACCATTAAGCCATAACTATTTTTTAAATAGGCGTGTACTGATTCTTCAGGTAACGCGGTAAAAGGGGTATCACCCTCTTTCGCTGATTTTAAACGGTTAAGAGAAAATATTCGGATTTCAGATCGTAAATGGCACCAAGCTAATAAATACCATGCGTCTTTATATAGAAATACCTTTTGAGGTGAGAGGGTGCGTACTGTAGTGTTCTGACTGCTGTCTTGATATTCAATATCAACGCTTGATTCTGCCCATAGCGCTGCTGTAATTTGGTTGAAGACATCAGCATGATTAATCGGTCTAATCGCACTACGTATTTCTATTTTATTAGCGATGCCAAAATCTGTTGCTCGATTTTTTGTCTTTTGTAGAACGTGTTTGATCCCTTCTAGCTCTTTATTTAATGATCCTGTATGTAGATCGGTAAATAGTTTTTCTGCGGTTAATAAGGCAAACCATTCTTTATCAGTAAAATTCAGATACGATAATGGAAGTTGATGACTATCAGAATCGTATGCATATCCTTTTAGTTCTCTATCGTATGAGATTGAAGCATCAAATTCGTCATTGATTTTACGAAGTATCCGTTTAAATGTGGATTCTGAGCACTCTAGCGCTTCTAGAAGTTTACTTTTCGGTACTGGGTATTTGGATTGGCTAAGTAATTTATGAATAATTGATAAACGAGAGAGTTGCTCCACTATTAACAGCCTTATCAATAAAGTTAATATTAAACAAAGAGTTACTATAATACTATTTCATAAATAAAATAGTATATTTATCGATATTTTATGATGGTTATCTCGTTATTTTAATCAATTATTCTACCTGTGCGGTAGTAAACGGTTTGCCAGGATTAGCTTTAAAAAGAGTGGTTTTCTAAGCTGCCTGTACGGCAGTAAACCATTTGGAAATTGATTAGAGATAATTTTTAATTTTCTAAGCTGCCTGTACGGCAGTAAACGTATTAGCGGTTCGCCGCCGAAACATAGTAAATTTCTAAGCTGCCTGTACGGCAGTAAACTACGAATGTGTCAGTCAATTTGAAGAGGCGGTTTTCTAAGCTGCCTGTACGGCAGTAAACGGGTTGTAAGAACTGAACCGTGGATGCTTTGTTTTCTAAGCTGCCTGTACGGCAGTAAACTGGGTCAGACTTAGGTATTGCTTTACGGTCTATTTCTAAGCTGCCTGCACGGCAGTAAACTCACGGCCAAACATTTCGTGAAAATCGTCAATTTTCTAAGCTGCCTGTACGGCAGTAAACGGACGGAGCAACTAGACGGATTGGACTTGCTTTTTCTAAGCTGCCTGTACGGCAGTAAACCGGCACTTTGTTATTTTTGACGAGCTGCGCGATTTCTAAGCTGCCTGTACGGCAGTAAACTTTACGAGTTTTTATCCCCTCCAATGGCGGTGTTTCTAAGCTGCCTGTACGGCAGTAAACGCGCAGCAGTACCAATCTCCATCAACCTTTCTTTTCTAAGCTGCCTGTACGGCAGTAAACCTTGAAAAAATGGATTAGCATCAAACTTAGATTTTCTAAGCTGCCTGTACGGCAGTAAACAAGATTTACATCTTTTTTTATTTTCTTTTGATTTTCTAAGCTGCCTGTACGGCAGTAAACAATCAGCAATAGCCTCAGCTATCCAGTTAACATTTCTAAGCTGCCTGTACGGCAGTAAACAGTCATCTTCTCCAACGTGGTAAACTGTTGTTTTTCTAAGCTGCCTGTACGGCAGTAAACATGATATTTTTTGTCGTAGCAGGTGGCGGCTTTTTCTAAGCTGCCTGTACGGCAGTAAACGATTCTTGGGTCGTGGGTTTATCTTTGACTGTTTTCTAAGCTGCCTGTACGGCAGTAAACTTCTTATTCTGTTTTTTCTTCTTCGTCTTGCTTTTCTAAGCTGCCTGTACGGCAGTAAACATATCGCTATATGGCGGGTTGCACCATACTGATTTCTAAGCTGCCTGTACGGCAGTAAACTATTGTCAATGCGATTATCTTTGTATTTATTTTTTCTAAGCTGCCTGTACGGCAGTAAACAATAAAATTAATATAATTGCTGTTATTCCGATTTTCTAAGCTGCCTGTACGGCAGTAAACAGTAGAATATCAGCATAAAAATAAGTTACAACAAGCAGATAGCTTAAATATTACTTTTTAACCTACTTTCCCAACCAACCTGTAACTCATTGATTTTATTATTCTATTGTTAACGTTATTTTTTTTGGTATTTTTTATCTCTCTGATTCCCAATTTAAAAAACCACATTCTCAATTTGAGAAAACTGATCTATACACATAATAATTCCCTTTAAAAATCAATAAAATAAAAACAATTACAATCTGGCACTGCCCTTGCTCTATCTCTTATATCAGAGAGAATGCGAGGAAGGTGTGCTATGGAAAATACAACAAAAACAACCTTACTGTTTGTTCATTATGGTGATGATTGGATCCGTGGTTCTGAAGTCTGCTTAATCAATCTAATTAAAAGCATTAATCACCAAAAATATAACTGCATTTTATGGTGCAACCAACAGCGCCTTGTTGATCAGGTTGAAAAGCAATTAAGTGCGAGTTATGTAACTCCCTTTACTTTATTACTTGGATGGCAAGCCCCTCGTTTCTCTTTCTTAAATTGGCACGATTTCTACCAACAAGGAAAAGAGATAATAAAGTACCATCAGGTCGACTTAATTCACTGTAATAGCGCAGCTCCATGTCAGTGGATGAATATGGTCGCTCGTCATACTAAAACGCCATTAGTTACCCACCTTCATACTCAATATCCATTACGTGATCGTCTAAGTTTAGGCATTCATCTTAGCCCTAAATTAGTAACCGTAAGCGATGCGATTGGTCAGAGTTTATTACAAGATGGCTATGATAAAAATGGAATAACGACAATCCCAAATGGCATAAATACCAACAAGCTAAATACTCAACAACCCACATTATTACGTGACCAATTAAATATTGATAAGAGTGCCTTTGTGCTTGCAACTTCAGGGTCACTAATTCATAGAAAAGGCGTTGATTTAATTATAGAAAGCCTAAATAAAATTGATGCTGTCATGCTTAATATTCATCTCGTTATTATTGGCGAAGGGGAAGAAAGAGTCCAACTTGAACATCAAGCAGAACAACTGAATTTAAGCCACAATGTGCATTTCTTAGGGGAACAATGCAATGTAGTCGGCCTATTAAAAAGTAACATTAACGCCTACATAAGTGGGGCACGAGATGAAGCTTTTGGCTTAGCATTAGTGGAAGCCTCATTAGCTCAATTACCCGTTATTGCACCTATGGTTGGTGGCATTCCAGAGGTAATCAGCCACTATGAAACAGGGTTACTAACCCAACCAGAAGACAGTGATTCTTTTGCTAAAGCGATTATGGTGTTTATTCATAACCCTCACCTTGCTGAACAAATGGGCAGAAAAGGAAAAGAAACCGTTTACCGCTATTTTTCTCTCTCACAATACACCAAACAATTTGAAGCTGTGTATGAAGAACAACTAAGCACAACAGCAACTACCCCCTATGCACGCCCATTAACACAAGCGCTTCACCCTGTATTCTCAAATCTAGCTTACATCTCTAACCTGTTAATTAATAAGGTACTGTTTAATAAGGTTTTTTATTCAAATTCAAGTCCTAAAGTTCTTCCTAAACAAGGAGATAAATCATGAATACATCGAATCATATTTTAGTCCTTGACCCAATTACTTATACCGGTGGTTCAAAAATCGCCACCCGTGAGATGCTAGATTTACTGAATCGTAAAAATAATAAGATCACGGTACTAACAGCAAATCCAAGATCTTGGTTATTAAGAAGCGTAAACATCATTAAGATGTCTCACCCTAACTGGTTACCGATTTCTGAATATGGAAAAAGCTACTGGTTCCGACAGTTGTATTTCTGTTTGTGGTTACTCTACATCCGGTTATTTTATGGAAAAATTGATGTTGCTGTTGGTGCGTCTGGCCCTGGTATTGATATGCCTATTTACATGATGAAGTGGTTTTTTGGCTATCAAATTACGCAACTTATTCATGGCCCGGTAGGGTTATCTCGCTCCATTGGGTTATGCCTTTGTCATGCTGAACACGTTTTTTATCTTCAGAGTGCTTATCCCTCTTTGCTTGCTGCACTTAAGCAGGTATGGCGAAAAGAGATCGCATCAGTCCAAATAGAAAAACAAGAACAATTACTGGCGACCCATCACTTTGAGCCCTTTGTGAATGGGATAAGTGAGAAAAACCGTCCTACACCATGCCAGTATCAATCACCACAGCTATTTTGGGCCGCATCCCTTTTAAAATGGAAAGGGTTAGATTTGCTATTAGACACGATAGAAGCCACAAACCTTGAACTGCGCGCTCCAACCACTATTTGTTATTTAATTCCTGAAAACAACGCACTACCGACAACTCAAGCACCAAGACACATAGAAGGAATAACTTGGCATCACCAACCAGAAAACTTAGACACCTTACGCTCTGAGGCCAATATATTTGTTTCGACCAGTCATCAAGAACCTTTTGGACTTTCAATTTTAGAGGCGCTTATGGCTGGGATGTGTGTGGTAATTCCTTCTGATGGTGCGTTTTGGGATTTAATATTAACTCACAATAAAAATTGCCTTAAATACAAACCTAATGACATGAGCTCCTTACAGCATCAGCTATCAATAGCAAATGGTAATCTAAATCTCATTACACAATTAGGTCAATCAGGTGCACACCTATCTCAAGGCTATCAAGCAGAAAAGTGCTATTTACCAATTAAATTAGCCATGGAAAAACGCTCGATTACCTCACTGGCTTTAAATGAGGTGAAACAATGAAATTACTTTCTTTATCACCCGCATTAAAGAACATGGCACTTTATGGCAGCAGCATTGTATTAATGAAAGGGGTATCTCTTTTTATGCTGCCTTATATTGCTAATCACATATCTCAACATGAGCTAGGACGCTTAGAGTTATTATCAACCTTTGCAATGATATTAAGCGTAATTTTAGGATTATCGCTACATGAAGCACTGTATCGCTTTGCTGGTGCAGAGCAAGATCCACATCAAAAACGACGGATCACAGGTGAAATATTTACCCTTACTATGATTGTCGGTGCAATTGCTTTACCTATCATTTGGTTATTTAGCCCCTTTATCAGTGAATGGAAACCAGAATACGCCGACACTATTGAGTTAGAACTACTATTAATGCCTCTGGCTTTTGAAGGCATGGTTGCCGTTGTACTTGCTTCATTTAGAATGCGAGAAAAAGCCAAACTGTTCTTTTACTTAACCACTGGCCGCGCTTTGCTTCAAGCTGCATTAACCGTAATTGTGCTTTATCAAGGTTATGGCGTTACTGCTATTCTATTCGCTGGTTTTATCAGTGCTGCTCTGCAAGTCGTTGTGCTTGTCTATCTACAAAGCAAACAGAACAAAAAAGTGCGTGGCACAGGTTATCTATTTAACAAAGAAATGGCAGCTCTTTGTATTCCTTACTGCTTACCTCTAATGGCCAGTGGCTTAGTCGCTTTTGGATTAAATGGATTTGAACGATGGATATTAGCTGAGAACACAAGCTTTTCTGATCTTGCTCTGTATGCTGTTGCCCTCAAATTTGCCTTAGCATTAACCTTATTAATGCAGCCATTTTGTATGTGGTGGATGCCTAAACGTTTTGATTATTTGCAATCACGTGGAGAAAAAATCACAGCTAAAATGACCCAAAGCAGCCTTGTGTTGCTGTGCGGATTAACCGTTTTAGTTTGCTACTTGGCTCCAGTATTAATTGAGTGGTTAATGCCAGAAAGCTATCAACAAGCTAAAAACATCGCTGTTGCCTTGATCATCGTTTCAGCAATTAAGGAATTAAACGAATTAATCAACCTTGGTGCATTAGCAGAGAAACAGACTAAAAAATTATTATGGATTAATACTTTAGCTACAGGTCTTGGCATGATTGCTATTCTAGTTCTTACACCTATTTATGGCATGAGTGGCGTCATTATATCTCTAATCTTAGCTCAAACGATGCGCGTAATACTCACCTTTATACTCTCTCAGAGCGCTCACCCATTACCTTACTCGTTGGGAAAATTAAGCGTGCTATTACTAATTACCAGTGTGTCCATTGCGCTAAGTCTTTCTTCGTTCTCTGTTGGTATTCAGCTAATGATGGCGGCACTCTGCACCACCTCAGTGGTTATTTTTGCTTCGCAATTACAATTAATTACTCTGCCTAAAAATGAGCAAGGTGAGAAATGCCTATGAATACGAATAACGCGCCACTTCAATCAAAACCGTTGCAATGGTTTACAGCAATCATCTGTTCGCTATTTGCCGGAGTATTATGGCGCTTATTTCCTCACCCTGCACTTGTGGTTGTTTTGGGGATTCTTCCTCTTGCTGTGCTTTATACACTTAATCGTCCCTTCTTAATGGTACTGTTCTTTGTGATTTTTTCTTTTTTCCGTATTCACGAAGTCTTTCCTCAACTTTATAACTTAAAAATTCCTCTATTATTATCATTAGGTTCTTTGGCCGCTTTAGGCTGGCAAGTGGGAATAACTAAACAAATAAAGCTGTTTTGGTGCCGAGAATTTACCTTATTAAGCTGTTTTTTACTGCTCGTTATTCTTGGTATTGTGTTAGCGGGTAATCGCCCTATTGCTATTGAGTATTTCAAAAACATTTACTGGAAAATCATTTTAATGACATTCGCTATCGCTGTATTAGTGCGTAGCCCTCAGCAGCTTGCCTTTACTCTCAAAGCCATCACCATTGCAGGTGTATTAGTTGGTATTGTCGCCATTCAAAACAAATTAGGAGGTATTGGCTTAGTAGAAGAAACCCGAGTTACCATAGGTCGAGAACTGGGCTCTATGCTTGGTGACCCTAATGATCTTGCTCTTGTATTGATGTTCCCTACCTCATTTGCTGTTGGTTTATTAGTGACTCATCAGTTGTCTTGGCGTCAACGTATGATCGGCTTTATCGCTATCCCTATTCTCTTTTGGGCCATCATAGCCACGCAAAGTCGAGGTGGATTACTAGGCATGATCGCTGTCTTTGGGATCTATGGATTACAAAGAATCAAATCAAAAGTGCTATTAATGACGATAGCTATAATTGCTGGTGGGATTTTATTTGTGGTTGCTGGGATCTCAGATAGAGCATCTGGAGGTGCAGCAGAAGCAGGGGTTGATGCATCTGCAATGGGACGTTTATACGCATGGGAAGCCGCTTTTAAAATGGCGGTGAGCAACCCTATCACTGGCGTAGGTTTAGATAATTTCTATTCCAATTACTTTTATTACAGCCCTCATTGGGATGGGTTAAATCATGCGGTTCATAGTACTTGGTTTGGAGTACTCGCTGAAACAGGTTTTCTTGGGCTCAGCGTTTTTATTGCTTTAATCGTCGTTCTAATCAAAAGTGCCAATCGAACATTACAATCAGTAAAAGCAGTACAAGATAAAATCAACCCCGCCATTTACGCCAGTGCTCAAGCTATATTTGCAGGCTTAATTGGAACTATTGTATCAGGCACTTTTTTAACCCAAGGTTTTAATTGGCCGATTTATATTTTAGCCGCCTTAGTGGTTGCTGTGACTAAAACCAGTGAGATTGCGCTCAATAAAATAGAGATAGATACGAGAGAAAGCGAAATTCAAAACGATTCTCAAAATGAGAAAAACCAGTAAATTAAAAATACAGACCTATAACACACTGAAAAACAATCAGAAAATAATTGGCACAATCCATGAAACACTCTTTATAAGAGTTATCAAAAAAGGAATGCCATTATGAGTACATTATCTGTCTATCGTCTAAAGAAATGGCTAAAAAATGGTGAGAGTCCATTAGCAACAACGCTATTTCACATTGCTAAAGCCATTCGTCACTTTGAGCTACCAACGCCTCAAATACTTAATAAGCTCTTTTATGGGCTACATAAAACCATCATTACTCAATGGCAAGCTTTTACCCATCTTGTATTTTATGTTCCTGCATTTAAAGGGCGATTAAATAGCTATGGTAAACGCACACTGCTATACGGCGGCTTACCCTTTTTTAGCGGTCCACTGGCTATGACCATAGGTAATGATTGTCGCATCTCTGGGCAAACTACCTTTAGCGGTCGCACAAACTCTGCTAACCCCACTCTCACCGTAGGCGATAATGTCGATATTTGCTGGCAAACCACCATTGCGGTTGGCAATAAAGTGGTTATTGGCGATAACGTGCGTATTGCGGGGCAAGGCTTCCTTTGTGGCTACCCCGGACACCCAATTGATCCTACAGAACGAGCACGTGGTAAAGCCGATTTAGACAGCCAAGTCGGGGACATTATTTTAGAAAAAGACGTATGGCTTGGTTCTCGTGTCAGTATTATTGGTAATGTGACGGTGGGTGAAGGCACCATTGTTGCCTCTGGCAGCGTGGTAACCAAAAGTCTGCCCCCCTTTGTATTAGCTGGAGGAAACCCTGCAAAAGTCATTAAACCTCTAGATATAAGCTCCTCAAAAACAACCTCAAGTACTAGCAAAGAGGAAGTTAATTATGAAGCGTGATCTTATCGTTTTTGGCGAAGATTGGGGTGGTTTACCCTCTAGTACCCAACATTTAATTAAACAATTATCCTTCACTCGTAAAGTGATTTGGATAAACTCCATTGGGTTGCGTCAACCTAATTGGTCTTTACATGATATTAAACGTGTGTGGACTAAACTGACAAAAACCACCACAGACATCAAAGAAGAAAATCAATCGGCCCCTTTTCAAACCGTGAATTTAAAAACAATTCCAGCACCAAAAGGAAAGTTTACGCGTTGGGTAGCCAAGCAGCTAATTGTTCAGCAATTAAAACCAATCATAAAAAAAGCCCAGCTTCACCGTCCAATCTTATGGACCTCTCTTCCTACTGTTGCGGATGTTTGTGGCAGTTTAGGAGAGTCAGGCATTGTGTATTACTGCGGAGATGATTTTGGTGCATTGGCTGGTGTTGATCATGACATTGTTCTTCAACATGAACAAAAACTCATACAAAAATCAGACCTAATTCTCGCGGCGAGCCCAACGCTATGCCATAAATTTCCTGAAGAAAAAGTACAATTCTTACCTCATGGTGTCGATTTTACTCTATTTAACCAACCCGTTTTTAGAGCAAAAGATTTACCTAAAGATGGCAGGCCCATTGCGGGATTTTATGGCAGTTTATCCAAATGGATCGACTATGCGCTAATTAATCAAATCACTGAAATCAATCCAGATTGGCACTTTGTTTTTATTGGACAAAATGAATTAGCTTATAACCCAATAACACCACGTGAAAATGTACATCTTATGGGATCAAAACCTCATAGCCAATTGCCACGTTATAGTCAGCATTGGCAAGTAAGTCTATTGCCATTTATTGATAACGAACAAATAAGGGCCTGTAATCCACTTAAACTTTTGGAATATCTAGCAACAGGAACCCCCATTATCAGTACTGATTTTCCGGCGTTACGCCCATATAAATCAGCGATTCACACTGTAAATTCAGTAACTGAATTCAACTTAGCATTAAATTCAATTCAGCAAGAATGGTTAAAATACAATACAGAGGTACGTAGCAAACAAATACAGCAGCAAGCTCAGCTCATCAAGTCACATACATGGCAAGCAAAAGCTAAGCAACTTGAGGCTTGGTTGGAGGCATTATGATCACATTAAGCCAACGTTTTCTTATTATGTTTGAATCAGCATGGCGTCGTCGCTATCTGATCGCTATTCCTATTTTACTGATGCCACTTATCGGATTAGTGATTGGTAAATTGGCACCAAAATATTACGACTCTCATACCAGTATGCTTATTCAAGAAACTGCAAAAATGAACCCTTTTCTTGAGGATTTAGCGGTATCAACCATGCTAAAAGAACGTTTAAGCTCACTACAAACCTTATTGCACAGTCGACATATTTTAGGACTCGTCGCTAAAGAAAGAGGTTATGTGCATGAATCAATGTCACCTCAAGCCATTGATAATGCCATTGCTCGCTTATCTGATAGTTTATCGGTCAACATGGTGGGGAAAGATTTATTTCGTATTGATTACCAATCTAACCAACCTGAAGGTATGAAAGAGACCTTAGAAGCCGTGAGCCGTCATTTTACTGAACAATTATTGGCGCCAGAGCGATCATCTATGACAGATTCAAGTCAATTCCTATCAGACAATATAGATCAACGCCGCGCAGAATTGGACCTTGCAGAAGGAAGACTAGCGGAATTTAAAAGCCGTGAAAATACGATTCTTCCTGAAATGCAAATTACCAGTTTAGATCGCTTAACCAAACTCAAACAACGCTTATATGAGCGTCAGGCAGAGCTTGCTGGTGCTAAAAAACGCTTAGGGTCTATTGACTTACAATTATCAAAAACTAATCCAGTTATAGGTAAAATAGAAGAACAAATCATTCGAATTCGTGGAGAGTTAACCCTACTTCAAGCCAAATACACCCCTCAGCACAGTAAAGTTCAGGGCAAATTAAGAAACCTGAATCGACTAGAAGAAGAACGAACTCGTCTGCTCTCTCAAACTCAACCAGGATTAAGTAGTGAGCAACTGTGGGATATTGCCAGCAGCAATAGTGTTGAAGCTCTTGCCAAAGCGCCACCTATTTTGCTCTCTCAACTTGAGGAACTACAAAAGGCCACTAGTAAAGTCGACGCCTTAAGCGAAGAAACGCGAATTCTCGAAAGCATGATCAAGGATATGGAAGTACAAGCATCGCAATTTGGTGAGAATGAAAAAGAGTTATACCAACTGCAACGAGACTTAGTCTTAAAGCGAGAGCTATACAATGACTTAGTAGAGCGATTTGAAATGGCGAAATTAACTCACTCTCTTGGTGTCTTTGAGCAAGAAAAACGAGTAAAAATAATAGATAGGCCCTACACACCAAATAGCCCGTCAAATTTATCCAATATTCTCTTTGCTATTGCTGGGTTAATTGGAGGTATTGGCCTTGGCATAGGAATGGCCGTTATTGCTGAACTATGTGATACCACAATACGAAGAAGAGATGAAATACAGAAGTTAAGTGATGCGCCTGTCTTAAGTCGTATTCCACCTCAACCCGTTAAATGCTTTCACCTATTCAAAGATAAACAGCCGACACTCAATAGCAACTATACGTCACGTCCATTTTCAAATTAATTATAATTTCATCAAAACGATTTCTATATTCATTCTCAATTTGCAAATCAATAAAAATAAACACATAACAGATTGAAAATTAACACTAAACTTTATGGCACAAACTCTGCAGTTCTATTAAAACAAATAAGAATAAGGAGCTTACTATGAAAACAATTATTCATGTTGTTCAGCATCTTTCCCCTGGAGGGCTAGAAACTATGGTGTTAGATATGTTGGCATTTACTAATCCAAATTACCGCATTATGGTAGTGAGCTTAGAAGGTGAACTCCTTAGCACAATTAAACGCTGGCCAAGATTGGTTCAATATCAAGAGCAGATAATCTGTTTAGATAAAGCTCCAGGTATATCAGTAAAAGTAATAAAACAACTCGTCCGTATTTTTACTCGATATAATGTCGATGTAGTCCATTCTCACCATATTGGCCCTATGCTATATTCTGGCTTGGCAGCGAAACTAAGTACTAAAGTTCAACATATTCATACAGAACATGATGCTTGGCATTTAAATGAAAAAAAAGATCGTTACATACAAAAGCTAATTCTCTTTTTGTCGAAACCGACATTGGTCGCTGATGCTGATTTTGTAAAAAAAACCTTAAACACTGTCTTCCAAAGCTACCCTATTTATACGATAAAAAACGGAATTGACCCTTATAAATTCAATATTGGAAATAAAATAGAAGCACGGAAAGCACTAGGTGTATACCTACCAAGTAACGCTATTGTTGTGGGTAATGCTGCTCGCCTAGAATTAATTAAAGGGCAATCAAACCTCATTGAGGCTATGGCTTTTCTTGATAAAAAATATCATTTACTTCTTGCTGGCTCAGGAGGGGAGAAAGAATATTTACACAATTTAGTCATACAGTACAAACTAGAAGACAGAGTTCATTTTCTTGGTCATATAGACCATATGCCAACCTTCTATCAAGCATTAGACCTATTTTGCCTACCTTCAAATAACGAAGGCTTTCCACTGTCAACCTTAGAAGCGCAATCCTGTGGTATTCCTTGTGTGGCCAATAATGTCGGTGGAGTATCTGAAACTCTATGCCCCCAACATAGCCAATTAGTAAACAGTAATTTACCTATAACTTTAACTTGCGCTATCAATGATATAACCAAAAGAGCTTTCCAGGGCAGCCCACGAGAATTTATTCTCAAACATAACAATGCAAAATCTATGGCAAGTGCGTATGAAGCCCTTTACTTTCCAGGAGCGACTATATGAATAACTTTCTTATCATCGTAACCTCTATCAGTATTATTGCTGTTATATATCATCATGCTTTGTATCCAGTATTCTTATATTGGTTTTCAAAAAAGCACCCACAGGACGGTGTAAAAATAACACCAAGAGGGTTTCATCAATCGAATAAAGATCGCATATTGCCAACAATGACTATGATTATTCCTGCTTATAATGAACAAGAATGGATAGCTGATAAAATTAGAAACGTCGCATGTATTGATTACCCATCTAGCAAACTCACCATTATTATTGCTTGTGATGGCTGTACAGATAATACGGTATCCATTGCTCAAAATACGATACAGGAGGCTATTTGTTCGGATGTGCATATCGAAATATTATCATTTGAAAATAACCAAGGAAAAGTGGCATTACTTAACCAATTAATTCCTCAATACAGTAGCGATATTATTGCGCTCAGTGATGTTTCTGCACTACTCTCTTACGACGCACTATTAATTGCAGCAACACACTTTGAAAACCCAAACGTTGGTGTGGTTAACCCAACCTATCATTTACTGGTTCCAAGTTCTGAAGGCGAAAAGAATTATTGGGAATACCAAACCAGAATTAAACAACAAGAGGCGACACTAGGCTCAAGTCTAGGATCACACGGCGCATTTTATCTCTTTAGATCTGAATTATTTGTCACTTTAGATGACGATACGATTAATGATGACTTTATTTTACCAATGAAAATCGTAGAACAAGGTTACCGTGCGATTTACGAACCGAGTATTCGAGCATTAGAACTTGAGCATGTAATGCAAGAAGAAGACTTTGCGCGACGACTAAGAATATCAGCAGGCAATTTTCAACAACTATTGCGTCTATTTCCTTTACTTAGCCCAAAATATAAGGGAACTGCCTTTACCTTTTTCTCAGGCAAAGGGCTTCGATTTACCATGCCCTACTTTATGGTATCAGCCTATATTGGTTCAGTCTTGCTATTATCTAATCCACTATTTTTTATCGCATTTATTGGGCAAACTCTTGGGTATGGTATCGCTCTTATGGGCTTTATATTCCCTCGTATTTTCTCCAATAAATATTGCCAAACCTTAACTTATTTTGTCATTGGCCATACTGCTAATTTGCTTGGCGGTCTTAACTATCTGTTCAATAAACCAAAATCTTCTTGGACTCGTGTACGCAAATAATAAAAGGAGCTGATCATGATGGATTCTTATTACACAGTTAACCAACCGATTATTCGCGCTAAACGCATTTTTGATGTGAGTTTATCGCTGATTGGATTATTACTTACTCTTCCTTTATTTCCTTTTATTGCCTTGGCTATCAAACTCAATTCAAAAGGCCCCGTATTTTACCGCCAATTACGAGTTGGCAAAGCAATGCCAGACCAAGTGGATGTGTTTGAAATGATTAAATTCAGAAGCATGGTCCAGGATGCCGAAGTAGTAACAGGAGCAACATTAGCAACTAAAGGGGACGCAAGAGTAACTCTCGTTGGTAAATTTTTAAGAAAAACACGCTTAGATGAATTACCACAATTCTTTAATGTACTGAATGGTGATATGTCTCTTGTGGGACCAAGACCTGAAAGACCGACATTTTATAATAAACTTGAGCAAGAAATCCCTTATTTTAGTGAACGTACCTATGGCGTTTTACCTGGAATTACAGGGCTTGCCCAAGTAAACCAGGGCTATGATACGTGCATAGAAGATGTACGATCTAAAGTGGGATTTGATCATAGCTATGCACTTTCTCTTAGCTCAATTTCCAGTTGGATAAAATCAGACATGTATATCCTACTAATGACTGTAAAAGTGATGTTTTTTGCTCGTGGTCAATGATGTTAAGTTGGCTGAATAATCACATCAATTAAGAATGACAATAAATGTAAGAGATCACAGTATTAAAAATGAGACCTACAGAGCCTATCGTTAGCTGATAATATGAACACTATATTATTTACTGGTTGCTAGGTACCTTAGACAATGCAGAAGCCTTTAACGTCTTCGATTATTATTCCTGAAAAAATTCAGCAAGATTGGCAAACCATGCTAAATGTTCTTGCTGAACTTGCTCAGGTACCTGTTGCTCTTGTTATGCGTATTCATGAACAGGAAATTGAAGTATTCGCAGCCAATGCGTCGTTAGAGAACCCATATTCAGTCGGTGATAAAGAAGCATTACATCAAAACTTATACTGCAAACATGTTTTGGAACACAGACAAAAACTGATCGTTCCTAATGCACTTAACGACCCTAATTGGGCTAATAACCCTGATTTAGCATTAAATATGATTGCGTATTGCGGTTTGCCGCTTTTTTGGCCTGACAATACCCCTTTTGGCACCATCTGCATCCTTGATAGCAAAGAAAATACATTTGCACCTACGCATCAACATTTATTAGAAACCTATCAAAAATCCATTGAAGCTCAGCTCAATATTTTATTCCAACATACTGAGCTTCTGCATAACCATAAGAAACTGCAACTAGAAATTACAGAGAACAATAAACGCATCAATGAAATAAATAGCCAACTTGCGAATGAAATTGATTGCCGACGAGCGGCTGAGCAAAAAGTTAAATACCATAAAAATCATGATATTGGGACTGGTTTTCTTAATGCTTTCGCTTTATACCGCCATATAGATAAACTCATTAACAGTAATCAAAAATTTGTTTTATTACATATCCACTTTGCTAACAGCAGAACGATACAACAAGAGCATGGGCACTCTACATTTGATCACTTATTGACAGAATATCGTTCTAAATTAACCAAGATAACAGACACCTCAGTCACTGGCCGTTTGGACTCTTCAGACATTCTGTTAATTATCCATGCAGATAAAAAAAAGTTACCGAAACTTTGTCAACATCTGTCCGAAATTGGTAAAGCTTGCTTTTCAAATAATGAGGCTAAAATACATTTACAAAGTTATATCGGTGCGGTTCACTCTAAAGAGAATACGTCTAGAAACGACTTGCTTAAATGTGCCTACAATACGGTTATTGAATGCCAAAGTTTAGGTAAAACATTTACTATTTCAGACCGTTCTTTGCCTATTAAATCAAGTTTATCTGAGCATAAAATTGAAACCTATCTGCTAGAAGCAGTACGTAATAATGATCTCTTTTTGAGCTACCAGCCAAAAGTGTGTCCCTATACAAAACGTTGGGTAGGTAGTGAGGCCTTATTACGTTGGAATCATCCTCAATTAGGGGCCATTTCTAATGAAGTATTAATTCAACTTGCTGAACGAAATGGCCTCATTTATGAGCTCGGTAACTTTGCATTAAGAAACGCGATTCAACAAACTTCAGAATGGGTTTTGCATTCTCCAAATTTAGTAACCGCAGTGAACATTTCTGCCGTTCAACTAAAAGATCCCCATTTTGTACAACACGTTAAACAATTATTAAACCTTTATAAATTACCACCTAAAAACCTTGAATTAGAAGTCACGGAAAGCGGATTAATTGCCGACGAAGCTTTGGCTATTGAGACATTAACTCAACTTCATAATATGGGTGTATCTATCGCACTTGATGATTTTGGGACAGGTTATGCCTCATTTCAATACCTTAAAAAATACCCTTTTGATACACTCAAGATTGACAAGAGTTTCATTGAAAATGTTGAATATTGCGCTAACGATCAAAATATTGTGTGTGCGATGATTAATATTGCTAAAAAACTGAAGCTAAAAGTGGTTGTTGAAGGTATTGAAAATCATAATCAAGAACGATTTGTGACGCTTGAAGGTGTCGACTCAATTCAAGGTTACCTATATTCTAAACCAATCACTGCAGATAAATTTGAGGAAGGTTTATTCAATCAAACCTCAATTGGAACTCCTTATTTTCGATTTATGTAGATAAATTTTAGTCTTTCTAATTACAGAAAATAAATGAATAATCTGTTATTCTTGCTGAAAATAACAAGAGTAGTAATAAGTCAGATATGAGTATTCAAAAAATCGAGCAAGACGTTCAACAATGGTTGGAAGATGTGGTTATCGGCCTTAATCTTTGTCCTTTTGCCGCAAAACCAAACCGTAATAAACAAATCAAAATTTTTGTATCTGAGGCCACAACAGAAGAGGTCTTGCTTGAAGATATTCTGCAAGAACTGATGAACTTAGATTCTAAAACTGCTGAAGAATTAGAAACAACCCTAGTTGCTATCCCTAATATGTTGCAAGATTTTATGGATTATAACTTCTTCTTAGATTGGGTTGATGCGCTTATCAAACAACAAGAATGGGAAGGTATTTACCAAATTGCCACTTTCCACCCTGATTACTGCTTTGGCGGTGCTGAACCTGAAGATGATGAGAATTTAACAAATCGCTCTCCATATCCAGTTCTTCACCTTATTCGTGAAGAGAGCATGGAAAAGGTATTAAAACACTACCCTAACCCTGAAGCTATTCCAGATACAAACATTGCACGAGTAGAAGCGTTAACAGCAGAAGAGCGACGTAAACTCTTCCCATACCTATTTGTGTAAGCTACGCTTCCTATATCACTAGATTTAACTGAGAGATTATAATGAAACGCATTGTTTTATATGTCGCCGACAAATGCCCGCATTGCAAAGATGCGCAGCGTTACCTTGATTCTAAAAAAATTGCATATAGATTGACCAATGCAAAAATGCAACGAGGGCGCAAGGAATTACAAGCTATGGGTGCTCGTTCTATCCCTGTTCTTAAGATTGGTGATCAAGTGATGGTTGGTTGGAATCAGAAGAATTTCGATAAGATGTATAATAGTTAGTCGCTCTATCTCGCAGAATAGTAAATAACAAAAATGGAGCTGATTAGCTCCATTTTTTTACTCACAAGAGTGCTTTTCTACCCAAATATCTTACTCCAAATGCTTGGGTTACGCTTTTTGTGATACTCAACTCGCAGCTCATCAACTTGCTCAAGTGCCGCTTGTGCTTTCTCTAAATCACCCGCATCTAACTCTGTTTTAACTAACGCAACAGAAGCCGATAACTTATTAAACCCTTCTTGGTACATCGCTTGTTTTTCTGGGGTATATTCGCCTTGCTTTAACTGTTTGATCAACGCTTCTAATTTAGAAACGGCTTTAGCCATCTCCTCAATAGAGGTCGCTCGCTCACCTAACTTATACTCTAATCTCATCTCTTTCATGACGGCTTTCATATCAACAGGTGTGCTTACAACCGTTGATTGGTCATCAATCATATTCGTTGGTTCAGTCGTTGTATTGGCAGCAACGCCCGCAGAAAAAGTCAGGGCTAGTGTTAAAAATAAAGTTTTCATAATAATCCTTTAAATAAGCAAGAGAGGCAGTGTAATGTATTGCCTCTCATACTCACAGGACTAATATGTTTCAATACCATAATAGCCCATATTTTTATTAATCAACAGCAATGCTATCTACATAAATAATGTAATTCTGTTCTTTATTTATCTCGCCTTTAAGCGTCACTTTGTCGTTTGGTTTCACTTGTAAGGTTGGCATTTTATCACCATCAATTTTGACATTTAATGTTCCGGTGTCATCTTTAAATACATAGACTTCTTTTCCTAAAGGCTCCACTAAATACCCTGTAAGTAAGATTGGCGTATCATCAAGAACAGTACTGGCATTCAATACTGACTCTACCGTATTTATCCCATCAACAGGTTTTGAAAACTCATCTTGATAATTCGCTGCTTGATCGTTAGCCAATGCAAAAGTTGATGAACAAGATAATATTAGTGTAAATAGAAAATGTCTCTTTTTCATAATTAAATACCTTTAATGTAATTAGACCAATGGAAATTTAAACTACATTAATATTTGTAACTTTATTTTATTATTAACTTAAAAAAAGTTATAAATATATAGTAGGTTTAATAAACATCCATTTAGAGATTACGCCTAGTTTTTAGTTATATCAACCCCTAGATTTATTTTTAATTTATCACAAAAACATTACTGTAACCAATAAATACACAACCATTAACGCCTTAATTAACATGATAGGTGTTACGTATATATTAATTTAAAGATTAACTTAAAAAATCAAACATAATAAAATAATAGATTCAGGCTTTAATATAAATTAAAACCTGAATATGATAGCTTGAAATAAATACTCACTTTAACGGTTTTAGTAACTGTTTTATCACACTGACCAAACTCATAAATACAATCATCATGGCGAGTAATGGCAACACAATCCACATACCTATGTGCAATGTTGGCTCAAGTTTAAAGCCCCATTTCACTAAGCTAAATACGATTGCCTCTGCGCCCATTACCGCAACAAAGCCTGCGGCTAATGCCATGACCCCGTATTCACTCCATAATGTCTGGCTAATACGCTGACGGCTTGCTCCAAGGGTTCGATAAAGGGTAATTTCACGTTGACGCTGATACAGACTTAAACGCAGTAAAGTGAATATCAACAACACGCCACTCACCACGCCTAAACCAGCTAAAACGCTCAATGACCACGTGATTTGAGCAAGCATCGCTTGGATTTTTCCACCCATGGTTCTAAAATCCAACAAACTCACGGTTGGATAATCACGGGCTAATTGATTCAATAGTGTATTTTCGTTGTCATCGACTTTAAAGCTCACTAACCAAGTGGCAGGTAAATCAGCAATCACATCAGGCGTAAAGATAAAATAGAAGTTCGGTTTCATGCTCTGCCAATCCACAACACGAATAGAGTTCACCTCAGCAGAAAAGAGTTGGCTGTTTACCGAAAAACTCAACGTATCGCCAATTTTAATATCTAAATCATTAGCAACGTCTTGCTCAACAGATACTCCATTTTCTTTCGTCCATGTACCTGCTGTGACTTGATTATGAACCGGTAATTCATTACGCCAAGTAAAGTTTATTTCACGACGTAATGCATCTGATCCTTGGCCTTCGCCTTTCATTTTCTCTTTAGTACTTTCACCGTTAATTTCAGTTAAACGCCCACGAATAATTGGATAACCATCCGACCTATCTAGCTTTTCATTATCTAATGCTTGTAAGTATTCTTGTTGCTCATAAGGCGCAATGTTCATCGCAAATACATTCGGTGCATCAGGCGGAAGCGTTTGTTGCCAATCGCCCAATAAATCGGTTCTTACTAGCCAGATCACGGCAACTAACATCAATGAACCCGACAATGCGGCTAATTGCATCATGCTGTTTTTTGGAGAACGTTTAATGCGACTAAGCGCTAAGGTCATCGCTGCCCCCCATTTAAAGCGTCCAAACAGATGCACTAAACCATAGCTAATACCAGCAAGTAAGACAAACAGTACGACTAAACCAACTGATACCATCCAGACTAGGCTGTTATTTCCGTACATAAATAAGAAAGCGACTACTGGCACCGCAATTAGCCATAAGCCTTTTTTAGAAGATGCGGTTATTTGAGATTGAAGTACAGCTATCGCAGGAGTGTCTAATAAGCGCAGTAGTGGGATGCCTAAAGCAGGTAAACCGATAAGCAGCGCAACGACAGAACCAAACGCAAATGGCTGCCAACCGTAACTTGGTAGATCTTCTGGTAAAATTCCCGTAAGAGGGATGCGTAATAGCAACTCTAAACCAAGGCCAATTAATGACCCAGCGACTACACCAGTAAAGAACATTAAACCCACTTGGCTTAATAACCAACGTTTCAGCCACTGCTTGCTTGCGCCCATGCTTTTTAACATTGCTACCGTATTGGCAAGACTGGTCGCATAATGCTGACACGTTAATACCAAGGTGACGGCAGCCATTAATATCACCATCAAGATAGTCAGTGACAAATACTGTTTGGCTTTTTGCATTAGATCAGCGGTTCGACCTTGAGTCTCTTCACTTATCCAACGCTCTCCTGCTTGCAATTCATAATCACTTTGTAGTAACGAGATTGCACTGTCACTGCCTTTAAATAAGCTGCGATATTGAACTCGACTGCCAAGCTGAATAGCGCCTGTTTTATCTAAATCTGCCTGATGAATAAACACACTTGGCATGGTTCTAAATGGATTAAAGGCTAACTCTGGTTCTGATTCAATCACACCGCTTATTGGCAGTTCAGCATCACCAATGGCAATCACATCACCAATATTGAGTTCAAGTAATGATAAAAGGCGATCAGCTATCCACACTTCTCCCGGTTGAACTTGGCTATGGATTTGGTTATCAGCCCCGTTTAATAAGAGTTCACCGCGAAGTGGGTAATTACTCTCTACCGATTTTACACTCACTAACTGCATTCCTGAATCACTGAATGCCATGGTTTGAAAACGCACTTGAGAAGATAACACTAAATTTTGGTCATGCGCTTGTTGCAAAATCAGTTCAGGGATTGGATTAGCTGAACTAAACACCAGATCAGCCGCCATCATGGATCGACCTTGGTCTGTCATGACTTTTTCTACTCGAATCGCCAATGCAGATAAGGCGACAACACAAGCAACGATCAAGGTTAATGCTGCCATTACAGGCCACAGCTGTCCTTGCCAGATCTCACACCAACTCCAACGTAATATCATTTTGTTGCCAGACGCTCGATTTTTCCCCGAAGACTTTCTATTTCGAGAAGAGCTTGGCGCTAATGATTTTTCCTTCATTTCACTTCACCTCTTCGTGGATCTGTCCTGCATTGATGGTAAGTGTTCGCTCACATCGCTCTGCCAATTTGGGATCATGAGTGATAAGAACCAATGTGGTGCCATGTTTTTGGTTCATCTCAAATAAGAGTTCAATAATATGTTCCGCAGTGGATTGATCTAAGTTACCTGTTGGTTCATCTGCAAAAAGAATACGAGGCTGAGTCATGAACGCTCTCGCTAGTGCCACACGTTGTTGCTCTCCGCCTGAAAGTTGAGATGGCAAATGCGTTTCTCGTCCAGAAAGTCCAACAGAAGCAAGTAACTGTTTTGCTTTGTTAATGTCCTCGCCTTCACCACGCAAAATTGCGGGTAAGGTGACATTTTCAAGAGCAGTTAAAGAAGGGATAAGTAAGAAACTTTGGAAAACAAAACCAATCGATTCACTGCGAATTTGAGCGCGGGCCTCATCATCCAATTGAGATAAACTTTGTCCTAGTAACTCAATATCACCAGAGCTCGGAACATCTAGCCCTGCAAGCAAAGTCATTAAGGTTGATTTTCCGGCACCAGATGTACCAACAATCGCCACACTTTGACCTGACTGAACGTCAAAAGAGATATTTTTTAAAATGATGAGTTCTGCATCATTTGAAATCACTGATTTTCCTACTGAACTCACTTTTATGGCTGTGGTCATTATCCTTTCCTTTTGAAGTTGGTCTTACTATCTAAGTTCTTATGCTATTACGCGTATTGTATACCCAATAGACTCGCGATCATCAATTTCCTTTACACTTCTTTAACTAATCCTTATACGTCAAAATCGTGAACTCTGTTATTCTATTGTGACTCGATTAATTAAAGGTTGAACATGCGTAAAATCCTCACTCTTTTCATTGCTCTAATGAGCAGTCAATTATTTATTGTTAAGCAAGCCTATAGCGAAACCTTACTTATCCTTGGTGATAGCTTGAGTGCTGGCTATAACATGCCAATTGAGCAAAGTTGGCCTTCACTGCTGCCTCTACAACTAGAAAAACTAGGTAAAATAACCAAGGTTGTTAATGGCAGTATTTCAGGTGATACAACAGGAAATGGGTTAGATCGATTACCTACCCTTCTGAAGCAGCATCAGCCTAGCTACGTCCTAATCGAATTGGGCGCTAATGATGGCTTGAGAGGTTTTCCACCACAAAGAATTAACGCGAATTTAGAGAGTATGTTTACTCAAATTAACGCAGCCAATGCAAAACCGTTACTCATGCAAATTCAAGTGCCACCTAACTATGGAAAACGCTATAGCCAAGCATTTGGATCACTATATCCCGCATTAAGTGAGAAACATGACATTCCTCTTCTGCCGTTTTTCTTAGAAGAAGTGATCATAAAACCAGAATGGATGATGAAGGATGGGCTGCATCCAAAACCTGAAGCACAACCATGGATTGCAACGTTTATGGCGAAAGAGTTATTGCCTTACTTGAAATAGGATAAATTCAGTTACAAAAAAACCGGATACAACATATCCGGTTTTTTTATTGGGCTTTGAAGCGTTACTTAATCAAGATCATCTGATGGTGAATCATCAGAACTATCATCAGAATTATCTCCTGACGAACGCTGTGTACCACATAATGTATAGAATTTCGGTTTAAAGTTAATCTTGTTTTGATACTTTAACCAACACTGAGCAAATTCAGAGATCTCCGTAGGTTGATCCTTTACCTGTTCAACAAAGCGGTGCTCAGCGTCTGATTCAGGCGTAAACACACCGTTTAGCAAAGATTGCATGGTTCGACCATACGTTTCTAGAATCGTTGCTTCACGGATTGTAAAACCACTACGGCTAAAACCTCTCTTGAAGTTTTTATCATCATAAAATTTCGCTGTTATTCTCATTGATGCTTCTTCGTGACCACAAAAAACGTATATGTAAATCAGAGTGAGGCTCTTGTAAAACAAAAAATATTAGCGCTTTCAATTAAAATATTTTATTGTGGCCAATACCACCATCAAAGAGATGAAAACATTGGATACTGATCTGCTTAAAACCTTCTTAGAAGTCACAAAAACGCGTCATTTTGGACGTGCTGCAGAGCATTTATTTCTTACACAATCTGCCGTGAGCTTCCGTGTGCGTCAGTTAGAATCACAGCTAGGGAATCCTTTATTTACTCGCCAGCGCCATAATGTTCAATTAACGGCTGCGGGTGAGCGCCTTCTTCCTTATGCTGAAGCCATTTTACAAACATGGGGCCGAGCAAAGCAGGATGTTGCATTAACCGAAGAATATAACTCTCAGATCACTATTGGAGCAAGTGCGCTCATTTGGGAATTTGATGGCATTTCTGATTGGATAAACGGTATTTACGATGCCGTTCAAGGATTGGCTCTTCGATTAGAATCCATACCTCGACAAGAACTTGCTAAATCATTACTTGATAAAAGTGTCGATCTTTTTATTACCAGTGAACCACCAAAAATTGATGGTATCCGTGTATGTAAAATTCGTGATTATCAATTGCAATTAGTCTCCAATCAAATCGATTGTACTATTAGCAGTATTCAGCCTCTTCCTTTAGTTTATTTAGATTGGGGAGCACGTTTTTCTATTCAACACAGTAAAATAAATGAATTGCAGAAAACACCTATTCTGCACACTCATTCATCAAGAATGGCACTAGATTATTTAATAGCCCACCCAAGCGTTGGCTATTTACCTGCACCTGTGATTAATCAAAGTGTTGAAAATGGTGAGCTTTATGTGGTTGAAAACGCACCAATTATGGAGCAAGCCCTATATTTAGTGTGGCAAGAAAAAAGCGACAAAGCCGATCTTATTGAACAAATCACGGCAATTAACCCTAATATGATAACGAAAAGCGTCTAATTTCTCGCTATAAAATACAACAACACAATTAGGGGCTCTAAGGAGTCCTTAATTTTATCAGCCATTCAGATAAATCATTGTATTAAAGGGTTTAATAAAATAAATCTAATTACTATAATCATATATCCTTTTGAAAACAGGCTTCCATCTATGGAGTACGACATTGAACGAACATCAAGATTTATCATTCCAACTCGAAACGCTATTCAATGCCGACGACCAACAGCAACAAATAAGCTTACTGGGTGAATTTGTAGAAAATGGGTTAGATACGGGTTCTATTGCGCGTATTTTAGAATCTTTCCCCGTTGATGACCGTGTGCAATTATGGCGACACTTGCCATTAGAAATGCACATTGAAGTATTAACTGAAATGCGTGCTGATGCTCGTGTGGCAATTCTAGAAGAACTGTCAGAGGCAGAGTTAAACTTCACCTTAGCTAAACTGGATAACTTATCGTTAATTGAGTGGGCGGAGTCTCTGCCTGATGAAATATTCAGCCTTGCTTTACAACTTATCAGCCGTGATGAACTCGATTTATATGATGATGCAAAACAGTATGAAGATGACGAAGTGGGTCACTGGGCTGACCGAAAAATTGCAACATTACCTTTTAATGTCAGTGTTGGGCGAGCTAAAAAGCTATTAAAAACTAATTTATTTCAATCGCATCAATATATGCACTTGATTAACCGAGCGCATAAATTTCACGGTATTGTGCAATACACAGATATTTTGACTGCTGATGATTCAGTTAAAATCAACACATTGAAATTAGAAGATTGCTTAGTGCTTAATGTGCACCAACCTCTCAATGAAAGTATTGAAGCCGTTGAGCACTCAGCCGTACCCAGTGTGGCGATTATCGACGACGATAATGTCTTAATTGGGCAACTTGATTGGCAATTTGCGATTAATACTCAACGTGAAATTTACGAAACTCGCTTAATGGCCGGTACCGGTATGGATGAAGGGGACGATCTTTTCTCTCCTATCATTAAAAGCTCAAAAAAGCGTGGCGTGTGGCTTGGTATTAACTTACTAACCGCTATCTTAGCCTCTGTAACGATTGGCTTATTTGAAGATGTGATCACGCAAGTGGTTGCGCTTGCCGTATTAATGCCGATTGTGGCTTCTATGGGTGGTATTGCTGGTAGCCAAACATTAACCTTAATGGTTCGTGCGATGGCTCTCAATCAAATCACCCCTGGTAACCGCTTTGCGTTATTAAAAAATGAATTAGGGATTGGTTCAATCAATGGTTTGTTATGGTCATTAATCATCGGCGGTCTTGCTGGTGCATGGTTCCAATCGTTCACGTTAGGTGCCACTATTTCACTGGCTATTATCGTTAATATCATCACCGCAGCTCTGTTTGGGGTTCTTATTCCTATCACCTTAGATAAGTTTAAGTTAGATCCTGCACTTGCTGGCTCTGTAATTTTAACAACAGTGACTGATGTTGTTGGTTTCTTCGCTTTCTTAGGAACAGCAAGTTTAGTAATGATGTAAATGCGAGATCGTAACAATAACCCCAATAAATAAACACTGAATCATCCCTTTGGTTCAGTGTTTTGTTTTAAAACCTTTCAAAAATAAAATCTAAAAAATGCTTTCTAACGCTCGCCTTGTACTTCAAAGTCATCAGAAATCAAACGTGCTTTACCATCGTCTTGAATTGTCCAATGTTCACGATGTACAACACCAAATGCTTTGTTCATCGTCCAATTCGCCGTTAATAGGTAACCATCTTCACCGATTGGCTCCCATTTAACTTCGGTATAATCAACATCAGCAAAACCTTGATCCATAATGTTTTGCCAAAATGCTTGGATCTCTTCGCGGCCTGTAAATGTACCAAATGGACGAGCTTCCATCACCGTACTTTCAGCGTATTGTATTGCACACCCTGCTGCATCTTGAGAGTTAAAAGCCTGTTGCCATGCTGAAATGCCAGCTTTGCATGCTGCTAAAATTTGTTCTTGAGCCATGATTGTTTCTCCTAATGTTTGTATAAAATGAACTATACGTGCATTATTAAAACCGAAAAACAAACCAATAAGAAATCACTGTTTAATAAAATAGAACAATAGGATTTAAAAGAGCATGAATAAACTTAAACAGATGACCCTTTTTATGACGATTGTTGAAACAGGATCAATCACTAAAGCGGCTGAGAAATTGGAACTATCTAAGTCTGTGATTAGCCAACACTTAAAGCAACTAGAGCATGAACTTGCTATTCCATTGCTCAAACGTACGACAAGAAAACAATCGCTCACCGCCTCTGGAGAGCATTTCTATCTACAATGCTGTGAGATGCACAAATTAGCAGAAAAGGCATGGAGTGATATCTTACATCAGCAAGAATCGCCTCAAGGGAAATTGTCTGTCACCGCTCCGCACGCCTTAATGAGTAGCATTGTCATACCTGCTCTTAGCTCCGTATTTAACACGCACAAAGAAGTTGGACTAAACTTAATCGCGCATGATGGACAGCTTGATTTGATGCAAGAAGAAATCGACCTAGCTATCCGTGTTGGTGAATCAAAATTAAGTAACCTAAAGCAGAAACGCATTGGAACCATACAAGACGTATTATGTATTGCCAAAGGCTATCCAGAGTTTGCTATTGATAGCATTGAGGCCTTGCCTTATGTTGCAAATCACTGGCAATCAAAACAAATTTCGCATCAGCTAATAAATACGACCACAAAAAATACCCGAGTTATAAACTTTATCGCTGCGCATCAAGTCAACACGGTTCAAAATAGTTTAGCTTTAATAAAAAATGGATTCGGAATTGGGCTTCTTCCTGAGTTTATCTATTTGCAACATCAAGATGAGTTAAAAGAAGTATTACCCACTTTTGAAATGAAAGCGTCGAATGTCTATGCGCTTCATCCCTTTCATGGGCAAATTCCAATTAGTGTAAGAATGGCAATTGATGCCATTGAAAGTGCATTAGCCTAGTTATCTACCTGCTACACTTCGTTTTATTCATTGAATTATGAATTGTCTCAATATTTAGCAAAGCACCAACCAAAGAAAAAGGTATTATGTACGGATACATTTATCACGCATTAACCCTTTATATTCAAAGGAAAAAATTATGAAATTTCGTTTTTATCTTCTTGCAGCACTCACTATGACATCACTTTTTGGCTGTGGAGGAGGTGAACAATCTCTAAAAGTAACCGCAAGTGCATACACATCAAGTGTTGGTGAAACCGATGACACCCCAAATCTTGCTGCTTGGGGTGATACCCTTAAACCAGGAATGAAATCCATTGCCGTATCAAGAGATCTTATCGATATGGGGCTTACGCATAACCAAGAAGTAAGAATCGAAGGACTTGAGGGCACATACCAAGTGCTAGATAAGATGAATAAGCGCTGGAAAAAGAAGATTGATATTTACATGGGTGAAGATGTTGAGAAAGCAAGACAGTGGGGTAAAAAAGAAGTCGTTATCCATTGGACTGTAGAAGAAGAAAATAAGTAGACACTTAATAACTATCACTTCAACACTTTCAATTAAAGTGGCCTCATTATGAAGCCACTTTTTTATATCTAAATATAGCGATCCTAACTGCCGATCACTCCACCATTATCTTTAGTTACCATCACAATGGTTGAACGAGGTTTGTTATTCCCCCCTTGTGGAAAATGCCCCGATGGATGCTGCACACCAACAAACATGGTTTTTTGATCTTCAGAAAAAGTAAGTCCGGTAATTTCACAGCCAATCGGCCCAGTTAAGAAACGACGCACTTCTCCAGTCTTAGGATCACCACATAACATTTGATTATTACCTTGCCCTGCAAAGTCCCCTTTGTTTGAGTAATTGCCATCAGTTTGAATCCATAGGCGTCCTGCTTTATCAAAACCAATACCATCAGGGCTATTAAACATATTGTCCTTATTGATGTTGTCACTACCAGCGTACAAATTGCCTTTATGAACCGTTGGATTGCCTGCTATTAGGTACAAATCCCATTGGAATGTATCACTAACATGATCGCCATTTGTAGGCTCCCAACGCACGATTTGACCGTAATGGTTTTCAGCTCGTGGGTTAACGCCATCGATATCTTGCCCTTCTTTAACACCACGATATTTATTATTAGTTAGTGTACAAAATACGTGTTTTTTATCAGGATGAATGGCAACCCATTCAGGTCTGTCCATTGTGGTCGCACCTACTTGTGTTGCTGCACGACGAGTAAAAATCATCACTTCAGCTTGACTATTAAACCCATTTTCTTTGGTTAATCCATTTTTACCATAAGTGAGTTCTAGCCACTGGCCATCACCTTCTAACTTATCGTCTTTCATTGCAAATTTAGCAACGTACAAGGTGCCTTCTTCAAGAAGGTTACGATTGGCTGCGTTATTACCTTCTCGGTATTTATCTTTTGATACGAACTTATACAAATGCTCGCCACGTTCATCATCACCAAGATACACCACGACATGGCCATCATCGTTTACGACTAACGCGGCATTTTCATGTTTAAATCGACCTAGCGCAGTTCGTTTTAATGGGGTTGAGGTTGGATCATTCGGATCAATTTCAACCACCCAACCAAAACGATTTGGTTCATTTGGGTTTTTAGCAACATCAAAACGATCATCAAAGTTATGCCATTGATATTTACTTTGCTTGGCTTTTACACCGTATCGTTTGTCATCAGGGGTTAATTCTACCGCTTTCTCTGAACCAAAGAATGAATTAAAGTTTTCTTCACAAGTTAAATAGGTGCCCCAAGGCGTTTCACCATTTGCGCAGTTATTAAAAGTACCCAATACTTTTTTACCTGTTGGATCCGCTTTGGTTTTCAATAAATCATGACCTGCGGCAGGACCTGTCACTTCCATTTCCGTATTTGCGGTAATACGACGGTTGACTTTACCTGTTGGATCCATCGTCCATTGACCGTTCTTTCTTACGATTTCAACAATGGTAATCCCTACCGCAGCTTGTGCTTTGGCAACATCATCTGCCGTCATCGCTTTGCCTTGATGCGCGAACAAGTACTCATAATTGGTGTATTCATTATTGACTGCAAGAATGGCGCGATCTTTTGATAAAGGGAATATACTCATACCATCGGTATTATCACCAAATTGCTGTGCTTGTGCTTTCGAGTCTTGCTTACCGTTAGGGTTAAATTGAGGAGCGTTAGCAAAGATTGGATCGCCCCACGACATCAAAGTACTTGAGCTATAACCTTTAGGAAGAATAATGGAATCACTGGTAGATGTTGGAATAGCCTCAAAATTTAATAACGAACTATCCATACTACCAGCAATGGCTTTTGCTACTGGGTTTAACGCTAAAAAAGCGCCAGCACCTGCCGCTGCTGTTCCCATTAAAAAACCTCGACGAGATAAACGTGCACTCACCATATTGCTAAAATCTGATTCTTTCTCTACAAAATTGCTCATCCTACTTCCCTTTTGAAATTGTTATTTTTATAGCTACGTTTTATATAATCAGAAGTAGCGTAAAGGGGTTTTATGACAAAATTATTGAAGGGGTATGACGGTTTTATTGCGTGTCTAAAACAAAGAAGAATGGGCGAATGAGTCATAATCTCTTTCATAGCTCAATTTAGAAAAATTTTTAACGTTAACAACCTATCCTTTAGATAAAAGATTGAGAATAGTGCCAACATCAGTACAATGCCAAAATCAACAACGTTGTAAACCATTCAATTTTGCATTTATACAAAGGCCTGTTACGTGGATAAACATGAAGAAGTTTTAGTCGCTATTCGTCAGATAATTCGAGCTATCGATTTACAATCGAAAAAATTGAATAAAGAATATGGATTAACGGGTCCTCAACTCATTTTAATGCGTGCGATTCAAAGTATGCATAACGTAACGATCAAAGAGCTATCAAATCATACCAATGTAAGCCAAGCTACCACGACTACTATCATTGACCGATTAGAGCATAATGGGTACGTTCAGCGCATTAGAAGTGAATCTGATCGCCGTAAGGTTCATGCACATTTAACAGAGAGAGGGGAAGAACTCCTCAATAATGCCCCCCTTTCTTTGCAAGATAACTTTGTCAACAAATTCCATAAATTAGAATCATGGGAACAAAGCTTGCTGTTATCTTCAATGCAGCGTGTATCTTCTATGATGAATGCGGAAGACATTGATGCCGCGCCTGTTTTACAACTCGAAAGCATTGCAAAGATTTAAACCTTTTTATATTGCCTATTTCAAATAAAAGCCTCTAACCATTAGAGGCTTGTTCTATTACCGGGGTGAGATCGTGAACGTTTTTTAGTCAATTTAAAGATCGATTTGACGATCACATTTAGTTGTGACCATATACTCCCTTTTTAGGGAGGGCATCATGACTGGTTTAAACGCAATAGATTGTTTTTAAATGAAATTACGGCAATATCAGAATTGATAAAGATGCTCGACATAAAGGGAGCATTGATAACTATCGATGCAATGGCATGTCAAACCAAGATAGCAAAAGTCATTACTGACAAAGGCGGAGACTACTTACTTGCAGTAAAAAGTAACCAAGGAAAACTTCGTAAAGCAATAGAAAAAGCATTTTCAAAAGAGCGAGCAAACATGGCAGATTCTGTTGTTTTTGAAGAAAGTCATGGACGCATCGAATCACGTCAATGTTATGTATTAGGGAGTAACAAGCTTGAGGGTGACTTCAGTCGTTGGGTTAGCCTAAAAAGCATAGTAATGATTGAAAACTTTCGTTTTGAGAAAGGAAAGAAGCTAGATTTAGAGTACCGTTACTACATTAGCTCAAAGGAGCTGAGT
>NZ_JARACR010000169.1:0-238 GCF_028765505.1 Aliivibrio sp. A6 | reverse complement strand
TACAGTTTTTCGCTAAATATCGTACCCAATATCAATAAAGTATTGCAATTAATTATTATTTTTCTTTTTGAGCATTGATTTATTTGGTAGTCTCTTGTTTTATTTAAGAATAGTTGTTTGTATGAAACGTTTAGTTTTGGTGTTTTGCTTAGTTTTAGCTGGATGCGCAAATCCGGGTGTTGTAGAAATATCTCCTGATACTTATGTTATATTTCGAGATGATCATGGTGGTATTTTT
>NZ_JARACR010000168.1:0-239 GCF_028765505.1 Aliivibrio sp. A6 | reverse complement strand
GCTCTTTAACAATTTGGAAAGCTGACTGATTCAGCTTAATTACAGCTAAGTGCTGAAATTAAGTTAAATCAAAATTTAAAAGTTCTTAATATCTTTTGTTTATCTTAGATAAACAAATTAAAAACACATTCAAGTGTTCTTGGTATTATTTTGTTTCTACTTTTTAAAGTAGAGATAAAGAGCGAATCCGGCGAAAAACCAAAACTCTCTATCTTCTATACAGAGATAGGAAGAGTTTA
>NZ_JARACR010000167.1:0-243 GCF_028765505.1 Aliivibrio sp. A6 | reverse complement strand
AACCATTAGTTTTTTAGGTGTGAAAGTAGGGTGGTTTTCCTTTTTCTTTGTTGCCTTTTGGTGTTCGTTTCATCAGGTTCGGCATTGAACTATTATTGCCCCAAATTCAGGCGTTTCAGCGGCTAATTTACGCTTCAATTGTTCTTTGGTTATGCCTCATTTTGTCCTACATCAGTGTTTTGCTCTCAGCATTTTCAATCCCAATTGTGGTTTGGATATTTAGTTTATCAGCTCCAAACTGGC
>NZ_JARACR010000166.1:0-251 GCF_028765505.1 Aliivibrio sp. A6 | reverse complement strand
TGCAATCGTCGGTACAACCGTATCAACCGTAAAGTCTATTGAAGCTCCCGCGGCATTATTATTGCCCTTAGCATCAGTAAAGCTATCTTTAGCTACCGTTACTTTGCCTGCCGCGACACTGTTTGCCGTTGGTGTAAACACCACTGTATAACTTGTACCTGAACCAGTTAGAGTAGATAAAGTACCACCCATAACACTTAAGTCTGACGCTACAAAATTCGTAGACGCTTCACTTAATGTTATGGTGATTG
>NZ_JARACR010000165.1:0-252 GCF_028765505.1 Aliivibrio sp. A6 | reverse complement strand
TGAAACCAAGTCGTACAAATGGTGTAAGAAAAAGGGATTGTTTCGTTTCACAGTTATTGTCGTTGATTGGATATTTTGCTCGCTTAATTGAGCCAGTCTAATTAAAATCGTTTTACAGCAAATCTTGGTAAATCAGTTCTTTACCAAGTTAATTGGAGCGAAAGCAAGGCTCGTATAACAAAGCAATCAACACGATGCTAATTACACTCGGCGTTTGTGGTTTGAAGTATAATTGGTTTGGAAAGTAAGTCT
>NZ_JARACR010000164.1:0-253 GCF_028765505.1 Aliivibrio sp. A6 | reverse complement strand
GGTTCTGGCGCCGCAAGGTGTGAGAGTTCAAGTCTCTCCGTCCGCACCATATTTAAAGATGTATTATCTTGGTTTAATTACTGATTTAATCTTCTCTGTTGGGATATCGCCAAGCGGTAAGGCACCGGCTTTTGATGCCGGCATTCCCTGGTTCAAATCCAGGTATCCCAACCACTATTTACATAATTGATGCAACCTGATTAATTATGACAACGTTAGAAAGACTCTCCAATTCGTCTTCTAACTACAAAAA
>NZ_JARACR010000163.1:0-253 GCF_028765505.1 Aliivibrio sp. A6 | reverse complement strand
CGTAAAAAATGTATCTGTTTTCCATTCACTTTATCTCGCAATTTAAGAACATTTTGTTCGCTTAATTACTACCGGTAAATTAGAATCAGGGCATAGAAAATCTTGGCAGGGCAGTTCTTTACCAAGTTGACCAAGCCGAAAGTAAGCACGCACAACAATCGCATCAACACGATGCTTATTACATTCGGCGTTTTTGGTTTGAAGTGTAATTGGTTTGGTAAAGTTGGTCGTCAGCACGTGTTATGCAAGCGTT
>NZ_JARACR010000162.1:0-255 GCF_028765505.1 Aliivibrio sp. A6 | reverse complement strand
ATAATGTTGGGTCTGTAGCTCAGTTGGTTAGAGCGCACCCCTGATAAGGGTGAGGTCGGTGGTTCAAATCCACTCAGACCCACCAATACTTTTCCAGTAAGTATTGGTGATAACATTATATTTTGGGGCTATAGCTCAGCTGGGAGAGCGCCTGCCTTGCACGCAGGAGGTCTGCGGTTCGATCCCGCATAGCTCCACCATCTTTAAGTATTCTCCTTGAGAGTCTTTAAAAATGGTTTCGAAAGAAACATTGCT
>NZ_JARACR010000161.1:0-257 GCF_028765505.1 Aliivibrio sp. A6 | reverse complement strand
ACTTAATTACAGCCTGAGCTGTTTTGTTTTACTTTTTCAAAAGTAAAAATAAATTAAGCTAAATCAGTCAGCTTTCCAAATTGTTAAAGAGCAATTGTTTTTCAACCTAATAAAAGGTTTCGAAACCATTTTTAAAGACTCTCATCAGCTTTTGCTTCAAAGAACACTTAAAAATGGTGGAGCTATGCGGGATCGAACCGCAGACCTCTTCGCTGCCAGCGAAGCGCTCTCCCAGCTGAGCTATAGCCCCACATAAC
>NZ_JARACR010000160.1:0-273 GCF_028765505.1 Aliivibrio sp. A6 | reverse complement strand
TGCTAGAAAAAGGATTGCTTCGTTTCGCAGTTTTTGTAGTTGAACGGTTCTTTTGTTCGCTAAATTGGCTTTTGTAATTTAGAATTGGTTTTTAAATATTATTGGTAAATCAGTTTTTTACCAATTAGAGCTAAGCGTTGACAAAGATCGTGTAACAAATGCATCAACACGATTTGCTACACTCGGCGTTGTCAGTTTGCCTTTAGTTTGAGTGATTAAGGCAGTAAAATTCAGCTAAGTCTGTATCGTAGCAAACGTGTTATGCAGGCGTTA
>NZ_JARACR010000016.1:0-96748 GCF_028765505.1 Aliivibrio sp. A6 | reverse complement strand
ACTTTAGTCCAACTGCCGTCACTGCCAGGTGTAGACGCTGTCCACCAATTTGCTTGGTAAACACCATTACTGTGAACTACTTTATCACCCGTATTGGCATGGCTAGGGTTACCTGCCCAATCTTTTTGTGGAAGATCTGGGTAAGTCACTAGACCTGTTGCATCACAACCAGCATCTGGTGTACCGCCATTATCTCCACCGTTGTTACCACCAGAGTTTAAATCTGCTAGTGGTAGGTCTGGTTGTTCAAACTTAAAGGCATAATCAACATTATTGATGTTAACCGTATAGTTTGCAGGGCCAGAAATTGGTAGGTAATAAACCATATCTAACTCATATACCCCGCCAGCAGGTAATGCTTTCCAAGCTGGAAGACTGAAAGCAACACGGTGCATTGTTCCATCGAAACCACCGATATTGTTTGCACGAGTATGACCAGAGGCGATTACTTGTAAACCACCACCTGATTGATCTTTTGCATTATCAGGTGCAGATACTGGGATATCAAATTGGAACTCAGTGCCTCCTGGGATATCTTGGCCAGTGTTATTAGTAAAGTTGATTTTTGGATTAATAGGGTAGTTTTGATCACCTACTTTAAATCCACCAACACTTACTGCAATATCTACGGTTTCAGTTGGAATTGCTCCTGTCGCTACCGTATTGCCATATGGTGTTGCAGATTTAAATTTCTCATAAATCGCTTTTGTCATGGTGTTACCCATGTGGTATTCACCATTACCCGTTTGACAAGCCGCTTCAGTAGAGTCGACAGATGTACGATTACCATTTGCATCTAGTACATAACAGTTATAATCCCCTGCTAGTTCCCAGAACATGATGCCACCAATTTCTTGGTCAATAACGTAGTCCGCTTTGACGTTGATAGAGTCTTTATCTTCAGTCGACAAGAAGACTTTTTTCTCAGCATTCCATAACCATGGTGCCACAGCAACGCTGTCATAATGACGAGTATAAGTGCCGACTAATTGATCGGCAGGGTCATTTACAGGATCTAAACCATAGATGTTAGCATAAGACCCAAAGATACCTTCTTGAAGGTTTTTCGCATGCCACATAGGGTTAGAACCTGCGCCCATTTCTTGGCCGTATGAGTTCTTATCGTGCCACATGTTATCGATACCTAACGCACCGTAACCACAGTTATTTTTCTCACCTTCGCCAGTTCCTGCATCACATTTAGCTTGATCTGGTAATGGAGCACGGCCCCATAAGCCATTCTCACCACCTGTGACACCCTGCCAACCACGAGTATAATAAGGAACACCGATATTGATTCGACCAGCGGGCATTGAACCGCGGAAGTAGTGATAAGCCCAATCTGTATTTAGGTAACCAATGCCACCATAAGCTGCAGTATCATAAACGTTCCACTGAGCTAATTCAGAATCCTTACCTGTATCATATAATGCCGCGTTGTGACCAACGTGATCATTCCACGCACCGTGTAAATCGTAAGACATGATGTTGACGTAATCTAAGTACTGAGTTACATCAAAGGTCTCCATCCCACGTAATAAATAACCTGATGATGGTGCAGCAATGGTCAGCATATAATGTTGTCCATCTTGAGCTGAAACCGCATCTAGTTTTTCACGAAGTGTTTTCATTAATACTTGGTATGATGCCCATAAATATTGACGACGAGGCTCCATGAATGCCTTATCATCTGGATTGCCGGCACCTGCCATAGAGGTAGGGTATTCGTAATCGATATCTAAGCCATCAAATTTGTATTTAAGCATCATTTCAACAGCAGATGTTGCAAATTTCTCAATCCCGGCATGGTTAATGCTGCCATCGGCATTAGTTGTCATGGTATAGAAGCCACCATCAGCGACTCGGTTACCATCTACACCAAAGTGACCGCCCGTTTCAGCCCAACCACCAATAGAGATTAAGGTTTTAACGCCATGTTTCTCTTTAGCAGTAGCTAGCGCACCGAAGTGGCCTTTAAAACCAAGTGTAGGATCAATTTCAACACCAGCCCATTCTTTACCTGTCGCAGCGTTATTTGGATCCGTAACATCACCCACATTGACTTTGCCATCAGAACCAATACTCACAAACGCATAGTTAATGTGTGTTAATTGTTCCCAAGGAATGTCTTTTACTAGGTAACTATTCTGTTCGTCGCCACCATCACGCCAGCTTGTAAAGTAACCAATCACACGACGTGGGTGATCTGCTCCCATTAACTCACGACCTTCTTTATCATAAGTTGTACAGTAAGGAACATTAACGCCTTCCGTTTGATATAAGCCATCAGGGCGACAGTTATCAGCAACAGGAAGTGAGCTAGTGACTGTTAATGTCGATGCGGCTGAATTAGTTGAAGCGCCTAAGTTATCCGTTGCGGTTGCATAAACTGAGAGGGAACCTGCGGCAGTTGTTTTATATTGTAAAGTATAAGGTGCTGTCGCTGCTGTTCCAACAAGAGTGTTATTGACATAGAAGTCGACTTTATCGATTGTTCCATCTGAGTCGCTAGCATCAGCGGTTAGCGTGACTACTGCACCAAGATCAACACTGGTTGCTGACAAACTTAATGTTGCAGTGGGTGCGGTATTATCAGTAGGACTATTGGTTACGTTTACCGACACCGAGCTAATAGTACTTACCGCGCCTTTATCGTCGTAAGATTGAGTACTAAAGGTATGAGTGCCTTCAATGGCAGTCCAAGCGGTGCTGTAAGGGGAGGTCGTTGATGATGCTATTACTGAGCCATCAACAGAAAAATCGACGCGAGATACTGAACCATCGCTGTCCGATGCTGATGCCGTTAATGTAACAATATCACCCGTTGTTATTTTATCCGTTGCACTAGGGGAGGTTAAATCAACGGTTGGTGCGACATTAGTTGCTTCACCAGAACAAACACCTAAGTCTTGCCATGCGCCCCATTCACCAGCGGTTGCAGGGTCGTTATTTTGGGTCCAGTATTTGGCTTTATAAGCATTAGACCCTTTCTTTACTTCCTCTCCACCATTATAAACTTTACCAGCATCCCAAGACTCAAGCGGTGCGCAATCCACAGCGGCTTGAGCATTGAATGCCATTAAACAAGAAAGAGTGAGTGTAGAGAGGGCAAATTTATAATTATGTTTTTTTCTAAACTTTGAATGTTCCATTTCATATCCTTAAAGGTAATTCAAAAACCATCAATCATCTTTATAATTGATGTGAAATAAGATTAGGGTAGAAATAAAAATGTGCGAATTTGGTTTTATAAATTAAAGAGTGACTCGCAATAAATGTAACCCTAATAAGAGCAATTACATTTATTTTTGTATCAATATTGCTTATTTATTCTGTTGCTGTGCGATTAACAGCCTGTATTAACAAATTCAAATACAGGTGGTGTATTTACGTTTATAGCTTCGCTATATTTGATATAGCAATTGTCTTTACTGTATTTTTTACTTTTATGCATAAACGTAATAAAAGGTTTACTGGTATCATTATGGAAATACCAGTCAGATGGCGTAGTATCGTTATATTGTGAATCAATGAATGTTTGATTCATTAATGAATTCCATGCTTTAGCAGCATCCGCTTTAGGGTAGCCATAGACGATTTGAATCGTATCGCCTTCAATGGTTATTGCACCGCTTGCTTGTGTAGCCATACCAGCAAGAATGGTTTTAGGGTGGAGTTGATTTACAGCACCAACCATTTCTCCTTTTAGTCCCTTAAGAGCTGATATACGTGCATCGCGTTGTAAATCGATGAATTTTACGGCTGCGGTTACCGATAGAATACCTAGAATAACAATGACAATAACTAATTCGATAAGAGTAAAACCTTTTTGCTTCATGATGTACTGTTCCTTTAGCGATGAAGGGATATTGTAAATATAGAACAGGTAACAGTAAAGTAATGGTTTACAAGATGAAGTGAGGACGAGAGGTAAAGCGAGTTATTGGATTTGAAAAGCACTAGATAGCAAAACGCCGCTAATAAAAGCGGCGTTTTAAATAGGTGGAAGCCCCAGCCACATCCCGGCACACACGTCGCCCGCTGCGGCTGCTCCCTTCCAGGCCTGACCGAGTTCACGAGTTAGTGTTGCGGGAGGACCAGGGCCTCCATAGATTCTGTTGTTCCTTAAGAACGGGAGAGATTATTGTATATAGCTATAAATAATGCAAGCGGAATTCAATAAAAAGAAGTTAAGTGATTAATAAATAAACGGACTTGTACAATAATAATAAGGAAGGTGATTTTATTTTTTGTGTCACACAAATGATGTCAGAGGAAAGTCAAATTAAATCAATGCATTAATGATAATTATTGGATCGTGGTCACTTATATTTTTTATTTATTTGATAGAATAAAATAAAAAAGTGGGCTATTTTGAATAATCGTATAATTTTCAAACAAATTAAATATTTCGCTATTACTATTTTATTGATAGGGGTTACTCCTATTTTTTATCTTTGGGGGCAATATCAGACAGAGTCGAATGCGATTCAATTTCAAAGGGAAAGCGAAGCTAAGCATCAGCTCAATTTTAGTCAAAAAGAGGTGCACTCTATTGCTTCAAAATTAAGTACTTCTCTAAAGCTTCTATCTGGTAATCGGGTATTATTAGAGTTTATCCAAGATCCTTCGCTAAAAAATAGATCACTCCTCGAATCTCTGTGGGCGCTTACGGCGACGAACTATTCTTATATTTCTCAAATACGCTTAATTGGAATTGATGGGCAAGAAATCTCTCGTATTAATGAAGAGAATGGAACGCTCACCATTGTTCCTGAAAATGAACTTCAAGATAAATCACATCGAGATTACTTTATTTATGCACAAACGTTAAAGACAGATGCCTTTGGTTTTTTTGGCATTGATTTAGACGTTGAGCATGGGAGCGTCGTTACTCCTCCAAAACCGTCATTACGAATATTTACACCGATTGAAATAAATAATGAGCGTAAAGGCTATCTCTTTTTTAACTTAGATATTTATGAAATGGTGGATAAAGTAGAGGCATCATTAGAGACTGGCTACCAATTAGAGTTTGTTAATGAGGAAGGGTATTACCTTGCGTCTCAAGATAAACGAAAAACATTAGGACATCTGATAGCAGAGCGAGAAAGTTATAATGTTCTGATTGAAACGCCTGAATTATGGCAAGAAATGAGAACTCAAAATACAGGGGAGTTTGCAGATAAGCAATTTTTTTACTCCTTTGCAAAGGTTTCTCTTGGTGATAATTTTGGACGTAGTTCACTTTATTTACTATTGAGTAGTGAGAATAACTTAGCTACGGAAAACGTAGACCATAAATTAACAATCATTATTTATGAAGCTATTTTGGCAATACTATTTGTTACTTTCATTTCTATTTTAATTGCGCGTTATATAGCTAAACATAGAACAACAAGTATTGAAAATCAGTTAGCGTTAGCTGCATTGAATGGTATGTCAGCGATAGTGATTACCGATAAAAATAATCGCATTATTAAAGTCAATGAAGAGTTTACGAGCCTAAGTGGGTGGAGAGAGGAAGATGTTATCGGAAGAACGCCTTCTATGTTCCAATCGGGGAAGCATAATAAAGATTTTTACTCAGCAATGTGGAGAACAATTCAATCTGAAGGGTTATGGGAAGGAGAGGTTATCAACCAGCGAAAAGATGGCAACCTATTAACGGAGATTTTACGTATACAAGCTATTTATAATAATGACGGTAAAAGAGAATATTTCATCGCCTCATTTGTTGATATTACAGAGAGAAAAGAGCTAGAAAATCGCCTTCGAGAGTTGAGTGAAAAAGATTCCTTAACCCAGTGCTGGAATCGACGTAGGTTTGAGCGTGAATTTTCGAATATTATAGCGAATGATTCATTTATCAAAGGTAATGAGTCGTCATGTTTAGCGATTATCGATATTGATTATTTTAAGCGAATTAATGATAAATATGGTCATGACGTTGGTGACAAAGTGATTGCTGAAGTGGGTAGGATTTTAGGTACAGAAAGTCGTCGTAATGATTTTGTTGCGCGTATTGGTGGGGAAGAATTTGCCGTTATTTTACCGAACACTCAATTACAAGAAGCAGAAATGATTTTAAATAGATTGAGAGTCGCAATAAATTTATATGACGACATTAAAGTAACCATTAGCGGTGGCGTCACTGATATCTGTAATAGTCGTGAATCTAGTTATAAACGTGCAGATCTTGCCTTATACGAATCAAAAGCCTCAGGGCGAAACCAAATATCTTGCTTTAGTTCTGATGAAATGACACAAATTGCGTAATTCTATTAGGTAGATACATTCTTATTCCTTGAAAATACCGATGATACCTTTTGTAGCATCGGTATTTTTTTGCTTGTCGTTTGCTGTTTAAGGTTCTCTTTTATCAGTATGTTTAATGCTTTGAAATTAAGGTGCCGCTCCGCTGAGATAGGGCTCATTGCTTGTCTCAGTAATTGATGTATTTTTTGTTGTTCTTTAGTTCTACTGTCTAACGTTTCTTCTTTTTGTTGATAAGGGTGCGTATCGAGTAGCAGTTTGTAGAGCAAAATAGAAAGGGAGTAGAGGTCACTTTTTATGGTCGGCGCATTGCCTTGTTGTACCTCTGGTGCTGCATAATCGCTGCTCCAAGCATGAACTTGATTGAAATTAATCGCAAAATTATTTTTTTGAGGATTGATGTTACGGCTGATACTAAAGTCAAATAGATACAGTTCATTAGTGTCTGAAATTAAGATATTACTGGGCTTTAAATCCCCATGAATAACACCGCGTTTATGGCAGTGAATAACACAATTTATTAACACAAAGGCGTATTTTAAACGGGCAGCAGTAGGTATGCTTTCAAATGGAGAGTCAAGTAATAGCGAGAGTAATTCTCCCTTTATTATTGGCATAATTAAAAAAGGTTGTTGCGAGTCATTACATAAAGCGAGGTGCTGAATAGGCACTATGTTTGGATGATGTAATTCATTGGCTTGCTGGTATTCATTAACTAGAAGTAGCTCTGCATCATGGAAAGTAGTCGCTTCACTGCTGAGTACTTTAATGGCCATTTCACTTTGTTCAAGGCCAATACTTTTCAGTAATAGGTCATCAACCTGATACACAACACCCATACCACCAACTCCTAAAACTCGTTTAATTTTATAACGGTCATTAATGATTTTTGGGATGGGCTTTATCTTTCTTTTTTCAACTATAGATTCATCCGCTTCGCATGGAGGTGCCGCCTCTAAGAATTGGTCAATATTCATCTCACTCATCGGCTTGCCTTAATTATAATTGCAGATAAATTGTCATTCGCTTCAGTTAGTAACACCTGCTCCTTTAAGTGGTAGCATCCTTTTAATGCACTAGGTAATGCCATGCATGCCTCTATCATGTTATGGGATAAATATTTATGTACGCCATCACTAGAAAGTAAAAAGGTATCTTGATGCTGTAAAGGAACGATACAGTGCTCAATATCAAGAGCGTTGCCCATTCCAATAGCTTGCGTTAATGCCTCTCTACCATTTTGCTCGCGGGTGTGATCTTTAGATATTTGATACAGCTTATTATGTCTAAATAAGTAACAACGTGAATCACCAGCCCAAATACAGGCAATATGCCCATCATGGGCGATAAGCATACAGACAGTACTTCCAATTACGGCGCTGTGAGAAAGCGTTTTCTCTTGGCTTAAATGGTGATTTACTTTAAAGAGCATACGTTTTGCTTTTTCAATTTTTTGCTCTAACGAACCGTACAATAGCTCAGAGTGAAAGGCATCAATAATCATGTTACTGGCAATCTCTCCATACTCATAGCCCCCCATGCCATCGGCTACAACCCAGATCCCTTGCTCAGTAAAGGATAAAATGGCGTCTTCATTTTTATCTCTTACTTTGCCTTCTTCTGAGAAATGAGCCGTTTTAAATTGTTGGCTCATCCATTGATCCTTTTAGGAAGATAAAAATTACTCAAAATCTTACGGTTAAACGGGTTAGGAGTACGATCGCTATAGATTAAGTATTTGGCTTCTAATCCTTTGTTTTCAAGATCCAACTTAATCACATCTTGGCCACGGTATTTATTGACTCTAAATTTATCGAGTACTCTAAAGAAAGCCCAAGGCCCTGAGTTTTGTTGATTGACCACTTTGGTTCCACTGAGATCTTGAAGAACAAAGCTTACGTATTGACGTTGATTTGTGATTGGCCAAGTAAAACGTTTTTTCTGAATAGGCCCATGGCGGTAACTGAACTTATTTCTTCCATAATAGAAGGTCGACTGCAAGGCACTTGCATCAAGTTCAAATGGTGCAATACGAAAAGAGACCTGAGCTTCTTTTCCTTTGGAACCATAAAACATTTTCTGAATAGTAAGGCCATATTTATATTGATTCAAAAATGATTTTGATAGGCCTAAAGAATGGCCATGTAAAGTTTTTTGTTTGAATTTTCCTTTTTGATTAATAACGAATGAGGATAAGTAGGCATCAAAGAAATTATCCAAGATACCGCCATTTTGGAAGAACTCATCAAAATCAGCAATGTTGACGTCATGGCTACTGTTTTTAAATGGATAGCGGCCAGATAAAGCAATGTCGTAATGGTTAACCACTTTATCGTGATAGACCATTTGAATATGATCACTAGAATGATTTAAAACGATACCCCACGCGTTGTTGGATATTTGATTCCACCATTGCTGTAATGGTTGAGGTAACGTCTCAGCCATGACTCGAATATCATTTAACTCATTGGGAATTCCTTGCATTCGATCTCGAGCAATTTTAAAGGCTGATTGGTCCGGGTTAGGTGAAAATTTTACCATTGATAAACGGCCACTTAACTCATTAACAACCACTAGAGCATCTTCAAGAGGAATGGTGGCTTGAGCTTTATCGGTTAATAATAAATTCAGTGGTTCAAATTGGTTACTGACTGCTTTTCTTGCGCTTTGTGAACGCTCTTCAACACTGTGCAAACCAAGAGAGGCAACTTTTTTGAGCTTGGTATTTACGGGTAACTTATTTGTTGTTTTGGCCGCATTAGAAGCAAGCTGTGCTTGATCGACAAACGTGGTATTTTCTCGAATAAGATTAAGCAGTTTTAAGATGGGTTGACTCGAACCTGTCATATTTGCAATTTGCAGTATCGCCTCATCTATATTTTTAGATGGCTTGATTTGTAATTGCTCAACGGCTTCTTTCCAGTAGCGAATATAATCATGAAAATAGAGATCTTCCACTTCAGCATAAAGGCCGCGGATTTCATTGGTGCTCAAGTCACTGGATAATCCAATAACCCAATTTTCATCAATCAGTTGTTTGACCTGATCTAATCCTTTACTTAGAAAGACCGTTTGATAGCCTTTTCGAGTATACAACCCAGGTATAATAGTGCTGGTATGATTAAAAAGGTTTTGGTTTGGCCCAAGATGATCACTTAACTTTATATCTCGTAAGTTCATCTCTTTCGCATCTTGCTTTAATTGCTGATAGACAAGTGCTGAGGTATCAGATTCTCTGAGAAATTTACGAGATTTTGCTACTAAGTTATCGTTTAATTGCACTGGTTCAAAGCCAATGCTAAGTAAATTGGTTAAGTGCGTTTGTAAGGCATTTTGTTCTGTTGCTGAGCCACTGTATAAATAAGACCAATGTAATCCCATCCATTGCTTTAAATACTGAGTATCTAAGTGTTCGTGCATGTTGAGCATTAGATACGCGCGCAAAGAAGGAGTAAGAAACTCACGATTATCTTGGTTATTGGTGACTTGGTATTCGAGCTCACTGGTGACTTTAGGCAACAATAACGCAATCAACTGCTGGTGATACGCCTTTTCTGCTGCTTGCCTTAATTTTTCTCCTTGTTGTAGTCCTGCCATGTTCTCTGGGAAATTGTTATCCTTCTTTTGATAAACCTGAGTTGCTTTTAATAAAGGGTCTAAAGTAGGCAATAGCTCGATAGAAGGCGCTAATGGAGACAAATGAACTATTTGTTGGTTGTAGCTGTCTGCAAGGGTTAAGAGTGTTTGCTGTTTGCTGTGATTATTCAAAAAGCTTGTGGCCCACAGTGATCCTAAACCAATAATTAAAGCAAATGAAGCCGCATAAATAGCCCCGTTTTTTAGCTTCACTTTTCGTTCATAATTTTCATCCAGCGTTGCGAGCTCACTGTTTGGAAAAATCACCTCATCAAGCAGTTTGCGGATAAAAAAACCACGTTGATGTTGGTAGGTTGGTAATACTCGAGAACTTATCCCTAAGTTTTGACCAATGTTAGAGGTACTAGAATCCGCTTGAGCATTGGTTGGTGCTGGCACTGAGGTTAAATAAAGCCCACGTAAGTGTGATGCTTGATGGTAACGTGTTTTGGTAAAAGCTAACTCAGAGAACAGAGCAAGGCGCTCTGCAAGAAAGCTCAATTGCCTTGGAAATTGCAATAATTCGGCACGCTTCATTACATCACGCTCATCATGTAAACGTGACATTACTTGGGCGTCAATGCGCAGAATAAGCTTTTCAAACTCTTGTTTGATTTTATCTGCTTGTTGTCCTTCCCCTTCATTAAAGGTAACACCGAAGACTTGATCCATTTCTTCGCGTGATAGTGAGGAGAAGAAGGGTTCAAAACCTTCTACTTTATCCATTTTAGTTAATAAAAAGTAGATAGGCATATCTGAACTCAGTTCATGCCTTAATTCTTGTAAACGCTCTCTGACATAACGAGCCTGTACTTCAATGCTGCTTTCATCAGGAGATTGCAGTGTCGTAATATCGATAGTTAAGATCACACCATTGAGAGGGCGACGACGGCGTTTATTACGCAGTGCTTTTAAAAAACGTCCCCATACCGGTTTATTCAGTTCATTTTCATGTTGATCAAAAAAACGGCCAGCAGCATCTAATAAAACGGCATGATTAGCAAAATACCATTCGCAGTGTTGGCTGTTTTGAATGTCTCTCGTGTAGTGGCCATCTGTTTGATTAAGAGGGAAATCCAAACCAGAGCATTCTAATAGTGTGGTTTTACCACTATTTTGAGGGCCAATAACCATGTACCAAGGCAGTTGATACTTAACATTATTATTTAACTTTCCATACAGGCCTGCTCGTTTAATCGTAGCGATGGCGGCATCAAGCTTTCCTTTTAATAGTGAGCTTTCTTCTTGGATGTAAGCCAGTTCAGATTGTGCTGCTTCATACGCTTCTTTGTTCTCTTCTTTTTGAGATTCGCGTTTTGCTAGCCACCATAGCGTTAGATTGAACGCTGCCCACAAAAGCAAACAAATAAAGACGGTCAGAACTTTACCTGTGGTGGTTTCAATAAGAGGGGTATTAGCAATGGCGATGTGTTTGCCAAATAGACACAGCAAAAGAGCGAGCAGTAAACTGCATAATAAGCTCCAGCACCATGTCTTTTTTAAGGTGTCTAATAGTGTGTTAAAAAATGATTTCATCCGTGAAAATCCTATAAATCAATTTGTTGAAATGCTTGAATTACGTGCTCTGATTGCTGATCCAAAACGTAGTAAAAGCCACCATAAATAGCGCAGAGAGAGAAAGTAACCACGCACACAATACCAATCCATGAGGTTTGTTTAGTTAACTTATGGCGTTGTACTTGTTTTGGCTCCCAATTGGGTGAGAGACTGGATTCTTGTTCAGGACGTAGAGAGCGGATCTGTCGATATAATGAATCCCGAATGGCCTCAAGCTCAATTAACCCTCTGGATAGAACTCGATATTTCCCTTCAAAGCCCAAGCTTAAACATAAGTACATTAGCTCTAAGAGATCCAAATATTTCGCCGGGTTACGACTGAGCTTTTCGAGTAATAAGAAAAACTTTTCGCCTCCATAAGTCTCGTTATGAAAGCTGCTTAACATACTTTGTGAGGCCCAATGGCTTTCAGAGCCCCAAGGAGTGGTAACAATGATTTCATCGACAAACGAACATAAAAGATAGCGAGAAAGTGCAACATAGTTATTCTCAACGCCTGAATTAAGGGCTTGGAACTCGAATGACTTTAACTCTTCAACTAATTTCGGTTTAAGTAGCTCAATATCTTGATAGCTTTCTTTTTTTAAATCACACGTAATGCACAGCAGAGAAGAAGCGGCACTGATGAGTGGATTGTTGCCTGAAAAATTATACTCTTCAGGTTTTATTCTAGCGGCATACACCATGCGGTCTTGCAATTGATCGAATTTTGGTGCGCTGGTATTTTGCGTTAATGTTGGATTGATCTGATTTGGCTCTTGAGTAATGAGTACAGTGCGATCGTCCATGTTACTGCTGTTCATATTAACTGTTCCTTATTGCCCAGAAAAAGAGAGAAAGTTCAGGGAAATCACCTGCAATATGGAAGGCGAATCCACCCGATTGGGTCAGTTGTGAGCGATCATTCGCATTAAGATCTAAGGTGAAATAGCAATAATCGCCATGAAAAGGTACTTGTCTTGGTGCTACAGAAAGAGATCGGCAAGTGATCCCTGGAAGTTGCAAGTTCACCAAATTACGTATTTTTTCTACTGGGCCGACTTTGAGTTGTGGCGGTAATTGTTTACGCAGCGTTTCGGCATCTGTGAGCGAGCGAGCAGCAAGAATAAAAGTTGCCTCTTGCAATAAGCTGTCGTCTGAAATTGGGGCGATAAGTACGCCGTGATTGCGCTTTTGAAGAGGGATTTCAAAGGCATTTTGTTTCAGTGATTGATTTAGCTGTTTACGTAGTTGGAATAAAATACGCTCAAAAGATTCCCCCTGTTCTTTATGGTTATAGGCAAGGTCAAGATTGGCTCTACGATGCGTCGAATCGTAAGCTGAAAGTTCGCCTTGCAATGAAGCCAGCAATAAGAAGAGTTCTTCAGGATGATAATGAGAGCATTTATTTAAATAATTAAGCTGCGGTTCATATCGATTAAGTAATTGAAGTAAAAGAAAATCTCCAATCTCAGAGGTCGCATGGCCTGATTGGGTGATACGCTCTGCTAAGATATCAGCCTTATGAGTGACCAGTGTCAATACTTCCCGTAATGCTCTATGGACTAAAGAGGAGTGAAGACCATTAATAAAACTGGCTTCAAAATGAGTGTTAAGTTGAATCGCGCCTTCTGGAGTGACTTGTTTTACTTCACATAATTTGAGTTTTACCCAGTGGTTGTCAATTTCATCTTCAGTAATAATATGAAAATCAAGATCACCACAGCTAATGGTTTGTAGGTTTTGCACTTGAGCATTATTATCGGCAACCGTAAGATCATAAGAGATATAACGAGTATTAATGTCGACTTCTTTTTCTTCTCGAGCTTCAGGGCTATTTAGTGTGGATAGAGACACTGCCAAATACAAATTGAGATTGGTTGCAGGGGCATCCGATTCCCAAATGATAGGGTTCGTCTGATGCTGAATATCAAATAAAGAACCATCAGGAAGGATCCCAGAAGCTTGACTGATCACGATTTTTCCAACAGAGAGGTGATGACTATCAAAGCTAAGGGAGTGGAATCCCCAATTGTACCTGTGTTGTTGTTGAGTTCTTACTTGTAACTGATTGTGGTAATAACGGTCATTTTGCTGAAAATGTTGAGGCCGTAATAACATGCCTTCTTTCCATATAACTTTTTGCATAATTTTGCCCTCTAAATACGCGTATTGTTATTGGTAGGCGATGTTTTTTTCTTTACTCGCTCTAGCTTTACGATGGCGTTATTTGTCGCGATGAGCTCAATTTTTTGTGCCTCTTGTTGCTCAACGGTGTAGATATAATGCCAATTGGCATCATCAATGTTTTGATAAGCGCCAATAACGGCCAAATATTGACCTTTAACATCAAGCTTCAATTTAATGGTTTTTTGATCTCCCGGTCGTAAGATAAGCTCTTCTTCAGCGATGAAATCCGACCCTAATGTTGATTTTGCGTTGTTGTATAAATCAAAAAATTCCGCATTTTCAAAACTGGTGACAGAGGATATTTCAATGACTTTAATGACTAATGGAGAAGGGCGATCAACATGGTCGGGGTTGAGATCTGAAGATGCGTTCAAGGTTAACGCTACGTAAGTTGGGTCAGGTGTACTGCTGCACGCACTGAGAAACAGCAAAGTTATGAGGGTAATTAATTTTTTCATAATGATAACGTCCTTTTCATTTCACTATTTAATGGCTATACGCGAAGCGCTGCAGAGAGCATCTGTAATTGAGTTTCATATTGCTTAGCAAAATCTTGCTCTAATAAGGCATTTCTCCAATCAGGATCTTTACTAATTTGCTCGTGTAATTTGCTGTATGCCTGCCAATATTGCGCATCGGCTTTTCCAAATTTGCTTTGCACACCTTCTTGAACAAATCGGTATATCAAAGTTTGTGGCGATAATTTATCAATCAGCGCATCTAAGGTGTGCTGGCATGCATCATGGATAGCCAGTTGATTAGCTTGAATGTCTTTACAGCTTTGACTTATTGCTTCAATACCTTGTAAATACCCCGGCTTGTGGTGAATGATGACATTAAGGGCGTCATTTACATCGTGGCTAAATTTTATTGGGTTATTTCCTTGTGCTTGAATGGTTGTGGCATTTGCAGTTAGTTTATTTTTCAGTTCGGTACGGGTACGCAGAAGCTGTTGTATGCCATTGACTGAACTGCGTAGTGCTGCACCAATTTCAAATAAGGTTTGCTCTGGATCTTCCAAGTCATTCAGCTCTATTCCTAGACCTTTAGATAGTGCGGCTAAATAGGCATCATTATCTTCACCGATAGCCTCCGCTTGTGGTTGCGTACGTTGAGTTGTTTGTCTTTTCGTTGATGCGTGAGCTTTAGACGTAGGTTGAGTTTTGAATGCTTGAGTTTCCAATTCAATGTCTTCGCTAATAATGTCGTCATCAAGCACGGGAGAGATAAATTGCTCTTTAAGCAAAGCATCATCCATAATGGATTGAGAGGGAACGTTCTCTTCCACTTGCTTTAGAATGATCTCCTCATCGCTGTTTAAGAGCTCCTCTATGGGAGTATTACTTAAAAAGCTGTCGTCGGGGATCATATCAAATACCGATGGGTTCTGATCGGTACCATGATTAGCAAGAGGATCTAATGCGGCGTTATTTGTTGGCTCAGGGGATGCATAGTTTGTTGGATCTTGAAGAATTCGCGCTCTTATTTTGATAAACCCTAACTCATAAACATCACCATGAGAAACAGGATGCAGTTCACCAGTATTTAAAGAGGCTTCTTGACCATCAAAATAGGTTCCATTGGTGCTGCTATCGGTAATGAAATATTGTTGGTCATCAAAACTGATCGATGCATGAATATTGGATAATTGACGTTTAGTATCCGCGATATACCAATCGGCATTTGGACTGCGGCCTATGGTTCCACCTGCTTTTTTGAAGGTGAAAGTAGGCAGAGTATCGATAGGAAGATCGTGTGATTTAATGATATCAAAGGCCAGTTCCATTTTATTCTTCCTCTGTAATTAATGTCGATTGCTCTTGCGGTTCAGGGTTGCCAACAGGGCGATAATCATCGTAATTACTGCATGCTGATAGCAGTAATAGGGTTGTGATTAATGAAAAGCGTAACAACATGCTTAGTATCTCCATTCCTTGGCGGATAAATTAAATTTTCGTAGTCGATAATCGAGTGAGCCTTTTGATAGTTCGAGTCGATTAGCGACCGTTTGCAGGTGACCTTGATGCTTTTCTAGATATTGCATCAAAACGTTTTTTTCAAACTGCTCAATTTGTTCAGAAAGGCTACCCATTAACAGGGGCTCTTCTTTCTTTGGTGCTATGATCATGATGCCGTTTAAGACTTGCGTAATGATCTCTTTGTCTAACTGTTTGCTATTTGGGGCTTCCATACAGCATCGTTCAATGATGTTTTTAAGCTCGCGCACATTGCCTGGAAAGGAATAATTAGACAGACTATCAATAAAGCCTTTGCTTAACGTTGGTGACGTTTGGTGTTGTTCTTTGGCGTAATGCTCTGCAAAAAAACGCCCTAAAAGTGCAATGTCCTTTTCTCTTTCTCTAAGTGGTGGAAGGGCGATGGGGAATTGCGCTAGACGGAAATAGAGATCTTGACGAAATTCCCCTTGTTCAATTTTGTTAAGCAGGGCTTGATGAGTCGCCGAAATGACTTTTACATCAACATCGTAGAGTGTTGTTGAACCAAGAGGGCGTACTTTCTTCTCTTCTAACACGCGAAGTAATTTGGCCTGAAGAGAGCTTGGCATATCACCGATCTCATCTAAAAACAAAATGCCTTTATCTGCTGAACGTATCAGTCCAATGTAATCTCTATCTGCTCCTGTGAAGGCCCCTTTTTGGTAGCCGAACAACTCACTCTCTAGTAAGTGTTCAGGAATAGAAGCGCAGTTTTGAACCACATAGGGCTCGTTTCTTCGGTTCCCAAATTGATGAATGGCTTTGGCGATTAACTCTTTACCACTGCCGGTCTCCCCTGTAACCAAAACATTACGATTTATATGCAGCGCTTTAGAAATTGTTAATCGTACATTTTTAATCGCTTGGCTCTCTCCTATGATATTTAAGTCAGAAGGGATATGAGCCGATTGCGATTGAGGAGACAGTTTTTCTTCCAGAGAATGATGTTGGTTTTTTAAGGCGAATGCTAAGCGATCAATCGCCAATGAATTAAGCGTGTTAATGGTTTGCCTGTCGCTCTTTTGATAACAAGTAAAACGTGAAAAATAGAACATCAATACCCCCGAAACACGTCCTTGAGCATTCCTTAATGGCATGAATTCAACTTCACCATCAGTGAGTGAATAATGTTCAGTGTGATCAAATAGGATATCTTTGATTTCATCACTACACTGACTGAAATGAAGGTTAAAATTACGTCCTTCATTCATGCACAGCGTTAAGGTATTGAACTCGCTATAGTCGGTATTAATACGCTTATTTGTGTGTTGATTCTGCTCGATAGCGGTAAGTTTGATTTTGCTATTACCATTGTCTTGAGTGAATCCTTCCGCCATTTTAAACAGTTGAGTTCCTGAGGCTTGAGATAAAAAGCAAATGACTTTTTGAGCGCCACTGTGTTTAAGAACCCCAGATAACCAACATTGAGTAAACTCACCTTGATCTGACATAGTTACTCCCCAAACTCACAGCAAACTTGACCATCAGAGTCGATAGCAAGAGTGATTTGGCGTAATGGCTTTTTTCGAGCAAGTGCCAATAATATTTGAGATGAAAACGCAGGTTTTAATTGATGATTAATAACGGCATCAATATTTCGAGCACCAGTTTCGGTTAAGGTGCAGCTTTGAGCGATGTGATGGGCAATGGCTTCATCAAAATCTAGCGTAATGTCTTGTTGTAGAAGCTGAGTTTGCAGTTGGTTTAATCGAATAGTGACTAAGGCCTCCATGCTATCTAGCTCTAGTGGGAAGAAAGGAACCACATTCATTCGACCAACAAGTGCAGGTTTAAAGTATTGATTTAGTGTTGGGCGAATGGCTTTGGTTAGCTCGGCTGTGGTTGGCTTTTCTTCGTGGCTGCACAGGGCTTCAATTTGGTCTGATGCCAAGTTAGATGTCATTATAATAAGCGTTTGTCTAAAATTGATTTCTCGGCCTTCACCGTCATTTGCCACGCCTTTATCAAAGATCTGATAGAAGAGATTCATTACTTCTGGATCGGCTTTTTCAACTTCATCAAGTAGAACCACAGAATAAGGTCGTTGACGTACCGCTTCCGTTAATATCCCGCCTTCACCATAACCAACATAGCCAGGAGGGGAGCCAATAAGGCGAGAAACCGTGTGTTTTTCTTGGAACTCAGACATATTGATGGTGGTAAGAAATTGTTCACCGCCATACATTAGATCAGCGATTGCTTGTGCGGTTTGGGTTTTTCCCACACCACTTGGGCCGACAAACAGAAAAACTCCCGTTGGGGCATTGGGGTTATTAAGACCTGCAGCCGTAGCTTGAATGGCTTTTTCTAATGCAATAACGGCTTGATCTTGGCCTTTAATTTGTTCTTTAAGTTGGCGTTTTATGTTCAGCACTTGCGTTGCTTGACCGCGTTGTAAAGTGCTTAATGGTATTCCTGTCCAATGAGAAACTACCTCAGCAACAAGAGAAGGACAGGTTTCATAATTGACCAGAGAGCCCGAAGTCTGAGCATCAGTGAGTTGCTGATAAATTTCTTGTTGATTGCAAACTAAGCGTTCACGTTCTGCTTCTTCATCACATTGTGCAATATCGATTCTCGAAGTCAGTAAGGCTTCTGCTAGCTCTTTTTGCTCGCACCATTGCTGTTCTAGTTCGTTTGCTTGCTGCTGCGTTTGGACTAAGGTGTCTTCAAGGCGAGTGATGAGGCTTTCTTCGATATGAATCCCTGCTTGTTTGTCTCTTACAACGCAATCTAATTCTCGCTGGGTAATTGCAATGGTATGCAAAAGCGCTTCTAACGGTTCTGGTTTGGCTTTTAGGTTGATCTTTACTCGTGCGCAAGCGGTATCGAGAAGGTCAATGGCTTTATCTGGTAATTGACGTCCACTAATGTAACGAGCGGACAATTCAGCGGCGGCAATAATGGCATCGTCTCGTACATAAACGCCGTGACTCTCTTCATAGCGTTCAGCAAGTCCACGTAAGATGGTGACGGCTTGTTCTACGCTAGGTTCAAGAACTTTCACAGGTTGGAATCGACGAGCTAAAGCAGGATCTTTTTCAATGTATTTTTTGTACTCAGACCACGTCGTTGCGCCAATGGTTCGTAATTCACCACGAGCGAGCGCCGGTTTTAATAAGTTTGCCGCATCGTTACTGCCTGCTTGGCCACCTGCACCAATTAAGGTATGGGCTTCATCAATGAAAAGAATGATAGGACTTGGACTTTCTTGAACGGCAGTAATAACGAGATTTAGACGACGTTCAAACTCACCTTTAATGCTTGCGCCAGCTTGTAATAGGCCTAAATCTAACGAAAGAAGAGAAACATTTTGCAAAAGATCAGGAACTTCACCGTGTGCTATTTTGATGGCTAAGCCTTCGACTAATGCCGTTTTACCAACTCCCGCTTCGCCAACAATCATCGGGTTGTTTTTACGACGACGAGCTAAAATGTCGATCATTTGTCTGATCTCACTGTCTCGGCATAATACTGGGTCGATTTTATCTTCTTTAGCAAGTTGGGTGTAATTGGTAGTGTAGGCCTCTAGCGCACTTTGATGCTCATGATTTGTGTGTTCGTTTTGAGTTACAGAGTCGATAAGGCCTTCGACTTGCTGCTTAAGAGAAGATGCTGGAATAACACTTAATTCACGATAATAAGGAGTGTGGCCATATTTGTTTGGGTGTGAAAGTAGGGTTAATAACAAATTAGCAGCCAGTACCTCTGATAACTTCATTTCAAGCATGGAATACAAATAACTTTCTTGTAGCCACTCAATCAGAGCAGTGGAGAGAACTGGGTGATTGCTTTCAGATACTGTACTTTTTCGTCCGTGTTGTAGCGCTTCAATTAAACGTTCGCTTGATACTTGGTATTGCTGACATGCTTTATTCCAAAAACTTTGCGGGTTATTAAGCGCTGCTAGGATGAAATCCTCACACAGTACCTCGTTTCCTCCACGAGCCACACATAATTGAGCTGCTTGCTCTAGCGCTAAGTGGGATTCTTTGTCTAAGGTCTTAATTAATTGAGGTAATTCTACGTTAATCATAATGTCTTCCCTGAAAGTGTAATACGCCCTTCATTCGCACTTGAACCTAGCCAACTCGTCCAACCTAAGCAGCATTCATTGCTGTCTGATAGGGTCAATGGACGGGGTTCGTCGTCTTTTAAATGAAGTTGAATATCGAAGTCGAGTGGATCTTTTACGGTAAATTGCACTAATCGATTTAGAGTAATCCAATTGGGTTTATCGGTTAAAAATGAATGAAAGTGTTCCCATGTCAGTTGAGTAATATGAATTCTAAATTTATTCGCACGGTCAGGTGCACTGTCTCCAAGCACAACATTACTAGAGAGTGAGGAATTCATTACTCCTAATGAGCACAGCTGTTTTTCTGGTATATGGCAGTGACGTAAAATACATTCTTCAATGTGAATATCAGAATGCTGAAAGTAATAACGCAATAAGGCTTCGATGGTGTTTGCCGATCGAACACGCTGGCTGAGTAACCCTAAATATGGAAACAAACGAGGCCAATTTATTGATTTGTCGTCACGTAACTCTTCGCTTTTTAGCCCGAGTAAGGCAAAAATATGTTGAGAGAATGGATCATCTGCCCCTTCTCTAAATGCGGCGTTATAGCGGTATTTTTGCCATACATTTCGAATAAGGCGGTGAAGACGATGATGAAAAATATCGAGAAATGGTTTAAGAACATTGTGTTCATCTTGCAATAAATAGTCATTGTAATAATGAGGCAGAGGGGAGGATGCCCCAATCAGCGACAGCATATTTAAAGTCATGATGATTTTTGGTAACCCATCATTATGGCTTACAACCGACACGCTTTGGATTTCTCGCGGAGCAAAGCCCTGAGAAGGATTAGCAATAAATTGTATACGCTCATAAGCGTCATCGTGAGATAAATCATAATGAGAACAAAGTTGATAGCACACATGATCAAGCGCTTTCATTAATGATAAATGACCAATATTCTCAACCGAGATATTTAGTGCAAGTGCAGATTCAACAGTCATTGATGGTAGCGAGTTAATGACTATTGGTGCTGCTTCTTCAGTTAGATAAGAGGTTGCTGTCCCATTCGTGGTTGCCATGAATAGTCTCCTCCATCTGTACTTGTCACGTTAAGTTGATTAAATGAATTCATACTGGTGTAGAGAGACAGGAATTCATTGATGACGGTTGCGAAGAGATAAAGCTCACCTTCACATAAAAAATGCTTACTGTTGAGATGTAAATGGGTATTCATGGCACGAACAGGCGCCCCTTCATACAACATATCACTTGGTTTTGTGGTGATGTCCTCAATGCCATCAATTAAACGTTGATGTTTTTTTCCCTTAGCGTCGTCTTGCTGACCTGCAAAGTCGTAAGCTAACAAAATGCGTTTAAATGCTTCTGGTTTGGTTAATGAGAGATAATTAAGTGACATGTTTGAGATCAGTGACCACAATCCGTCTTTTTCAATCGGTGGCGTATAACAAGGCGTAACTGCACGTACATTAGTAAATGTCACCGAACCTGTGGTTTGGGATGTGGTTTCTGTAATGGAGTCTATTGCTAATCGTTGAGCTAATGGGCCATTACACGCAGTAACAGACAGTGACACGGTCACGTTATTAGTAAAGGTATATTGAGAGCGAAAGGATAAATAGGTATCAAAATGCCCATTCACAATGTTCTTTTCTTGTCGAATGCTGTAATAATTCGAGTGTTTATTTTTATCATTATGTTCAAATGATTCAAAGTGATAAAAATGGATTCGCCCTTTTTGACCAGGGTTCCATCCTTGTACCTCTTCAATAGATAAAATCGTGCTATTAGCATCAGTAAATGATGCAGGCGTAATTTTATATTGATCTTTACGGTGGGTAAGTAAGATCGGCTGCGTATCCGTTTGAAATGAATTAGCAATTGGTGTGCAAAACAATTCGGGCTTTATACGGTTCGCATAAAATGGTTGCTGAGTAAGGCTAGCAATGGTGAAACGGAGATCTATGTATTTACACCCTTCACTAAACTGAGCTGGCCAAAGAGGAAGTTCAGTTAAGTCAATGTAGTAATACTTTTCTGGATAACAAAAAAATTCTTGGATATGTCGATAGCCCTCGAACGTATTCAGAGGATAATCAAACAAGGCTTGATCTGAAGAAAAACCAACAGATTGAATACTGTCTACTGAGAAAGTAGAACGATTAATAAGAGTATTATCTTTGTCTAATGCACAAAACTCAGCTTGAGTAGTGGTTGAGCAAAGTGCCATGATTAAAGCAAGGCTGCTGGCTTTATCACCGTTAAAGTGAACTTTAAGCTGTTTCATATTAAGAGAATGCAGTGTAACCCCAGATGGAAGCTCTAACCGGAGCTGATATATCCCGCCATTCCCGTTTGCAATAAATGATGATGAATGAATTGAAATTGGGTACACGTCGACGTCATAACAGGTCTTAAATTGACACTGAACCCCTTCAATGGGCTGGCTTAATACTTCGGTACCACGCTTAATTAAGGTTTTTTGTGTTAGTGCATCGGTTGGTGTGAATTTTAAGGTACTCATTGCGGGTAACGCTTGCACGTAATTGGGCCATAAGAGTCGCATCAATGAATGGGTTAGCTCTGGCAATTGATTATCTAAACGTTGATGTAAACGACCAACTAAAAAAGCAAATCCTTCAAACAGACGCTCAATATCTGGATCTAACCCTTCTTGACCAAGAAAAGGAGCAAGGGCAGGGTTCTCTTCAGAAAAAGATTTTCCTAGCTCGCGTAAGGCCACTAATTCAGAATGATAATACTGCTCAAAACTCATGCTGCACCTTGCATTGGATTATTCGTGGTAAATGAAATTGGGACTATTTGACCATTTAGAATTACGTCTCCTTGAATATCAAAATACAAATGCAGTGGGCTGTGTATGTCCCCTAGGTAGCGTACTTGAATATTGCTAAGGCGAGACTCATAACAAGTGATGACACGTTCGACTTCTCGCTTCACATGCAAAATGGCATCGTGAGGAGTCATATGGGACATATTAAGATCTGGTAGACCTAAGTCAGGTCGAATTAGTGCCGCTCCTTGTCGTGTTGATAGCAGTTGTGCAACGTGCGCGCGAATAGACTCAGTAATCGCATGAGTCGTTGATGCTTGGTTGTACTGTGTTGTTCCAGTTAGTAGCCGTTCAAATAAACGTTGTGATGCCATGTGTCATTAATCCATTAATGCGTGATAGTTGGGTAAAACTATCTATACTCATAAAGCTTTCTATACTTATAAAGTTTTCTGTACTTATAAAACTCTCTGTACCCATAAAAAACGAATGTATGAGCACAGAGAAATAGGGTTACTCTTGATCCAGTTTACCAACCAGTGACAACGTAAAATCAGAACCCATGTATTTAAAGTGAGGACGAACCGAAAGATTGACTTTGTACCAACCAGGGTTTCCTTCAACGTCCATAACTTCAATGTTTGCTGCGCGCAGCGGCCTACGACTACGAACTTCTGCTGGTGGATTCTCTTGGTCTGCAATATATTGGCGTATCCAAGTATTTAACTCTTGCTCTAGATCGGTACGCTCTTTCCAACTGCCAATTTGTTCGCGCTGTAATACTTTTATGTAATGAGCAAGGCGGCTAATAATGAAAAGATAAGGAAGCTGAGTACCTAAACGGTAATTTAACTCGGCGGTTTTACCTTCTTCGGTATTACCGAAAAATTTGGCTTTTTGCACTGAGTTTGCAGAGAAAAACGCCGCATTATCCGATCCTTTTCGCATGGTTAGTGCGATAAACCCTTCTTCTGCTAATTCGTATTCTCGGCGATCTGAAACCAAAACTTCAGTTGGGATTTTAGTTTCAATGTCACCCATGCTTTCAAAATGATGCAGAGGTAAATCTTCAACGGCTCCTCCAGATTGAGGGCCGATGATGTTTGGACACCAACGGAAATTTGCAAAGCTGTCAGTAATACGTGACGCCATCGTAAAGGCGGTGTTTCCCCATAAATAATCTTCGTGCGTGGCAGAGACATTTTCATGATAATTAAAGGTTTTTACCGGGTTCTCTTCTGGGTCATATGGTTGACGTAATAAGAACCTTGGTAATGTTAAACCAACAAAACGTGAATCTTCTTGCTCGCGGAAGCTTTGCCATTTTGTGTATTGTGGGCTTTCAAAGTGATCACTTAGATCTTTAAGATCAGGAAGACCTTCAAATGACTCTAGACCAAAGAACTTAGGTCCAGCAGCAGAAATGAAAGGGGCATGAGCCATTGCTGCTACAGACGCCACATTTTGAAGATTTTTAATGTCAGGCGCAGAAGGGCCAAAGTCATAATTACCAATGATAGCACCAACAGGTTGCCCACCAAATGTGCCAAACTCATTAGTGTAGACGTGCTTATAAAGCCCTGATTGAGTGATTTCAGATGCATCTTCAAAGTCCTCTAATAAATCGTTTTTAGACACATTAATGACTTCAATTTTGGTGTTTTCACGGAAGTCAGTGCGATCAACTAATAATTTTAAACCGCGCCATGCTGATTCGAGTTGCTGGAAAGCAGAATGGTGTAATATCTCATCAACTTGAGTCCCTAAGCGTTGATCAATTTCGGTGATCATCTTGTCAATTAATGCTTTTTTAACTGGTTCTGCTTGGTTGTGTGGCTTTAATAGTTCTTCAATAAAAGCACTAACACCACGTTTAGCAATACCATAGGTCTCGTCTTCTGGTGTTAAGTTTGTTTGAGCAACAATTTGGTCAAGAAGGCCAGCAGTCGTTTCATTTTGCGCCTCTTGCAATGTACTTGTTTCTGACATGAATTATTCCTTTTCTGTTGCTAAACCAAGTTCGTTTAAAAGCTTCTCGCGGGCAGTTTCATCCACTAAGGCGTCTTCAATCGCTTTTCTAAATGCAGGCACATTACCTAGCGGTCCTTTTAACGAAACAAGAGCTTCACGAAGGTCCATTAATCCTTTAAGTTCGGGTACTTGTTCTACAATACTTGCAGGATCAAAATCATTAATATGCTTAAAAGAGAGATTTACAGGGATCTCATCGCTACCTTCTTCGCCTTCCTGTAGCTGGTTTTTAACACCAAATTGAATATTCAGGTTTTGTTTTTCAATTACATCGTTAAAGTTGTTTTTATCAACACTAAATGGCTTTCTATCTTCGAGCTTTCGCTCATCTTCTTGTTGAGTAAAATCACCAAGCACCATCATCTTGAGTGGGAGTTCAAGTTCTTCGGTTGCATCACCAGTCGCTGGTTTGAATGTCACATTTACACGCTCTTTTGGCGCAACAGATCCATCTTTTGACATGGGGTCTCCTAGTTTTACATTGTATATCAGTAGGTTAGTGTTTTTGGTTTAGCTGAGAACTCGCATTGGATTTAGACAACAGAGTCGTTCACGTAATTGAGCCATTACGGCTTTATCTTGTTCTTTTACTGGCTGTTGGTTTTGGCATGATAACCAAAGCTCTAATAAACGTTCTTCAAGTACCGGATCCCAATCTCTCAATACTGACCCTGAAAATTTAGTATCGAGCCAGCGAAGTAATGGAATAGCTAAATCAAATTTTTTTGCATGAGATAACAGCTTGGCTTGAGAAAACTGCCAAAAGAAAGCCTCTCTTGCAGAGCGTGAATGATGATGGCCTAAGATAAGTGGGTGTAACGCTTCACTAAGAGAGGATTGAAGTAATTGTTCTTGTGCGTCTCTGAGTGTTGAATCCCATTCACTTTTTGTGTTGCTTTCGATAAAAGAAGATTGAGAAGAAACTGGTGTTGATTTGGCTTCAGAGCACTGCTGCTCTAACCATGCTTTGGTAGAAGCATTGGCAAATTCAGAACCGTCATCAAATTTAAGAGTAATAATATCAGGTGTTTTTTTGAGTAATAAAGTGAGCTGATCTATGACCGATTGTGCTGCGTCATCATGTTTTAATTCGGTAAGGATTTCCCATACCATGAAATGGCCATCGAGCCAAAAAGGGGATTTCGAGAGGCTCTCTTCTATTTCAATTAATAGCTTAGAATGGTTTGCTTCGTTTTTTAGTTGCTGAAAGTGCTGCTGTCTAGCTTGAGGGACAGGTTTTAACATAGTTACTTTACTGTCATTACTCGCAGGAACCTGTGCAATGGTAAGCCAAGTTAGTGTTCTATTTAGTTGATAGACTTTTTCATCATTGATTCGCTGGTTTAGCCAATATTTAGATAAGGAACGAGCGACATCTTGTAGGTGACGAAGTGCCTTATTTGCATCTCTGTCATTAGTAATTTCGGTTTGTGTAAATGATAGAGATGCATCGCTAGCTACTGCTGTTTTTTTCTCGATTTTTTGAGAGGGAACTGGGGCATCTGGGATGTCTTTGAGTATCGATGATTTTAATCGTTTCTTATGTGTTTTTAATTGATTAATGATAGATGAAACATTATCAGTATTAGACTCAAAAATAGTGGAAATAGTAGTTTCTAAATCAGAAAATAAAACAACAAATTCATCAATAGATTCTATTTTATCAATATGATTTATTAGCTCTTTTGCTATCTCATTTATTATATTAACACTTTGGTTAATAGATGAATATAAACGTTTCTTTCTGCTAGGAAATACATCGGATTTATATTTAATAATAAAACTGTTAATTATAGGGGTAAGTACAATAAGTTCTTTAGTTAATCCTTCTTTTTGAATAGACAATAAAACCCAGTAAATTAATCGATAATCTTTTGTTTGATTTTCCAATAGATTCAATGAGTTACCGCGAACTAGTGACCAGTCCGTTTTGCTAGTAGCAAACAGATTAGTCGAATTACTTACTTCATTTTCGATGGCTTCAAATTCAGATTCATAAGATAGATCTGTGCCAAAGCGATTCTCTCCTGATATATCAGTGAGAATATTATTATAAGAATACATATTCACCCTAGCCAAATGATGTGATTCAAGAATATTATTAAGTTTTTTATTATTATATTTTTTATTTATATACTAATGATAAATGGCTATGGGATATTAAGGAAGGGTAATAATTCGCGATGAAAATTAATTGAGAAATAGATCTAAGTTTTATGTAAATAAATTAAATACATCTATTTCACCTGGCTCACTATTGAGAGTGATGACTCATAAGTGAGATGATTATTTATTTGTTTTTAAAATCATTAAGTACGATTTCTAATGCTTTTACTGCAATGTCTTTTTTTACTTCGTTACTTTCTAATAGGTAAATTAAATCGACAGCAAGTTTAATTTCATCTGGAGCATTATCGAGTGGGCTAGTTGGTGTTTCTTGTTCAATGCTAACGTTAGTTTCGATATCATCGTTAATTGCTTGTTCTTTAGTCATTTTGCTCTCGATAAGTAATTTGTTGTTCTAAACGTTTCATGGCTTCTTTACAGCGTTCTAATCGCTTTTCTGTGGTAAGAAGTGTTTTTTGTAAACCTTGCTGCTGAGAAAAAGAATGGCAGTTATTTATGGCGTGCTCTTGCTCTCTAACCATTTGAGTTAGTCGGCGTTCCCATTCTTGATGCTGAGCCAAGTCTTGATACATGTCACTAATCGGCTTTTTGTAGCTGCCTTTTGGCCTTGGTTCATTTGAACGGATACGTTGAGTTGCCACCTCTCGTTGAATTGCTTCTATTTGTGCGACTAGCATTTGTGTTAAATATTCGGCACGTTGGGCTGTGAGGATACCTGCTTTTTCTTCTCGTTGAATTGACCCAAGCGTTGATTTAGTTTCGTTGATGCAAGGAACAAGGTAACGACTGCGGCAGCCAAATAATCGCTCATCAAATAAGGGTAATCGCTGTTCACCTCGGCGACGATCAATTTCTGTAGCCGTTTTCCCTAGCTGTTCAAGCATGATTTCAATAGAACTGAAGTTTGTCATTGTATCCTCTCAATTTAGAACCATGCATCCAGCGCAAGTTTAGCCGCTAAGATACAGACAACAGTAACAAAAACAGGGCGAATAAATTTAGAGCCAAATCGAATTGCAGAATGAGCACCAATAAAAGCGCCAACCATTAAACACACCCCCATAGTTAATCCGAGGGCCCAATTAATATGCCCAAGAAAAGCAAACGTGATTAATGAGGTTATATTACTGGTAAAGTTCATTGCTTTGGCTAAACCAGAAGCAAGTAATATATTTAGACGGTACATAGCCATGCTGCTGACTGTCCAAAATGCTCCAGTACCAGGGCCAGCAACGCCATCATAAAACCCAAGAGTTAAGCCTTGAATGATTTGTTGTTTTTTTAATGTGGGTGTTTTTTCAGGTAATTGGTTCTGTTCTGATGTGACGCTTTTAGGCCAAATAGTATATAAGGCGGCGGCTAAGATAATAAGAGGTAAGCCTTTTTCTAACCACTCTGTAGAAATATAGTTAACTAATAGAGTGCCAAAGGTTGCCCCAAATAGTGTGGCGATAAAAGAAGCCTTCCAAAAATTTGGGTCAAATAATTTTTTTTTGAAATAGGTAAGTGCGGCTGTTGATGAGGCAAACGTAGCGGCCAGTTTGTTAGTACCTAAAGCAATGTGTGGTGGTAATCCAATAGATAATAACGCAGGTACGGTTAACATTCCGCCACCGCCTGCAACCGCATCGATAAATCCAGCAATAAAAGCAACCAACCCTAAAATAAGCAGGGTACTTGGTTCAAGAAATTCCATATAAACTCTTAATTATAAGTATAGGTAGAGTCGCCGTTCAATTAGCGACAATCGTTAGCAGTAACAGGTAAAAATACAGTTTAAGTAAAAAGAAGAACCTTTACTCTATCACTCTCTTAAAAGGAGGTAATGCATCTAAAAGCGCTTTGCCATAACGTTTAGTTATAACGCGGCGATCAAACAGCACAACTCTACCAGAATCTTCTTCTTTACGCAGTAAGCGTCCAACAGATTGGATCAATTTTTTACTCGCTTCTGGAACGCTGATCTGCATAAATGGATTGCCACCTCGGCTTTCAATATATTCAGAATGCGCTTCTTCTACCGGTGAAGTAGGAACACCAAATGGGATCTTAGTGATGATTAAATTGGTGAGTAGGTTTCCAGGTAAATCTAAGCCTTCAGAAAAACTTCCTGTACCAAATAAGATGCTGATTTTATTTTCCTCACAAAGCTTCTTATGCTTTTTTAAGATCTCTTGACGAGACTCTTGACCTTGAATCAATAAACTCCAACCGTGTTTCTTGGCTATTTTTTCAATGCCTTCTGCGACTTTGTTCATTTGCCAATAAGAAGAGAACAAAACTAAGCTTGAGGTTTGATCAGCAAGATAAAAAGGTAACTCTTCAATTAATAAATCCGTAAAACCGGGAGCAGAAGGCTCCATTGGAAGTTTTGGAATAACCAATTGTGCGTTTTCTTGATAATTAAACGGAGAAGCTAAAGAGAGAAAACGAACGCCATCTTCTGGCCTCTCTGAAATTCCAGCTTGCTTACAGAAGAATGAATAACTGTTAAGCGCGCGCATAGTTGCTGAAACAATAACAGCACCAGCAGCACGACTCCAAAGATTTTGTTCCAATTGCCAACCGACTTCCAGCGGAGATACATTAATGACAGTGTCACTTTCTCTGTCTTTACTTTTCTCTAGCCAACGAGCAAGTGGTGCGCCTTTATCGCTGTTAGGCTTTGCCATTAAGAACCAGACTTGAGCTAAGTTTTCTAATCGTTGCAGATAAAACCCCATTTCTGCTAATGCAGGCTCTGCCATTCTTGGTGCTAGTTCTCCGTCTTTCATTCGTTCGGATATTAAATCACTGATCTTGGCTAATGCTTGATTTGCTTTGGTTGACACCTCTTTTAACTCTTTTGCTTGTTCAGCGAGCCAGGTTGGAATTTCACCGTGCTCGAAACGATAAATACCATCATCATTAAAGAGTGTCGGATCAAACTGTTTACTTAGCTGATTTAAAGAGGGGATAAGCTCTTGTAGATTTTCATGCAGTGTATTTTGAAAACGATTCACTCGCTTCTGATCGGCAAGATTACAAAATTTACTGACCGATTTATTTAATGACTCTAGCCAAGAAGCTGTGCCTTTTAAACTTGCAGCAGCAGAAGAGTGCTCACGTGCTACGTTAGGCAAGTGATGGGCTTCATCGAATATATAGATGGTTTGCTCTGGCTCAGAAAGTACCACTCCACCGCCCAAGTCGATATCGGCCATCACAAGGCTGTGATTTGCGATCACTACATCCGCTTTATCCAGATGCTCTCGTGCTTTCTGAAAAGGGCAATCTCGATGCATTGGTAAACCGTTATGGCAGCTGTATTTATCAGAGACAACATTTTGCCAGATAGAAGAAGGTACTGTTGTTGGCCAACTGTCGATGTCTCCATCCCATTTACCTTCAGAATGTGCTTTATACATTCTTCTCAAAAGATCTAAATCTTTCTTTTTAGGTTTTTCTGTAAACAAAGCTGTCTGTTTATCTTCTTCGTGATTCGTTTCTACCAATAGAGCCAGTTTATGGCTACAGCAGTAACGCTGTCTTCCTTTTGCAATAATAAAAGAGAAGGGAAGTGGTGAGATACGGCGATAAAAAGGCAAGTCTTTATGAGCGAGTTGTTCCTGTAAGGCAACGGTTGCCGTAGAAATGACCACTTTCTTATTGTTCAGTTTGGCAAAGGGAATTGCACTTAGTAGGTAAGCTAAGGATTTGCCAATGCCTGTCCCTGCTTCTGCCACAATCATGCGATGTGTATCACTGTATTCACCTGCAAGTGATTTAGCGATTTCTGCTACTAAATAGTTCTGTGCACGGCGAGGTATGAAACCTGGTAATTGATCTTGTAGTGTTTTATAGCTTTCGCGGATGCAATCAGTAACAGCTTTGTTCAGCATGATGAGCTCTAGTGAAGATAAAAAACTATTGTAGCACGCGTTATCTAATGTGATCTCCTGCAAAGAATGCATTCTTATGTATTTAAATCGAGATACACGTCACGAAAATAAGATGAACTTATATTAAAGTTCTAAATGTTAATTTTTAGATTTGTGATTATGGTTGTTTATCTTCATTTGTTGGTTTTTTACTCTGCGTGAAAACTAATTCCACCTGTATTTCAGAATTAAATTCTTTTGCGCTAAGAAATAAATATTTACTTAAACTTTCATTTTAATGTGTGTTATGTGTCTAAAATACCCATCAAACGGCATAACTCTTTGTTTTTATTTAATTTATGTTTTTTGAGTTAAATTTACATGCATCGTTGACATGGAAGGAAAGATTTTGCAAAGTAGCACTCGACATTCAGAAGCGCTGATTAATCACACAGTTAGATGTGCTGGTCAGTGAAGAATAAAATTACATAAATACATGGAACCGGAAATCGGATTTCCAAATCTTTAAGAAAAGGCAGTGGATTATTATGAAAAAGACTCTTTTAGCTTTAGCAGTTATGACAGCAGCTTCAGGCGCAAATGCATTTGAACTTTACAACCAAGATGGCACATCAGTTTCAATGAAAGGTGAAGTAGATATTTACTTACAGACATCAGAAATTGATATGAAAGATAATAGCCTTGATTCAACTCAAGATGCTCACATTTATACTTGGGCGTACACTCAAATTGATTTTGAACATAAAATTAATGATTCAGTAACTGCTTTTGGTTCTTTTGAGATTGAAGGTGACGGTAACTCTGCTGCGGCCTTCGATGATGTAGTTGCTGGTTTTAAAGGTAATTTTGGTAAAGTTTCTCTTGGTGAAACTGGTTCTTCTTACGGCGTACTAGAAAAAACTGAAGTTTCAAATGAGCAAGTTGAATTTGATGTGGTTTACAACTCATCAGAGTCTAAAGGTAAAGGTGCTCGTTATGAAATTACAGTTCTTGAAAGCCTAGCTCTTTCAGCTGATTTACAAACTCGTACAAACTCTGGTGATAAGGGTGAGAAATCTGATTATGCACTTTCTGCTGACTATACTTTTGGTGACTTCTCTGTTGCAGCAGCATACTTGGATTCAGGTAAAGTAAACAAAGCAGATAAAGGCGGAAACGCATTTGGTGTTTCAGCATCTGCAGATATTTCAGATCTTTATGTAGCAGCTACGTTTACGTCATATGAAGGTCAGGGCGATGTAGGTGTTTCTGGTGGTAATAATGATAATGTTAAATTAGAGTTAGGTAACCACGAAGGTACATCAATGGGTATTGCTCTTGCGTATACAATTAACGATGCTCGTATCTATGGTGCTTACCAGATGATTGATGCAGATAAAGATATGGACGGTAATAAACTTGATGCAGAAGGTACTAACTTCTATGTTGGTGCTGATTACGCAATTATCTCTAACCTGACTGCATATGTTGAATATGGTCAAGCTGAGATTACGGGTAAAGATGTAATTGTAACTAAAGACGGCTCTGTATCTAATGTAACAGCGGGTATCTACCTAAGCTTCTAATATTAGACAATTAATCTGATATACTAAAGCCAGTGAGTTTTCACTGGCTTTTTTTGTATTAAAAGGATTTGAAATGAAATACATAACTATATTGGCATTAACGCTTAGTAGCTCTTTTTCTGCTAATGCGGCATTGTTGGAAGTTGGTAATGGGATTGAAATTTCTGTTATTAATGGTGAAAAGGTTAAAAACGACAGTTCTTATGAATTGATTAAAGGTCAGAACCAGTTAGCGATACAGTTTTCTGGCAGCTTAAATAAATCCGGTAAAAGGGAGCATTTTTCAACCGTACCATATTTAGTTGTTGTTGATGTTCAAGAGGATGACCTGAACCTAGAGCTAGTATCAAAAAAATATAGTGTAATAGACAAAAAAGTAAGTAGTGCTCAGCCTATTTTTCAATTTAATACCGATAATGAGTTACTAAATAGTGAGCAAGTAATTTTACCTCCAGCAGATAGCTTTTTACCTTATGGTAATATTCAGGAACTTGTAACCACATACAATAATGAAAGGGGACTAGTATTTGACAGCGGTAAGATCCGAGAGTTAAAAAAAGAATTAGCATCGGTTAATGAAAGCTCAAAACTGGAAAATAGAGAGTCGGAAAACTCCTTACAGCTTAAACTTTGGTATAGTCGAGCTAATGAAGAAGAGCGCAAGGCCTTCCAAAAATGGATCATTGATCACAATTAATTTTTAGCCTTTCTTATAATACCTGTCTTTTTATTCCGCTATTTGAAAAAAAATTAGCGGAATAAGCACTTTTTTTTACCTTGCATCTTTTCTCTATTTCTATTTATAAATGTTAAAAAATAGCTCTGGCTGGTTATTGTGCATTTATCTTTATTTATATTTTATATCCTCTTGTTATAAGCACTTAGTGCGATTGGTTGTGTTTTTATTTGTGTGGGTATTTATGTAAATTTATGTTTTCTAGTTTGAGCTCGATCACGCTTTTATGTTTTTATTTATAACTTACTGTATTTCATCTCTTTATTATTTTTTACTTTCCTTGACTTTGCGCGTTGACACAATGAGGAATCTTTAGCAAAGTAGCGTCCAGAAACAGAGATGCTAACAAGTCGCACGTTAGATGCAGCTGTAGCGTTTCTAAAATAAAGGGAACCGGAAATCGGATTTCCAAATCTTTCTAAGAAAAGGCAGTGGACTTAATATTATGAAAAAGACTCTTTTAGCGCTTGCAATCGCAAGTATCTCAGCTTCAGCTTTTGCTGTTGATACAAGCAGCCAAAACAGCAAAAATGATGCAATGTTTGCATTTGACCCAATGCACAAAGACCAATTCTCAGTATCTGGTTCTGTTGGTGTTGGTGGTTACTACGACACAGGTTCTAAAGCATTTTATGATGATTGGGCTACTGGCCTAACTCTAGCAGTTAACTACCGTAACAACCGTATCGTTGGTTATTTTGAAACTGATCTTATGCTTCAATACACAACTGATAATAAAACTTCTCCAATTCTTAAGAATGGCTCTGAATTTGCAACTAATGTTGATAAAGCATGGTTAGGTTTTGATACTGGTGTTGGTATCGCATCTTTCGCATGGGCTAATGATACTGCTCTTGATGCTGTTGATGGCGCTGGCGACAACACATACGAGTTTGGTGCTTCTGCTGGCAATGCGTCTGATGCATTTAATGTAGTTAAATTCCAAGGCTCTACAAGTGGTTTCGCATACGGTGTGTCTTACTTTGAAACAGAGGCTGTACACACAGCGGCAGATAAAGGCGTGAATGGTTACGTGGGTATCGAGCAAGAAATGTTCAACGTATACGCTGGTTACGAAACTCGTAACGAAGCTGACTATGATGTAGCGACTGTTACTGGTAATGTTAAATTAGGTGCAGTAAAACTAGGTGCTAACTTCTGGATTGAGAATGGCGATTCAGATGACCTTACTGGCACAAATGCATTTGATAAAAAGAATACTGGTTACTACTTGTCAGCAGGCTACGCTCTTTCTGAAGACCTAACTTTGGCTGCTGGTTATGCTGCTAATACAGTTGAAAAGAAAAATCTTCAAGATCTTGACCAGTCTTACATGAACGTTGCAGCGATGTACACAATGGCGAAAAACATCGATATGGGTATCGATATTAAGCAAGAGCTTGACATGGGCGAAGGCAACGACGAAGAAACTCACGTATTCGCAGCTGCTTACTACTACTTCTAATCACTTGATTTAAAGTAAAGTATTCGATTAAGCCAGTCTTGATGACTGGCTTTTTTTCGTCTGTAAAAAAATCTTAAAAATAATTGATCTTTTTTGTTGAAATAAAACCACAGTTTGATAATGTGTTTACAAGGTTAAAAACAAAATCAATTTGTTACTAAAGGTTTATAATTATGCGTATTCAAGGTCTGAACATTCATCATCACCATCATCCTGAGTAGTCTTTCGGGAGGATATGCATATCCGGGAAGGCAATTAGAATTTCCTTCCGGTGAATACAATTTCAAACCCTCGGAAGGTAAAACTTCTGAGGGTTTTTTCGTTTTATGACCAAAATTAAGTAACAAATAACTACCACAAAATTAGAATTACATTTTTACAAGGAAGAAATTATGTCATCACAACGTTTACGTATTGCGATTCAAAAGAAAGGTCGTTTATCTAAAGAGTGCCAAGAGTTGTTTAAACGCTGTGGCATGAAATTTAACATCTCAGGTGAGCGCCTAGTAGTTCATTCTGAAAACATGCCAATTGATTTATTATTAGTTCGTGATGACGATATTCCAAGCTTAATCATGGATGGTGTGGTCGATTTAGGTGTGATTGGTGAAAATGAATTAGAAGAAGTGCGTTTAGAGCGTAAAGCATTAGGTGAGCCTTCAGCATTCACTACGCTACGTCGTTTAGATTTTGGTGGCTGTCGTCTATCTATCGCTATCGATAAAGATGAAACGTACAACGGCCCACAAGATCTTGCAGGTAAACGTATTGCAACGACTTCCCCTCGACTGCTTAAAAGCTTTATGGACGAGCAAGGTATTCCATTCTCTACTTGTATTCTAAACGGTTCTGTAGAAGTCGCTCCACGTGCAGGTCTTTCTGATGCGATTGCTGATTTAGTATCAACAGGCGCAACGCTTGAAGCAAATGGCTTAAAAGAAGCTGAAGTGATTTTCCGCTCTAAAGCAACGCTAATTCAACGTCAAGGTGAGTTCGATGCAGATAAAGCTGCGTTAATTGAAAAGCTACTGACACGCATGCAAGGCTGCATTCAGGCTAAAGAATCTAAATACATCATGCTACACGCACCAACAGATAAATTAGAAGCGATTAAATCACTACTTCCAGGAGCAGAAGATCCAACAGTACTTCCTCTATCAAGTGATGGTGCAAAAGTAGCGGTTCACCTAGTAAGTACTGAAAATCTATTCTGGGAAACAATGGAACAGCTAAAAGCACTGGGTGCGAGTTCTATTCTTGTATTGCCAATTGAGAAGATGATGGAGTAATCATTATGAAAACTCTAGTTTGGCAATCACTCAGCGACTCACAACAAAATACAGTACTACAACGCCCTGCGATTACTGAGGGGGCAAATATTACTGCTGCGGTAACCAGTGTCATTAATACGGTTAAACAAGAGGGTGATGCAGGCGTGTTGGCCTTAACCGAAAAGTTTGATGGTGTAAAACCTGATTCGATTCGAGTCTCTAAATCAGAGATTGATGCGGCAAGTGAACGTTTATCTGAAGAGATGAAAGCGGCGCTACAACAAGCGTATAGTAATATCTCTAAGTTTCACAAAGCACAAAAGCCACAACCAATAAAAGTAGAAACTCAACTGGGCGTGGTGTGTGAACAAATCACCATGCCGATCAATAAAGTGGGTCTTTATATCCCTGGCGGCAGTGCGCCATTACCATCAACGGTATTAATGTTAGGCATCCCTGCACAAATTGCCGGATGCCAAAAAGTGGTATTGTGTTCACCACCGCCAATCGCCGATGAAATTTTGTATGTCGCTAAACTGTGTAAGATTGATGAGGTGTATAACATTGGTGGTGCACAAGCGGTTGCGGCCATGGCGTATGGCACAAAATCGGTGTCTAAAGTGGATAAGATTTTTGGCCCAGGTAACGCATACGTGACGGAAGCTAAGCGTCAGGTATCCAATGATTTTCGTGGTGCTGCGATAGATATGCCAGCTGGCCCATCAGAAGTTTTGGTTATTGCCGATGAAACTGCTGATCCTGATTTCATTGCTGCTGATCTCTTAAGTCAAGCTGAGCACGGACCTGATTCACAAGTTGTATTAGTGACTCCATCTCCGATCATTGCAGATCAAGTTGCAGATGCAATAGAGCGACAATTGAAAGCGCTGACTCGTTCAGATATTGCTCGTCAAGCACTCGCTTCTAGTTTGTTAATTATTGCTGATTCACTAACTCAATGTGTTTCAATCTCAAACTTTTATGGTCCTGAGCACTTAATTGTTCAAACCAAAAATCCTCGTGAATTATTGCCATTGCTAGATAATGCAGGTTCTATTTTCTTAGGAGATTATTCTCCAGAATCAGCTGGGGATTACGCATCAGGGACCAACCATGTATTGCCTACTTACGGCTATACGAGAACCTATTCAAGCTTAGGTCTTGCGGATTTCTCTAAACGTATGACGGTACAAGAGTTGACTGCAGATGGTTTAAAAGGGTTAGCTTCAACGGTAGTCACAATGGCAGAAGCTGAAGGGCTTGATGCTCACAAACGAGCGGTTACAATCAGAATTGAAAAATTAGCTAAATTAGAAGCCAACCAGCAAGAAGCAAATTAATAGGAATTCATGATGGAAAAGTTAGCCAGAAAACAAGTGCAAGCATTAACGCCTTATCTTTCTGCCCGCCGTATTGGTGGTACAGGGGATGTGTGGTTAAACGCCAATGAATCTCCATTTGATAATGAATACAAATTCAATTTTGCACGCCTTAATCGTTACAGCGAATGTCAACCACCAGAGCTAATTAATGCTTATGCGGCTTACGCAAATGTAAGGTCAGAGCAAGTGCTAACGTCACGCGGTGCTGATGAAGGCATTGAGTTATTAGTTCGTGCATTCTGTGAGCCAAATGAAGATGCGATTTTATATTGTCCACCAACTTATGGAATGTACTCAATCAGTGCAGAAACGATTGGTGTAGAGACTAAAACGGTGCCACTTACTTCTGATTGGCAGCTAGATCTTCCTGCAATAGAAGCAAGCTTAGAAAATGTCAAAGTTGTATTTGTGTGTAGTCCAAATAACCCAACGGGCAACATCGTTAATCGTAAAGACATTCTTTCATTGCTTGAGATGACAAAAGATCGCGCCATTGTTGTTATGGATGAAGCTTACATCGATTTTTGTATGGAGAAATCTACGGTCGATTTACTGGCTGATTATCCACACCTTGCTATCTTACGTACGCTGTCTAAAGCCTTTGCATTAGCGGGGTTACGCTGTGGTTTTACATTAGCAAATGAAGAACTGATTAATGTATTACTTAAAGTGATTGCGCCATACCCAGTGCCAGTTCCTGTGGCTGAAATCGCGACTCAAGCCTTATCTGAAGCCGGTTTAGCTCGCATGAAATACCAAATGCTTGATTTAAGTGCAAATCGTGCTTATTTACAAGCAGGGCTAATGGTATTACCTGGAGTTACAGTGTTTGATGGTTGGGGCAATTACTTGTTAGTGAAGTTTACGGATGGTGATGCCATATTTAAAGCTGCATGGGATCACGGCATTATTTTACGTAATTCGCCAATTAAAGATTGTGTACGTATTAGTGTGGGTAATCGCGAAGAATGTGAAAAAACATTGGGCTTTATCCGTAATCAATTACTGTGATTGGTATCATTTATCCTTCAAGCTTAGGAATAAGGCGTTGGGGATAAAATTAAAAAAAGAAAAATTAAAAGGACGTTCCTGTGAGCAAACAACAAAAGATTTTATTTATCGATCGTGATGGCACCTTAATTGTTGAGCCGCCGGTGGATTTTCAAGTAGACCGTTTAGATAAGCTAAAGTTTGAACCTTTGGTTATTCCTTCTCTACTTTCTCTTCAAGATGCCGGTTACCGTTTAGTGATGGTAACCAACCAAGACGGTTTAGGTACAGATAGCTACCCACAAGATGAGTTTGATGCGCCACACAATATGATGATGGATTTTTTTGAATCTCAAGGCGTTAAGTTTGATGATGTTCTTATCTGTCCTCACTTTGAAGAAGACAACTGCTCATGCCGCAAACCTAAACTGGGCATGGTAAAAGAGTATCTTCAAGGTGGAAAAGTGGATTTTCAACACTCAGTCGTGATTGGTGATCGCCAAACGGATCTTCAACTAGCAGAGAACATGGCGATCCGTGGTATTCAATATAACCCTGAGACAATGAATTGGCCTGCGATCTTAAAAGATCTGACCGTAAATGCACGTACTGCAGAAGTAATACGTACAACCAAAGAAACGGACATTAAAGTGTTTGTTAATTTGGATGAGCAAGGTGGAAATGAGATCACTACAGGTCTTGGTTTCTTTGATCACATGCTTGATCAAATTGCTACGCACGGTGGCTTCCAAATGAAGATCAATGTTGAGGGTGACTTACACATTGATGATCACCACACTATTGAAGATACAGCTCTTGCATTGGGCGAAGCGTTAAAAGAAGCCTTGGGTGATAAGCGTGGTATTGGCCGCTTTGGTTTTAGCTTACCAATGGATGAGTGTTTAGCACAATGTGCGCTGGATTTATCAGGTCGTCCATATCTGAAATTTGATGCTGAATTTAGTCGTGATCAAGTGGGGGATTTATCAACAGAAATGGTGGTTCACTTCTTCCGCTCTCTAACTGATACTCTTGCTTGTACTCTACACCTTTCTTCTGCAGGCCATAATGATCACCACATTATTGAAAGCCTATTTAAAGCGTTTGGTCGTACCTTACGCCAAGCGATTAAAGTAGAAGGTAATGAACTGCCAAGCTCAAAAGGCGTATTGTAGGAGTGACTATGACAAAGCAAAACATCGTTATTATTGATACGGGCTGCTCTAACGTTTCATCAGTGAGATTTGCGATTGAGCGTTTAGGTTATGACGTTACGATAAGCCGTGATCCGCAAGTTGTTTTAGCGGCGGATAAGTTGTTTTTACCGGGTGTTGGCACAGCAAGTGAAGCGATGAAAAACTTGGCTGAACGAGATCTTATTGAGTTGGTTAAACAAGTTGAAAAGCCGCTATTGGGTATCTGTTTAGGTATGCAGCTGCTGGGTAAACTTTCTGAAGAGAAAGGCCAAAAAGCAGATCAAATTGTGGATTGCTTAGGCTTATGTGATGGCGAAGTTCGTAAGCTTCAAACCGGTGATTTACCACTGCCTCACATGGGTTGGAATACCATTAAACCAGTTGAAGGTAACCCGCTGTTTAAAGACATTCCAGAGAACAGTTACTTTTACTTTGTACACAGCTTTGGCATGCAAGTAGGTGATTATACGATTGCTTCTTGTGACTATGGACAACCGTTTACCGCCGCGCTACAAGCGGGTAATTATTACGGAGTTCAGTTTCACCCAGAGCGCTCAAGTAAAGTGGGTTCAAAGCTTATTCAGAACTTTTTGGAGTTGTAAAAGAGAGGGGCAGAATAGAAAGAGTTCAGATCGGTCGCAAGCTCCCTTGCAGAGTTCAGAAGAAGGTGAGGTGATAATCAATGTTATAGCGGCTTTTCTGAATTCTTCAAGCGAAGCGATCTGAACTCTATTACTCTGAAAGTACAGTATTTAATAGCGTAAATAAAAATTAGGAACTCACAGTAAAGTGAGGCGTAAAAGGATATTTATGATCATTCCAGCATTAGATTTAATTGAGGGCCAAGTAGTTCGTCTTTTCCAAGGCGATTACGGGCAAGTAACAGAATACAAAGTTGATCCAGCAGAGCAGTTTAATCTGTATCACCAAGCGGGTGCAAATTGGTTACACCTTGTGGATTTAACGGGCGCAAAAGACACGACAGCACGTCAGTTAGATTTAATTGCACGCTTGTTAGCAAGTACCCCTGCCAATATTCAAATTGGTGGAGGGGTACGTAATGAAGCGGACGTACAAGATTTATTAAACGCTGGTGCACAGCGTGTGGTGGTTGGTTCTACCGCGGTAAAACAACCAGAATTAGTTAAAGGTTGGATGGAAAAATACGGCGCAGAAAAAATCGTATTAGCGCTAGATATTAACATTGATGAAAACGGCACCCGTAATGTGGCTATTTCAGGCTGGCAAGAAGACTCAGGCGTGACTATTGAAGCACTACTTGAAGATTACCTAACCGTTGGTTTGAAGCATGTTTTGTGTACTGACATTTCACGCGATGGCACGTTGCAAGGCTCGAATGTAGAACTCTACGTAGACCTATGTAAACAGTACCCACAAGTGCAATTCCAATCTTCTGGTGGCATAGGGTCACTGGATGATATTGCCGCGCTGAAAGGCTCTGGTGTTGCAGGTGTCATTGTTGGTCGAGCACTGCTTGATGGCAAGTTTACCGCAGAGGAGGCATTCCAATGTTGGCAAAGCGAATAGCCGTTTACTATAGGCTCAGTTATTGACTTGTCCTTAACGCTGTCCTTTGCGTGTCCCTAGCTGTTGTTGGGTGTCCTTAGTTGGGCTATGATGAGGTATATAAGACAATGAGCCTTCGATTATGAAAAACAATTCAATCTCTATTGCACAAGAGTTAGAGCAAATTAAAAGTGTTATAGAACGGGTAAATAAACCGTTGTCAAAGAGTGAAATTCATCAACTGTTGTCTTTTGATATCAATGAAAAAACGCTTCAGAGACGACTTAAAAAACTCGCTGATGAGTCTCATATTGCGACATCGGGTCAACGAAGTGCTCTTAAATACTTGTCTTTAACCAAGAGTATGGTCAGTTCATCAGTACTTCAAGACAGAAAATCAGTTGATAGTCATAGTTTCTTGTTAACTCAAGAGTCCCTAGAGAAACTTAAGAGACTCGATACACCTTCTTATGCTCGCGTTAAAGTGTCCTATGATCAGTCTTTAGTCGAAAGTTATGTCCCTAATCAGACGAGATACGTATCTGAAGATATTGCTCTGAAACTCAGAACTCTAGGTAAACGTTTTAATAAAAAGCTTGCTGCAGGTACTTATGCTAAGGACATTGCACAGAGACTTCTCATCGATTTATCATTTAACTCAAGTCGATTAGAGGGAAATACATATTCAATTCTTGATACAGAAAGGCTACTTCAAGCTGGTGAAGCTGTTAATGGTAAGTTCGATGAAGAAACCATTATGATCTTAAACCACAAAGAGGCAATTCTGTTTTTGATTGAAAATGCTGAAGAGATTTCCGTAACTCCTTTTGTGATCAGAAATTTACATCAGTTATTGTCTCAAGATTTGTTATCTGATAGTTCTTCATGCGGTAAAATTAGGCAAATTGAAGTCAAAATTACTAAGACTTCCTACCTACCGTTAAATTCTCCGCAGCAATTAGAAGAATTATTTACACTGCTTTTGAGAAAGGCAGTAAAAATTAATGACCCGTTTGAGCAATCCTTCTTTCTATTTATGCATCTATCGTATATTCAAGCTTTTGAGGATGTTAACAAGCGTACGGCACGCTTAAGTTGTAATTTACCGTTTATCCAAGAAAACCTATGTCCATTAAGCTTTGTGGATGTCCCTAGAGATGACTATGTTAAAACGCTGATTTATTTTTATGAAACAGGGGACTACATTCCTGCACTAGAGGTATTTTTGTGGGCATATGAGCGTTCCTGCGAGCAGTATAAGGTTGTTGAACAGTCGATTGGTGTTATTGATTCGTACAGGATTAAATATCGCAGTGAACGTAAACAAGTGATCGGTGAAATTATCAGAGGAATGATTGTTGGTGTGGAGGTTCAGGCTCATTTGGAGCTATTCTGTACTGAGAATAAGATTCAAAATGCTGATAAGTTCATTTCTATCACTACGGTTGAACTTGATAAACTTCATAGTGGCGCGATTATTTCACTTGGTGTCACTGAGAATATCTTCCTTATTTGGAAAGAAAAGTTCGACACGAGCAAGGTAGCGTAAAAAATATAATTAAGACAGTGTGTAAACCGGAAAGTTTGCTATCAGAATTTTTACTTTTTGTCTTTTTATGTATAACAAAAATGTGTACATTGTCTTTATGAATTAACGATTTAGTCTTGAATAAAAATTCACGGATATTCAGTTTTAAATATGATAAAACAAACATACTGTTGTAATTCATATTTCTCAAGTTGATATTTGCTGATTTCTTACAGGCTTTGAACGTATTAAATGGAGTTAACGAGTGTTATTTCAAAAGCTTATTGGTGAGGTGCTAGATGCTAGCTAAAAGAATAGTTCCTTGTCTTGATGTTAAAGATGGGCAAGTCGTAAAAGGCGTTCAATTTCGTAATCATGAAATCATCGGTGATATCGTTCCTTTAGCGCAGCGTTATGCTGAAGAGGGTGCCGATGAGTTGGTATTTTATGATATTACCGCATCAAGTGATGGTCGCGTAGTAGATAAAAGTTGGGTTGCACGCGTCGCTGAAGTGATTGATATTCCATTCTGTGTGGCAGGTGGTATTAAAACGGCAGAAGATGCGGCGAAGATTTTAGAGTTTGGTGCTGATAAGGTATCAATTAACTCTCCTGCATTAGCGAACCCAGAACTTATCACAGAACTTGCCGATAAATTTGGTGTTCAGTGCATCGTCGTGGGTATTGACTCTTACTTTGATAAAGATACGGGTAAATACCAAGTTTATCAATTTACTGGTGATGAAGAGCGTACCAAAGCAACCAAATGGGAAACCAAAGATTGGGTGCAAGAAGTTCAAAAGCGTGGAGCAGGCGAAATCGTATTAAACATGATGAACCAAGATGGTGTTCGTAATGGTTACGATTTAGAACAATTGAAAATGGTACGAGAAGTGTGCCATGTTCCATTAATTGCGTCAGGTGGTGCTGGTGAAATGGTTCACTTTGCGGATGCTTATAAAACAACCAATGTTGATGGTGCGTTAGCAGCGTCAGTATTTCACAAACAAATCATCAATATTGGTGAATTGAAAGAATATTTAGCCGAACAGGATGTAGAGGTACGCCGATGAGCCAACAAGAATTAGCAACACGAATTGATTGGGAAAAAGTGGATGGTTTAGTACCTGCTATTATTCAAGATTTTGGTTCAAGCCAAGTATTGATGATGGGTTACATGAACCAAGAAGCCTTGGCGAAAACGCTAGAGACAGAAAAAGTCACATTTTTCTCTCGCACTAAAAACCGTTTATGGACCAAAGGTGAAGAGTCGGGGAACAGTTTAAATCTGGTGAATATCTCTCTAGATTGCGATAACGATACTCTGCTTATTAAAGTAAACCCAGTTGGTCCAACGTGCCATACAGGAACCACTACGTGTTGGGATGGTGATAAAGCCGAAGAAACACAATTGGTGTGGCTTCATCAGTTGGAACAGCTACTTGCCGAGCGTAAGAATGCTGATCCTGACTCATCTTACACAGCAAGTCTCTATGCCCGTGGCACCAAACGTATTTCGCAGAAAGTTGGTGAAGAAGGCGTTGAAGTCGCGCTTGCAGCGACGTCGGGTGACAAGGCGGAGTTAGTGTGTGAATCAGCCGATTTAATGTATCACTTATTTGTTCTGCTTCAAGATCAAGGTCTATCGTTCGATGATGTGATCAATAAACTGAAAGAACGCCATAAGTAAGCCTCTTTAATTACAAATAATAACTCAACGCCGGTCATCTGATCGGCGTTTTTATTGGAATTGAGATACCATCCTCGCTATACTCTGCGCTCAATTTTAGGAGCGCCAATGTTCGATATCCTTTATCAAAATTCAGATTTTCTTGTTATAAATAAGCACCCAAACATCAGTGTTCATAAAGATGATGGTGAAACCTCATTATTGATTGAGTTGGCTAAAGTTACTGGTGATAAGCAGCTTTATTTAATTCATCGTTTAGACAAGATGACGTCAGGGCTATTGCTGATTGGTCGTAATCAGTCTGCTGCAAGTGAATTATCACAATTGTTCGCAAAGCGTTTGGTTGAAAAATATTACCTCGCTATTGGTGATAAAAAGCCTAAGAAAAAACAAGGTCTGGTTATTGGCGATATGGAACGTTCACGTAGAGCATCATGGAAGCTGATCAACAGTAAAGAAAACCCTGCAATTACTCAGTTTTTCTCAACGGCTGCACATAGTGGCAATCGCCTGTTTTTATGTAAGCCTCATACTGGTAAAACTCATCAAATTCGAGTCGCATTAAAGAGTGTCGGTTCGGGTATTTTGGGTGATTCAATTTATAGCTCATCTAAAGCAGATCGTGGTTATCTTCATGCGTATGCTTTACGCTTTACTTATCAAGAGCAAGCGTTTGAATTTGTAGAAGTCCCAAAACAAGGCGATGAATGGCAAGATAACATCATTCAAGCAGGATTAGCGCAGTGGCAAACACCGTGGACATTAACTTGGCCAGAGATTAAGAAGAAATCATGAAGATAGAAGCATTAGATACGTTATTTACTCACTTAGAAGCACAGCTAGCAACACCACAGAATGAGCTTCGTCGTTTATTTCATGGCCGTGGTCAGTGCTTTGAAGGCTTAGAACAGCTTACCGTTGATTGGCTTCAAGGTCAGGGTTCTCAAAGTCAGAGCTCTCAAGGTCAACTAGTGGTGGCGTTATTTAAAGAGCAAGAGCCTACTTTTGTTGAAGCTCTAGAATCAAAGCTACACGTGTTTGCCGGATCTGATACATGGAAAAATGCCAAAGGCCAAGCCATTTTATTGCAACATCGTTATCAAGAGTTAGCACCAACTCAAGTCGTATGGGGCAGTGAAGAGACTTTCCCTGTTGCTGTAGAAAATGGTTTGAAATATCAGCTAGAGCTTAAAAAGAACCAGAACATGGGGCTATTTTTAGATATGCGTTATGGTCGTAAATGGGTTCAAGCGCACAGTGAAGGTAAATCGGTATTAAACTTGTTTGCGTATACGTGTGGCTTTTCTGTTGCTGCAATTGCGGGTGGCGCGACTCAAGTGGTTAATTTAGATATGGCGAAAGGACCGCTGAGCCGTGGTCGTGATAACCATCGTTTAAATGATCATGATCTGTCTAAAGTTAAATTCTTGGGTCATGATATTTTTAAATCGTGGGGTAAGATTAAGAAATTAGGCTTGTATGATTTGATCATTATTGATCCGCCAAGTTTCCAAAAAGGCAGCTTTGCATTAACCAAAGATTATCAGAAGATCTTACGCCGTTTACCAAGCTTATTGAGTGAAACGGGTGAAGTATTAGCTTGTGTGAATTCACCAGCGGTTTCTACTGATTTCTTAATTGATGGTATGGCTGAAGAAGCGCCAGAGCTGAAGTTTGTAGAGCGTTTAGATAACCCGCCAGAGTTTGCAGATATTAATCCTGAAAGCGGCTTAAAAGTGATGCGTTTTACGCGTTAGGTTGTAAGGTCGAAGTATAGATTTAGAAAAGCCCTCTCATTATGTTATGACTAGTGAGAGGGCTTTTTATTACCTGTCGGTATGAATTTTATTTTCCTTCGTTCATCTGTTCGCGATCTAAACACGACTGTTCATTAACAAAAATATCGTTTTGTTTTTGACCACGAGAATTACGAATTAGGTAACGATAAGAAACGCCTTTTTCTAGTACAGGGCGAATTTCTTTATCATTACAATAAGTGGTGATACTGTTTTCAATGATTTGATTAGTACTCATTTCACCAGCGCCACTGTCTAAAAAGATCATTTCAACGACACCTTGCTTCTCTTTTACTTGAATTAAGGTGAGTTGTCCCATCTCTAGTGGAAGGGTACTGGCAAGAATACTGGCACGATAGTCTGCCAACATTTCTATTTTTTGTTGCTGTTCGTTAGAAGCACAACCTGAAAGCAGAATAGCGCTTAACGCAGTAAGAATAAGTTTTTTCATTGTGATTCTTTTTAGTTAAATACAAGTGAGTTATAAACATGAATAGAGTAATGGATCATGTTTAAACAGGAAATTAAGCGGGCAGTACTTTTTTAAATGGTTTTACGATAACATTTGCATAAACCCCAGCATCAATATATGGGTCATTGTTAGCCCACTCTTGAGCGGCTTCTAATGAATTAAAGTCAGCAATTACGGTTGAACCAGTAAAGCCTGCTTCTCCTGGGTTTTCTGAGTCGATTGCAGGCATTGGCCCTGCCACTAATAAACGACCTTCATTTTGCAGCAGGGTAAGACGTTCTAGATGTTTTTCACGAACACTTAAACGACGCTCTAGGCTGTTTTCAACATCTTGAGAAAAAATTACATACCACATGATTGAGTCCTTTTATTTTGTATCATCATTGATATAGCCATCATAAAAAAAGCTCTAGCCATAAACCAGAGCTTTTTATGAATTAATCAGAAAAATTCTAATAACTACGCAGTTTTAGGGATTGGACGCGGTTTTCCACTCGAATCAATCGCAACATAATTAAAAGTGGCGTCACAAACCATAAAGCGATCGCCAACACCGTGTTCTTTAATTGGCTTAACCCATACCTCAAGATTAATTGACATTGAAGTATTGCCAATTTTTACACATTCGCCGTAGCAGCAAACAACATCACCTACTTTTACGGGTTTTTTAAAGGTAATACTTGATACTGAAACAGTGACAATACGACCACCAGAAATCTCTTTCGCTAAAATACCGCCAGCTAAATCAAGCTGTGACATAATCCAACCACCGAAAATATCACCATTCGCGTTGGTGTCAGCGGGCATAGAGAGAGTACGAAGAAGCAGTTGGCCTTTAGGGGCTTGTCCAAAGTGAGCTGGGGTTGTCAAAGTGGTTTCCAATACAACTAAAATGAAGTTAAGCCGATTTTAGCACATAAAAAAGCCGTGTTGTATACACGGCTTAATCATTATCGTTTTAGCTATTCTTGTTCTTCTTTTTTCTCTTTTGGCATGTGTTTATAGACGTACATACCTGTAAATAGAGTATATAAGAAAGTTAAGCCTAATAAGCCAAAGACTTTAAAGTTAACCCATACATCAAGTGGCATTTCAAATGCAACGTACAAGTTAGCAATCGCACAAACCGTAAAGAACAGTACCCATGCGTGATTTATCTTTGCCCATTTATCATCAGGTAATGTCACCTCTTTGCCTAACATACCTTTAATTACTGGTTTACCAAGAATATGGGTAACGATTAAACCTGCTGCAAATACACAATAAACAATGGTAACTTTCCATTTTATAAAGTTGTCATCATGTAAGAATATCGTCATCCCACCAAATACAGTCACCATAAGGAAAGTGATAAGCTGCATTTTTTCAACTTTTTTGTATAGGGCGTAAGTTACGACTAGCTGCACTGCAGTCGCAATGATTAGTGCACCTGTTGCTGTGTAGATATCGTACATCTTGTATAGCGTGAAGAAGATGATCAGTGGAATAAAATCTAAAATCTGTTTCATATATAGGTTGAGCCAATAATTAATTATGTAGCGAGTGTATCGAAAATTTAGAAGGGAGGGAATCGCTAAAAATTGCTTGTTACATTTTTGCGGAATAGATAGAAAAAGAAAAGGCCAACTCATATGATTTGGCCTTTTCTTTTAAAGAGAACGAATGTTACGCTTCTTTATTTTCAATAGGTGTGTCTATTATTTCTGTCGTTTCAACCATAGCATCAACAATTACCGCACAGGCGGCATCGCCAGTGATGTTAAGCGCGGTACGGATCATGTCAAAGATACGGTCTAGAGCGAATAGAAGTGGTAGACCTTCGATTGGAATACCTGCAGCAAGCAGAACCGCAACAACAAGGAAAGAAGGGCCTGGTACGCCAGCTTGACCTACAGCGCCTAGCGTTGAGGTAACAATAATCGCAACATAAGCGCCAATTGATAAATCAATGTTGAATAGTTGAGCAAAGAAGATAGCCACTAAGCCGTAGTAAATAGCGTTACCAGACATGTTGATTGTTGCACCTAATGGCAGAACAAACGAAGCTGTAGAGTTACGAACACCTAGGTCTTTTTCAACGGTTTCCATTGTTACTGGCAGTGTAGCCATTGAAGAGGCTGTAGATAGTGCAACGGCTTGTGGCTTTTTCATTGCAAGAAGGAATTTCTTGGCTGAGGTTTTAGTTAATAGGCCTACCATTAACGGGTAAACGATAAAACCAAACACAAAAATAGCGGCAACATAAACCATAAAGAGTTTAAATACGACCATTAGCGCGCCGAAACCAAAAGTACCAACTGCTTCCGCCATTAAGCCAAATACACCAATAGGGGCGATGATCATCACTTTGTTAATAGTAAAAAGAAGATTATAGCGGTATTATGTTCGAAACAATGAAACATTTAGGTCAGTTTAAATATGAGACTCAATGATTTAGCAGTAGTGGTATCGAACGTTAAACCCGTAGTGATCACTTACACACGATTTTCTACAAGCATACAAAAAGAAGGTTTATCAGAGTATCGACAAGATGAATTGACCCAAAGGTATGTAATTGATTTTTGTGAAACACATGGTGTTCCACTCAACGATATAATATCTCTGAAAGATCGTGGTGTGTCAGCATACCGTGGCAAAAACATGACGCAAGGTTCGTTATCAGAACTGATAAACCTGTTTAAAGGTGGTGAACTTCCAAAAGTGTATAACGAGAAGGGCGAGATAAACACATTCTTTTTCATAGAATCCCTTGACCGATTAACACGTTCAGATCTGCATACTGCAAACAAGCTTTTCTTAGATTTGGTTGAATACTGCAACATCGTAGTTGTGGCTGAAAATGAACAAAAAATCTATTCCTTGAACTCACTCAAATCAGATATGGGAATGTTGGACTTGTTTTCTGCGCTTCTCACGCTTTCTCGATCACATAATGAGAGCCGAATGAAAGAAATGCGACATCGTGAAAACTGGTCGAAAAAACGCCAAGAAGTCATTGATTATTTCGATTTGACTGAGGATCAAAGAGGTGGTCTGAATTATCCTTTAAACCCGACAAAAACTTGTCCTTGGTGGCTTAAACCGAAGCCAGATAATCGAGGTTTTGAATTTATAGAAGAAAATAGAAAAGCAATGAAGTTTTTCTTAGAAAGAATGCTTGATGGATACGGTCTAACTTCGTCAATCAGACGTTTAAATGATGCTATAACTAAGGGCGAATTCAAAGTCGAGTTTTCAAAGAAACAAGATACAAAAAAAGGTTTTCAAACACACACTTTTTATCAGGTTCTTACAGATGATAGTAATGAATCATTGATTGGAAATCTGATCTTTCATAAAGACTATTACCCAACAGAAAAGGATGTTCAGCAAGGGCTGTATGATAGAAAAAAATTAGGGAAAAAGGTGCGTATCCCTGTTTATACGGCAAAAGGATTTTACCCTGCATTGTTGACAGAGATTGAGTTTCTTATGTTAAGAAAGATGATGGGTGAAAGAAAGCAATCAAATACAAAACCAAATAAGCGAGTAGCAAACATTGCGCAAGGGATTTTAAAGTGTCCTAAATGTGGATATAGCTATGTAGTAAATGATGATAAACGTTCAGGCAGACACGCAAACTTAGTTTGTAGTTATTCTCGATCAGGTAAATGTGATGCGTATACGTACCGTGTTGAGTTTTTTGAACATAATCTATTGAGTTATTGCAGAAACATTAACATTGGACGAGTGCTTGGGTATCAAGTTGACGATAGTGCTGTCATGGAAGAACTGACAAGACTACGGCACGATCAATATCAAATAAATCTACTAAAATCACAAGTACAAGTCGAAATTGAACAGTTGGTTAACAATATATCTAATATTACGATTCCATCATTGCTTGAAAAAGTTCAACACGATTACTCCAAAAAAGAACTACGAATTCAAATGTATGAAGATCAGATGAAAGCTATTGAAAGCGATATATTAGCTATCAATATGCGACACAAGAATAGCATAGATACCAATGATTCGATTTACGAACTGATAGATGTTGTGTCTGAAAAAAGAGATGTTGAAAAAAGGGAAAAACTAAATATAGAATTGAAAAAGATAATCAAATCTATGAACTTGATCAATAAAAAAGACGCAGACAATCCATTTGGAAGAAATCTTTTGAAAGTTGACTTTTTTGATGGTTATTCAAGATTTATTCCTGTTGATCGCAAGCTTGAAAACGAAGAATTGTTTGATATTTTACCTGTGATAGAAACAGAGACAGTTAAAGATTCGATTGATTATACAACTACAATAATTTTACCAATAGACTATCTGGAAGGATTAGAGAGCAAAAAATACCCGCCAGTTGAAAAAATGGCACAATTCTATCAAGAAAATCCAGCGAAATACCTAAAAATAAAAAGGCAAATCGAACAGTCAGATCAAATCTTTGTTTGATAATTTAAAGGCACTTTCATAAGTGCCTTTTTTATACCTGTTATTTTTTTTAGAATTTTGCCACTCTATAAAAAATCTCATTCATCAAAACCACGCAACAAAAGCATTCTTGCTGTCCCTCTGTGATATCTCATTCAATGTATATTGAAAAAAGCATAAAAAATGATACATAAATCATATATGCAGAAGGAAATTTAGAATGAAAAAACAAAGAAAAGAGTTGCTTTCTAAAATCGAAAGTGAACAAAAAATCATAAATGATTACATTCTTCAAAATCAAAAACTGAAAGACAAAGTTGATCTGTTTGAAGAGCAAGAGAGTGTTTCAAGCTTTGAAGCTGACAAGATTCATAACTACTATCAACACTATTACTTAATCAAATCAAAAATCAACGAAGTGAATGATTTAGAAAGATTAGTTAAAGATTTGGGTATAAGAAACATAGTGTCTAAAACAAAATCGTTGATAGATGATAAAGAAGCTGAACTTGATATTTTAATGAATAGAAGAGTTGAAGTTGAACAGTTGTTAGAGTCTTTAAGCAAAGAGTTATCTAATGAGATTGAAGCTGAAAGTTATGATTGTGATACTGCCTTTTCTTATGCAAATTTCGATAATGAACAAGAGTATTTGAAAAGAGAAATTGAACGTGTTGAAAAGCAAATTGAAACATTGAAAATCAACAAACTAAGTAAGTTAAAAAAAGCATTAGTGATGCTGTGTGTAGTTGTCGTTATTGCAGAGTTATTTTTATAAAACAATAAATTAAAAGAGAGGAATAGAAAAATGAGTATAAAAAGTATTTTATTAAACCTAATGGCAGTATCAATATCTATCTACACAGTAGCAAGTAAAAGTTCAATTGAATGGCTTGCTGTGCAAGAACCAATCTTAGCCATAGCTTTGATGATTCTTATGTTTATGTATATCTTAACCAGTGTCTTTATGACGCTTCAAGCTATGGAGTATAAGCAAAAAGGTAAGGAGTTTTATCAAGCTGTATGCGCTAACGCTTTGATGCTGATAACGGGGATTATAACGATGTTTAGTGCTGAACTTATCACGACAGCTATATATAAGCCATTTATCTTAGTTTACTGCTACTTCGGTCTTTGTTTAGTAGTGTTATTGTTAAAACAAAATTCAGTGAAAAGTGAGTAATTCTATGAGCGAAAGTATGAAAATATTTTTTAATTCTGATTTATCGAAAGATTGTTTAACTTCTCTGCTGCCAGTTTTTTTGATGTTAGTTTGTATATATATTACACAAAATATGTTTTTCAATATTTCAGTTAGTAGCTCTTACGTAGAATCAAAGCACAATGTCTTTGAAGTAAGTCATAACTTACCAAACGCAAAAAAGTTGAGCGATGAAGAAAAGAAAATGATTTATGAAAATGCTGATTTGGCACTCAATGCTTTTATGAATGTATCTGCAAATCAAAGTTCAAACAATGACAATGAATAAAACAAAGTGATAAGCAAAAGCTTATCATTTTTTATGAATAACCCACATCAAACCCACAACAACAACCCTCGCAATCTTAAATAATCCAGAAGACACGCTCATAAGAGCGTGAAGAATCACAATAATATAATTATTATTGTTCTATGTTTGATTTTTCCCTTCATTCCGTTGTTTCTAATGTTTGTTGTAAAGTTATGCGTATCTTTCTGCGTAGGACAAACGCCAGCTTGAATATTGTTGAGTAAAGACAAGGTTCAAAAAATTAGATTTAATCTCACGTTTATAGAAAATAGCATTAAAATATTTTTTCGTTTTACTCTTGCATTTTTCTTTTAATATGTTTTATTGAATACATGACAAGGAAGTTATTACTATGAAAGACATAAATAATAAAGAGATAAAATTTAATCACGAAGATTTAAAATTTATCAATGAAAAGAAAGAAATGACACTTGATGATCTTGCCGATGGGGTTAAGTTTGAGAATCAAGAAATGAAGTTTAAGTCAAAGTTGCCAAAAGCAAGGAATAGCTTTAAACCAAGACGATAACTTTTAAACAAGAAATATTGAAAAAACTCCTTTTTGATATTTCCAAAGAAAGAAGCTTAATTGCTTCTTTTTTTGTATCTGGATTTGCAAAATCTTATTTTTTTGATATCACATATAGTATAACTAAGGAGAAATATTTATATGATTAACAGTAAGGTTTTTAACAAAGATTACGACATTTTTATTGACGTTATTGACTACGATTTAGACTATGAAGAGTTTCATTTTATAGTTGATGAAGAGACTTTTGTATTGAGTCTAACAATGCTTAACGGCTATGAGTTAATGACGAAAGATAATTCAATGATTGAACACGATTCAGATTATGAATTGATTGATCAAGAAGAGTTGCACCAACTTCACCAGAACTTAAAAGCAACAAGCTTTTACAGGAAGGTGAAACAAAGAGCTATCGAACAGGTGATTAAAGCTGATTCTGAAATGGCTTCAATCGACTGGAATGAGCAAGAGCTTTATGAGACTGAACTAATATTGGACGATTTACAATAGCACTTTTGCAAAAATTGGAAATGTGCTTAACAACTGAAAAACAAGGAATTTTTAAATGAATAGAGAAGAATACACAAAAACCAAAATCCAAAAGACAGAAGAATCTTTGAAGCAAAGACCTTCTGATTTGAACTCATTGAGAGTGAATATGAACCAACAAAACTTTGAATCTAATGAAGAGTTTGTTGATGAGCTTTTCAACCAATGTTCAAAATACGATATTAGACCTGAGATATTTTTAGACCAAGAACAGAACTATCTTCAAATGCCAGCAGAAGCAAATGAGCTTTTACAAGACAAAGTGATTGACTTTCAAGACGCTGAACAAAAGGCTTTTGTAGCTCAAAATGACCAAGACGTTTTAGATCAAGATAAGACGTTGATGAAGTTTAACCCTGCAAAAATTAACGACTTTAAAGCAACTGATGAAGCTACGAATGATGAACAAAATGATCTGGTTATTGGTAATTCTGATGAAGAGCAATTTGTTGATTATTCTGGTGTTAATGATGTAAACCCTCTTAAAAAAGCTGAACCAGAGAATCAGAGTGATAGTGAAATTCAACAGCAAATAAAAAAATACGATGAGTGGGAAAAAGAGTATCGTGAGAAGCTGAAAGAGTCTTTGTCTTTTGAAAAGCAAGGTGTGCTTAAAGAGCGTGTTTTTGATCCAGATTCAAACACCTTTGCGACTTACACAAAAGCCATTGGGGGCGGTTATAAAAATGCGAGTGCTGGTGCTGACGCTTCGGTTAAACAGATTAAATCAATGTTCGCCAATGTAAAACCACCTGTATTAAACAACGCTCCAAAAGATGAAGAGACGCTTAAAAATGTCGTTGAAGCGTGGAAAGAGTTAAAAGCTGATGGATATGATATTTCAAAAATTAGTTGTGGCTTTGGAGTGCCAAAAGCATACAAAGAAGCTCTAAAAGAACTACAAAAACAAGATTTAGTAGTTAATCAAGAGTTAGAACTTGATAACTCTCTACAAATCGGAAAACCGATTGATGTTCCTGTTGAAGCTATTGAAAATGAGTCTAAACAAACAGAAAAGAACGTTGTAGAAGAGCCAAAATCTGAACCAACAAGCGACACTGAATCACCAGAATTTCAACCAGAACAAACATCGCAAGGCGATGTAGAGCAAGAGAATGAAGTTGTTTCGCAAGAGATGAGTGATTTTGCTAATGAGCTAAACGAAAAAGCTGCAATACCAGTTCAAGATTCATCCAACGCTTATGAAGAACCGCCTGAATTTGATGATGGTTTTGATTTCACGAGTGAACCAGTTAATGAAGATTCTGACGTTCAGCAAGAACAAACATTCGAGAACCAAGAGACTGATTTTGACGAATTGCCAGTGCAAGAAAATGCACCATCACCGACATACAGTGATGAAGGTGAGCTTGCTTATTATGAGCGTCTAAATGTTGAAAAACAGCAAATTGATGATGATCAGTCAGACGTTAAAAATGATGAGGTTGAGCCAGAGCAAACCGTTGAACAAGCACAAGAAGAAGTGCTTGAAGTAGCGCAAGTAGTGGATCACGATGCTGAATTACTGAAAGAGCTTGAAAATGATGTAGATAATGCACTTGAACAGCAACAACAAAAAAACGACTCTCAAAAACAAGATCGTAGAAGTCGAAATCGACAACGTAGATAAATGAAAAGAACAGGTTTCAAACCTGTTCTTTTTTTATACTGTAACTTTGTTCAATGCTTGGCTCATACACGCTTTTATCAACATTACTTCGGGTATGTAGTAAAGCTGTCTAAGATTGAAATTCTCTTCAACGTTTCTGAACTGATTTAACTGAATCAAATTCTCTACAAGACTATCTAATCGCATTTTACAGCTACCCCTTTCAAGCACCGACACTTCTTCATAGTGTCTTTGCAATTGCTCTTCTAAGACCAAGTAAGCTTGCTTATATGCTTCTGAACATTGTGGCTTGTCGTCAATCGTCAGAGCGTTAATAAGCGCAACGACTGAACGAGGCTTCAAGCCAACGTTTCTGAATTCATTCATTAACTCGTTTTTAAGCTCATCGTGTTCTAAAAAAAACGTCAAGGATTGATGAATCTCTTCAAAAAAGACTCTTTTAATCACTACTGAGCGACTGTGCTTCTTCTGTAATGCTTTCCAAATTTCTTCAATTGTCAGATCTTCGCTTTTAGTTAAATCAATGCCAAAAGATTTAATGAACATATCGACCATTTTATTATAGAAATTGTCTCTTTTCTCTAATGCTTTTTTTGTCGATTCTGAATATTTATCAGCAGCATAAGCTTGTAAGTATTGTTTGTTTAACAGTGAAAAATTAGCAGTAATTTTAAGCAAGCTTTGATATTTAAAGCCAGAAGCTAAGCAGATAAATTGATTTAAGCGATCATTTTCTTCTTTTGTTGCAGGTTGCTTGATATGTATGTATTGCACTAAGTTTGATAGTTGTTGTTTATTCATATAGATACTCCATTATAGTTTTTGTGATTGCTATAATATCTATACCATTTTTAATATAACTTTCAATTTTCTAAAAGAGTTATGCTTTTTTTGCTATACATTTTTTCATCAAAAATGGAAAAAGTTCAAAAGTAAAAGACCTTGTTTAAAGTGATATTTGTTAGTCTAAAAAATATTTAATAAATCTCTATTGAATAAAAAATATTTGTTGTAAATAAATATTATAAGAAACAATAATTAAAAATGGAGAATAAGAATGAGATTAAATCTTTTAACACTATCACTGCTTTCAGTAGTTTCGCTAAATGCGAATGCTGCGTTTGTTGCTGTTGTTCATAGCACAATAAGTAATCAAGAATTAGAAACACCAACGGCTTGTGTTTCAAGAACAGATCTGGTTGAAATGATAAAAAATAATGAAGATGTGACAAAAGTAAATACAAGTTGCATAACAGATTTTTCATTACTTTTTGACTACAACACTACATTTAATCAAGATATAAGCAATTGGGATGTGTCGAATGGAATAAATTTTACATCTACATTTATCGATGCATCGGCATTCAATCAAGATATAAGTGGTTGGAATGTATCAAAAGGAACGAGTTTTACGGGTATGTTTCGCAATGCAGTATCATTTAATCAAGATTTAAGTAAGTGGGACGTATCAAAAGGAACAAGATTTACATATATGTTTAATAATGCAACATCATTCAATCAAAATATAAGTGGCTGGAATGTATCAAAAGGGGAAGAGTTCAGTTTTATGTTTTCTGGTGCTACTTCATTCAATCAAAAATTAAACAATTGGAACGTATCCAATGGTGTTCGATTTAGTTCAATGTTTGCAGGTGCATCATCATTCAACCAAGATCTAAGTAGTTGGAATGTATCAAAGGTAAGAAAGTTTGATTCTATATTTAGTGATGCAACCGCATTTGATCAGGATATAAGTAGTTGGGCAATCTCTGAATATGCAACGAAAACTAATGCTGATATAAATTCTCCGATCCACAACACAGCGAAATCACCATTTTCTGCGCCAAAAAATGCTTGTGATACACAAACAGAGCTTACAAGAGTCGAATTAGATGCAATGATTGCGAATGGTGATGATGTGACGAACGTCTGCACAAAGGGTATTACTGATTTTAGCAATATGTTCTTAGATACATCTTTTAATCAAGATATAAGCAACTGGAATGTAGAGAATGGAGTGAATTTTTCTCGAATGTTTTACAGAACAAGCTCTTTTAATCAAGATTTGTCAAAATGGGATATGTCGAATGCTGAAAATTTATTAGATATGTTTTACGCAGCAGAACGCTTCAATGGAAATATAAACAATTGGAATGTAGAGAATGTATCAAATTTCAGGGGTATGTTCAGTCAAGCAGTGAAATTCAATCAAAATATAAGTGGCTGGAATGTAGGGAATGGTACAGTTTTTGCGAGTATGTTTTTCAAAGCATATGACTTTAATCAAGACATTAGTAAATGGAATGTTTCAAAAGGAACGAATTTTGGGTCTATTTTCAGTAGTGCAAGCTCTTTTAATCAAGACATAAGTGGTTGGACAATCGCAAATGGAGCTAATGTTGAATATGCTGATTTTAATTCTCCAATTCATAACACCGCTAAATCACCATTTTAAAATCATTATTAAACTAAAAAAGCACATTATTTGTGCTTTTTTTGTGTCTGATAGTATTAAAATAAAAAAGTTGAATTTATTTTCATGACCTAAAAACGTGATGCAAATCACATTGCAAAAAATTGGTTTTAACCTGTTTTTGGCTGTGTTTATGCTTTGTTCGGTATAAAAGCAATAAAATGTTCTTAAAACTCAATAACTTAAAAAATATTGAATTTTTATTTTAAATCACACCTTGGGTTTAATGTCAAGTTTTTTCTATTGACTTTTTCAAAAATTCCAGGCATTATTCTCAGCACAAATCGGAACAGAACAAAAACTAAATGGAAAACTTTTAACAGAAACTTTTATAGATAGTCAATTGGTATATAGATTACTAAAAAACACGTATAAAGTATTAACTTAACCAACAGGAACTTTTGTTCTTTCCCTGCATAAAACAGGAGAAAGAAAATGCAAAACAAAAAACTACAACAAGCTCTACAAAACATTACTGATTCCTTGAATGAAGAAATCAGAGAGCTGAATCATCTTTACTATGTAATGAATTCTGATGATTTAATGTTGAACTACAATCCTTTCGTCAACGGCTCAAAAGTCGTTAGAAACGCTGTCTCACAATCTTTGACTTTATCGAGCAAAGATCAGCTAATTGATTTTGTTCTTGGTATGCTTAACAAAGCTTATGCTGAGAATAACGTTTATCAAAAAATCCTCTTTAATGGTTTCAAATCGACAGTAAACGACTACTCGCTTACTGAGCATTGCTACGCTCAAATGATCGTAGAAATGTGCTCAAATCGTCCAGCTTGCAGACCTGATCCATTGCTATACACAACCCTTGCGGTAATCGTGAATCATTATGCTGATTACTTCCAAGACAGACACTCGCAACTGATAGAAGAAGCAAAGCTTGTTTGTTTAGCAAAGATGTTTGTGTCTATTCGAGCGAAAAAAGTTGAGTTGCAGTTAGCAAGCTAAAAAATACTTAAACAACGTCCCTTTTGTATGTCTGAAAAACTGGCAGGGGCAAGCTACATCTAAACAAAACTTAAAGAGGAATAAATACAATGAATTTAAAAATAAAAGATCTATCTGGATTTCGAGAAACATTAGAATATTTTGAAGAACTTAAATGTCTTGAAAGTGAGCAAAGAGCTGTTGTTAATCATTTTATCAAATTAGTTGATGATAAAGAAATCATATCTAAATCAGATTTAAATGAACTGCACAATGTTGTAAGCGTTGTTTATAACGCTTTTGATATTGATTCAAAACAATTGCTGATGGGTGTAATTATAAGGTCAAAACTTCTAAATATTTTAGAAGAATTGCTTGATATTGAAATAACAAAAATGGCAGTCAGAAGGTGGAAAAAACAGTCAAAAAAAGATCAGGTTAGCGAATGGTTCGAAGCTATGCAAAATGAGCATAAACAAAGATTAAAACAAATAGAGGATAAATAATATGAAAATTAAACTAACAGACAAAAATGACAATATTGAGATTGTCGATTATGAAGAGTTTAAAGAGTCCCAACAACTTTTTTATAACTATGTTGTTGAGTTAGCGATATCGAGTGTAAGACTACAAGATGTTGATTTTGACTTTGAATTTGAATCATATTCCGAAGAAATTATGTCAGCTTATGATTATGACGATGAAGATTTTGAAGTTGAAGAGTATGTGAGTTCAATTTATGAAAATTACATCGAAGACATTCAGCGTTTAATCAATAAATACTCTGATATTGAGATTATCTAACAAACAACAAACAACAAACAATAGAGAAATATAATATGAATACACAAATTGAACAATACAACGCAATCTTTAACGAAAATAGAGAATTAGAATCTCTAATGAATCTACTAATCGATCAAGATGAGCTTAAATACTATCTGAAAAAAGCATCAACAGATAAGTATTGCTGGACGCATACTGAAATTAACAATGGGTTTTATTTTGTCAAAAAGAATCAAGCTAAAAGCTTTTGCAAACAGCATAATGCTAAACAGATTGATACTGACATATTTTTGTTAATTGGGATTGTCGAACTGTCTGCAATATCTGATTCAGAAGTATCAAGCAAGATTATCAGGTCGATAAAAGATAAAGATTTACAACATATAGCTGAATGCATAAAAGATGAGATTTGGTTTTCAAAACAGATAGAACAAATGAAAAATAACGGTGTTGATATTGTTTATTTGTAATGCTCCAACTTAACCGCCAGTGGTTAAGTTTAAGAGTTATCAATGATAGCTTTTAAACATAACCACTTAAAAAGGATATTCTATGAGAAAAGTATTAAAAGTTATAGATGAAGAAGCACATCAACACGATATCAAGCAACAAAGAATGTTTGAAATTTTCGTAGAAATGCAATATGTGTTCGTCAATGCTTGGGTAGTTGAGTCTAAATATTCTGAGTATTCAGAGTCAGTATCAAAGATCACCACTGCATATCTAAATGAGCTAAAAAAGCACCCTTACCGTGATGTTTTAGGTGAAGTGATGGGTAAAATCTACGCTCTTAAAAACAGCAGTAAGTCTAAGTATTGCCAGCACTTAACGCCAACTTCAATAGCAGATTCAGTCGCTCAAATGCTATGTGTTGAAAAAGGTGAGTATTATGTTGGTGATATAGCTTCTGGCACTGGTGCAACAACCCTCGCTTTGCAAAAAGAACTATCTAACCAGAGTAATGATAAACACATAAAAATCTTGATGAATGACTTAGATTCTTACGTTAGTAAAGTTGCAGTGATACAGCAAGAATACACTCAAATGTTTCACAACAAATTCTCTACTTTCTATCTGAATTATAACCACGATGTGATTAAAGAATGGAATGATTTTGCGACACAAGGCATAACCAATAAAACGAAAATCATAGGTTGTACTGAGCGTAGTTTGATCACTAACGATGTTGTAAAACGTGCATTATCTTCCCCTGAGCACATTGAAGGAAAGTTGCTTATGAACTCTTTTCAATCCGTTCGAGCATTTAATCACTACCTTTCGACAGGTGAAGTTTAAAGCTTCTAAAAAATCAGATAAATAAAAAAGTATTACTTTTTTATGATTGATTAAATCCCTTTAAATGTGGATTTTGAAAATTATATTAAAAAAAGTGCTACAAAATTATTGACAAAGTGAAAATGTATGGAATAACAAATAATAAGAAAACAATAATTTAAAGAGGTAATGAATATGAAAATTATAGAGATAAAAGAAATAAACAAAAGAATTAATACAAATGGAAATGCATCATTTGAGGTTGTTGAGTTTCGTGTTGACTATACAATTGATGAACTTTCAGGTTATGAATACATCACTATTGAGTTAAATGAGAATAATGAATTAGTTTCTAATATAGATGATAATTCAATATTTTCAGACGAACAGAAAGAAGTGATTTTAAAAGCGGTGATGAATTTTCACGGAAAACCACTTGTAAGATACACTCTATTACCATTTTTAAAGCTAAATCAGAGACAAAAAAACATAGTCAATAAAGTATACGAAATGCTTAAAAATAGTGAGGTTTACCCTTCTGGTATGACAAAAGCAAATAAATTTTATGCTGATAATTCACACCTAATCAGTTGTAGAGCACCATCAAGAGCTTTTCCATATTCTGAATTGAATGCTTGTCGAACTAAAAAATACGTTGCAAAAGTATTGCAGTATTACAACTGCAAATCAGTGAAGACTTTACTTAAACATATCTAATAAAAAAGGGAATACGTTCCCTTTTTTTCCATAAAAACTATAACAAAGAGGAGTTTTCAAAATGACTAAACAAGTAAAAACTAAACATTCAGTAAGCGTTAACAAAAATCTATTAAACAATGCGTCTGTGCTGTTTCAAGCGAAAAATCAGAATGATGTGAAGTTATCGCAAGCGATTGATATTATGTCTCAATCTCTGCTTTTAGTAGCAAGTGAAGCTCTACCAGATGACTATACACAAGAGCTAAAAGATCAATTCTACACGGCTTACAACGGCTATTGCATAAATCATAAAATCGCAAAAGATGGATTGATTCAAACAATCAACAATATGTCTTCTGAGTTTTATCAAAGTTTCATATATGAGTCGAGCTACACTATTACTGATATTGATGATGCTATGAGAGTGATTGACGCTTGGACAAATATCCAAAAATTAGCAGTTTTGTATGATGTTTTGATGTTCTGGACACCGCTTTCATCAAGCGATAAGCAACAAATGTTTATAAATTAGAGCTTCTTCGACTATCGATAGCAAAATTACATATTTATAAAGACTGTTTTAGTTCTGGTTTATCAATTAAAAATTATGAAATTTTGATAAATAGTATCATTGAGCCAATAAGAGAATAATACTAAAAAGAAGGGTTTTCTAACTCTTCTTTTTTACGAACTCGAACAAAATTTAAATCATTTGTTTGACAAGTATTATTAAAATGTTATATCTAAAAGAGTATAGATTTAGTTGTTTTATACGCAATGAAGTTCTAAAAATAGTTATGTATTTCAACAGAGAATAGCCATGTTCATCATGGAAGTTGTAAGTATCGATTCTTACTATAACAAACAACTATATTTTTAGAGTTAAAACAAACGAGCTGAGGCGCTGATCACGCATCGGCTTTTTTGACACTAAAAAACACTCTAACGAGTGCTTTTCATTTATGGTCTTCTATTCCTTCTGCGAGTTGGCTTCTCTGCCTCTGCAACAGTGGCTTCAACGGCTTCTGGCTGCTTTTCTTTGACAACTTCAAGCCTTTGCTTGTCTTCTGCTTCAAATCGCTCTCTAAGCTCTTGACGAAGCTCTTGTGTGTTGTATTTTTCATAAGCTTGATAGACAACTGGGTAAACCGTATCAGCTTTCTTAGCCATTTTTTGAAGTTGTGTTAGATCATTATTCGACAAGTATTTTAAAAGTCCTGCGTGTTTGTTGATGTTATCGTAGCCAAGCTTTTTCATAATCATAGTCGCTGATAGTTCAGTAAGTATCTCTTCTTTAACTGCTAAACCATCAACACGTTTAGAATCTAACTTGCGCTTATCGATACTTTGAGTTGCATGAACAAATTCGTGTAGCATTGTAGAGCAATAGTGAATATCAGACATATACTTGCTTCTTTCTGCCATAAAGACAGTCGAACGGCTTCTATCTTGGGCTGTTACGCAATGTGCTGTATTTAAGTCTTTTTCAACAAAGTCGATTTGCTCATATTCAGTAGTCATAGCAATTTTAACAATTTCAGCGTCAATCCTCGCTTCAAGGTTTACACGCTCTGGTGTCATTTGTTTAGATTTTAACTTTTCATACGCTGCAAACTCTGGAATCGAATCAATAATTCGTTCTGGCAGAATGTCTTTAAAATCTTCAATAGCAAAGTATTGCCATTGACGGGTTTTAGTCTGAAAGTTAGTCAGAATCTCGTGCATTTCTTCTCTTGATAATCCACGCTTTTGAAGCTCATCTATACGCTTGTAAAGATCTTTACCAGTTAGTGATTTTTTCTCTTCTGTGTCCCAAGCAGTAGCAAAAGAAGAGATAACTGCAGCTTTGGCTATTTTGCCTTTCATCGGTTTATCTGGATCAAAACCTTGTGGCGCATTGTCTAAACGAAACTCATCTTTACAGCTCGTTAGAAGCTCGTTTAAGTGCTTGAACGTTGCAAATACTGGCACGTTAACTTCTATTTTTCCTTCGTGCATATCAGCTTCAACCTGAGCGAACTGGATTACATTGAACTGTTCTACTTGATGTTCGCCAGCTTCCATTACAAGCTTTCTTGGTGGCACATTTAGCTCGGTTGAATGAATATAACTTTCCCAATCGGGTTTTTCCGTTGCATCTGATCCGATGAATTTAGCTAATTGAGTTTCAATCAGTTCTAATGCTTCTGAGTTTTTCTTTTTAGCGTCTTCTTTGCTATATGTGCGTTTCCCACTTTTATTTCTATACGTTTTTCTTGCCATAATTGTTTCTCCATTTTTTAATGACCATACTTTTGTCATATCATGAAAATGAAAAAATTGAATAGAATGAAAAATGGTAAGGATTTTTTGTTGTTTAAGTAAAAGAAAAATGATTTGATAATCTTGAAAAATAGACGTAAAAAAACTGACTAAAAATTATAGTCAGCTTAGTATTTTAATACTCTTTAAAGTCTTCTGGTTTGAAATATAGATATTCAGTCTCATCAAAATACTTTTCTTCATCAACAATTCTAAGAAAAACATCAAAACCACTTGATAGATAATCAGTAAGATTATCTGTGTATGTTTCTAAATCCTCAAAATCAAACTCATCACTACCTTCAAAAGCAGTATTACCATTTGATACACCATTAAATCTGTAAACGTGATAGCCACAATCAAGAGTAAATGTGCAGTCTGTTATGACATTCTCATCAAATCGTAGAATTGCGATTCCTGATTTATAGTGTTCTTTATACTTGGTGTAGAATCTATCTCTAAAATCTTGATAGCTGTATTCGTCTTTGAAGTCTTCATAGACTTTTTTAAACAATGTCTCTGACGATTCTACGAATTTGTATCTTTCAATTTTTAACTCATATTCATTATTCATTTTTTTACCTCTATGTTTAAATCTTCTTTAATTTCCCAAATAATTTTATGGCACTCTTCAATAGTTATAACTTTCGGGTTATTCATATAGCAACTTTCAAGCACATCTACTAAGTATTTCCAAGCGTCAAAATCAGGATTGTTATTCAAACTGTTAATCACAACTTTGCGACTGTTTTCTAATCTGCTAATTAACTGACGTTTTGTTTTTGTGTTGTATTCTTTTTCGTAATCCATTATTTAATCTCCTTTGTTATTAATAGATATACTACAAAATAGTTTTTATTCAATTTTTCGTAAGATTATGCACTTTTGCAAAAATTGGAAAAATGACATTAGCTATATTAAACAAGGTTTTCTTTGGACTTTGAAGGGTTAAAACTTGCTGTTTTTGATTTGACATATTTTTAAAATATGGATTAATAAAGGTATGACAAAACAACAACTTGTCATATAAAAAATAAAACAATTAAAAAAGGAAATAGAAATTATGTTTAAAGAAACTTATAGAAAAATCACAGCAAGAAAAACAAAGACTGAAACGTTAAAAGATACTATGTTTTACTATGCAAGTATCGTTAATCAACCTGCATTTACAAACACAACTATCACTTTTATTACTGACGATAAACAAGCTTTTGCGCTTGAAGAGATTAAAGCGGCTCTATTATCTCAAAAAGAATATGCGTTAATGAAAAGAGAAGCAGATCAAAGACATGTTAATCTTATCGCGCAGGGGTTCACATATAAAGCAATTGAAACGCACGTAAAAACGCTGGAAATGCACGTTAAGAAAGTAATAGCGATGAGAGGTAATGACACTGTTTATTTTGGTCTTACTCCTGATAATGAACTGATTATCAAAGCTAATAAACATTCAAGAGATGGGGTTTTAGCTACTATCAACAACATCAAGTTAACTACTCTTAAAATCAAAACGATGTAAATAATAATGATAAATAGACAGAATAAAATGACATAAGAAAAGCCAGCTTGACACTGGCTTTTTTTATTCTGTGAGTTTTATTTTTTATGCTTTTAATTGACTTATTTTTTAATTGTTATATTCGTGTCTGTATAACAAGGAGAATAGAAATGAGAAATAAAATCAATAATTACTACAAGTTTTCAACAACAATCAAAGAGGCAGAAAAGCAGGTTTTAAAGTATAAAATCAAAGAGCTAAAACGTATTGAATCTAAGTTCAAGAAAATAAAAGTTAATCAGATCCAGTTATGTAATTTCATCAACGGTAAACAGCCACATTTGAGTAAAATGATAAATCATTCAAGGAATGATATATCGAAATTTTCATTCAGCAATGTGTTGAGATACAAAATTTCTGTTTTTCATTACAAAACTATGACTCTTACTGATAGTCAAAATGCAATTGATATGTATAAAATTATTCTTGGTAATCGCATTGTAGAAAAGATCAGAAGCTTAAATGTATCTCAACAATACATAGCGAATCATTTTAATACGACACAATCAAGAATCGGTTGTCTATGCACTTCAAAAACCTTTGATTCTTTTTCTCTTGCTATGCTGATGAAATACGCAATTGTATTAAATGTTAAACACAAAGATTATCCCTCAAAATAAAGAAAAATAAGCAATGTTGTAAAATATTGCTTATTCTTTTTTTAGTATAACTCTTGTCTCTTTTTCTTTAAATGATATTAGTAATAGTATATGAAGGAGAAAAAGGAATGAAACAATTAATACTAATATTTTTAAGCATTATTATGCTGTCTGGTTGTCAAGAACCAAGCGATGAAGCTTGTGTTGAGTTAGATGGAGGTATGAAAACCATAGAGAAAATGTCTTTCTCTGAACACTTTTCTATTTGTAAATCAAAAGACAAAACAATCAGTCTTATCGACACTTTTCACGATACTAATGATAATCCGCTTAACAAGTATTTTGAAGAGAATCAGCATATAGACGCTGATCAAGCTGCTTCAAAAAATGCTCTTCAATCAAAGCTAAATGACACTACAAAGTTCAGTCATAAGCTATATAAGAACTTTGCTGTGTTTTTGACAGTCTTTTCAACGTTGGCGGTGTTGTCGATTCTGACAGTCGTTGTTAGACGATTAGCTAATGACAAAGACCAACAGAAGTTTAGTCTTAAAAAAAGTGCATTTTGCTTAACCATAGCGACTACGATTGCTGGTCTTCATTATGCTTCACCACAATTCCAAATCACGCAAAATCAAGCTGCGGTGAGTTATGCAAATGGTTTATCAAAGAATCTAATGAGTTTCCTGATTGATGAAGCTCAAAGTGATCACAATTATCAAGTGAAGAACTCACGCACACAAGCAGAATTGGAGCTTGTTTCGCTATTCGATACTAACACTTGTTTATCAAACAATAGAAAGTATGAAATTGGTGCTCGTGATCTTGCTTCTCGTGAATTTGAAGATCAGAAAGCAGCTATCGACTATTACAACAAGAAAAACGATGCTTACTTTCCAATGCTTGAAGACAAGAAACATCGAGGTTTCAAGCTTTATTACCACGATAGAGCTTCATTTCCGACTTTGACAATGGTGAATGCTGATGGGTGTAGCTCTCTTGTTTACAGTCAGAATGAATACTCTCACGAGTTGGGTGAGTTAATGCGTGAAGTGAAGTTCAGCGAAACTGTGTTTAAAGCTGTTGGTTCAAAAGATTATAAAGCTGGTTGGGATACTTTAAATGGTAATTTTTCTATCTATCAAACTAAATCAGAATTGACTAAGAACAGAAAATCTCAACTTCTTATCGCTTACAGAAACGAGTATCAAAAAGGTCTGTTAGTTGGTTATGTGCAGTTTAATGATAAAGGCAAACCAATTGCGTTTGAAAGAAGTAGTCTTGATCACTGGTTATCACTTGCAGATAAACACTATGAATTTTCAAACAAGAAAATGTGTGCTTTGAATAGTCAAATCGTTCAAAAAGCAAAGAATGATTTTGATGAGTATTTACAGACTAACGTGATGTTTGATTATCACTGTTTAACTTTCAACAAGGGCGATTCAGTTCAGTTAATTTCAGATAAGGTCTATCAAATTGATGGTTCTGATAAAGAAGTGATGTTAAATGATATTGAGTATTACGAAAACCAAGCACAAGCGATTTTTAACAGTGCTGTTGATGAACTGGCAAATCAATATGATGTAGTTAACCAAGCTTTCTATGAGCAAATCCACGAGATTTACGATGTTGAAGAGCGTTTAGTTGAGTTATACAACGAAGGTTTTAAGAGCTTCAACAAGTTCTGGAAAGTCCTTAAAACAGGTAATGGTGAATATCAACATTTGTTCAGTAGTAGCGCATCTTTGAATATTTTCGATACGTCAAAGTCATTACCATATTTTCAAACAAGATCTGATTTAGAGAGTGAGCCACACTATAATCTTTATACTGTTGATAAAATGGCTGATATGTATTCATTCGATCTGAGTAAAGCTGTGGAGCTTGTCGCTAAGTCTAATAGCTTCGGTAGTGTCTTATTAAAAGATAAGTATCAGGTTGATTCTGTTGATGTTGAGCAAAGTGGAACAGCGTTAGAATCTGCTGAATCGAACATTCTTGATGAAATTCAAGGTCTGAATAACGAAATGATGAAGCTTTACTGTGTTAAAGACTCTACAACCACTTCACAAGAGCTTTTAGATTGTCAGATTAACGCAAGCAAAGGACAAGGGAATCAGACTTATCACGATGTTCAAAATGCGCTTCTGATAAATGGTGGTAAAGCCGTTGTAGGTGGTTTAACTACAATAGCTTCATCAAGCATTACGTCTGCGATTGCAAAAGCGATGCTTGATCAAAACACTGGCAAGAAAAAAATCAAAACGGGTAAGAAAAATAAAGCTGCTGTGCTTAAAAATATCACTGCTAAAACGTTAGACGCTACAAGCACAACGGCTAACTTCTTAGGTGGTTTATCGATGAAAGCTGGATTTGTATTTTTCATATTTGGCTTGCTAATGCAACTACCAGAATTATTTGCTCAAAGCGTAAATCACATTACTCAATTGTCTATTGTGTTTGAGTTAAAGCTATACCCGTTCTTGATCGCTTACGTAGTAGCTCAAATGTATTTTTTAAGCACTGATTCTACTCATCACGTAAAAGCGTTGGGTAAAATTGCATTGATTTTGGCCTCTCCGTATATGCTTGCTACGACTGGATTTTTAGCACTTGCAACACTGTTGTATGTTACTGATTTGGTGATTAACTTTTTACCAGTTGTGTTTGACTTTTTATCGTTGAATTTCACTGCTACATCGGGACACGATAGCTTTTTTGAACAGTTTATTGGACTATTTTTAGACAATATGACAGGGCTGATTTTGCTTGGTGGAACTATCTATTATTTGATTAATATTGGTTCTCACATGATGAGATTGACTGATGCGCTTGATGATGTCTCTTTGAAGAAAACAACTGCTGACGATGCGTATGAGCAAAACAAAAGAACTTTTGATATAGCGATAGTCGGTGGAACAGCTCAATTCAATAGATTCACTAAATCGTTGAATGAAAAACTAAGAAAATAACTACTGATTATTTTTCACTAAAAAGATCTCTTTGGAGGTCTTTTTTTTGCCCTTTTTAAAGTGATTTTGAAAATCATAACTTGTTGAAAACTTTTCTTTTTTCTAATCCGTGTTATACAGATTATGAGATAAAAAGGAAATTTTACATGAAACAATTAAAAACAAAAAACAAAAGGAGTTTAAAGTTAAAAATCAGCTACTTAATCATCTTAGTTATGATTCTGTTTGTTGGATTTTCTAACGCAAATGGCAACTTCGTAGACGATTCAACAAAGCACATTTTCAATTTGTTTACTGAGTTAAAAGGCGGTGAATCTGCTGGAACTACGTTCTTGCCAACAAACGCACAAAACAGTTATGGAATGAATATAACTTTTGCTCAATACATTGCAATTGCGATTATACCTCTGTTTTTAGGCACTTTTTTAATCAAAGGGCTGTTAGCCTACGCATTTAATGACAGAGATAGAATCGGTGATGGGTTTCAGTTCGTTAGCTTGCTTATCGTTTTAGCGTTGATTACGCCTAAGTTTGGGATTTATGTAGCTGGTAAGAATGGCAGCCCAGGTTATCAAAAACCTATCGTGGTGTTTGTAGGTGAGCAAATTGCCTTAAAATTCTTCTACTTCGTAGATTCCATAGGTGAACAAGATTTTGATAAACCCGTTGATATACCTGACTTTAAATTAGCTGATCCAGTTGCGTTTTACGATGACTATTACGCTATCACAAACCTAATGCTACAAGCTGATTTTGATAAAGAGTCAGAGAAAATAACGGTTGTTAAAGACCAAGGATTTTATAAAACAAACGTTATGATTGGGGGTGAAATTGTTAGCTTGTCGCTTCAATCAAACGAGATTTTAAACAACCAAGTTTCTGAGATTGGCATTGATTTACAAGCCAAAGAAGAAGCTTATGCAATAGCGCATTTTACTGACTTATTTGAACACGCTGCGAAGGTGAAAAAAGCTCTTGAAGGTGTTGATGTGGGTAAGCATAGACAATCAACAGCAAGTATCTTTGACACGATTTTGAGTGATGTTGAAGTTGCTTACAGTAGGGATTATACGACTTACTGTGATTCGATATACAAAGACTTACCAGAAGCGATGGACACCATAACGTTCAATAACTTTCTTGATGTGGCCGCCCTGTGTGGCTCAAAAAACTTCATAGCTAAACACTATCAGAATCCTTTCTATGACTATGAAACGCAAGTCTTCTCAAACACTGAGCTAAACAAGGGTTTTGCTATGTATTTCGGCACTGAGATAGAGAACTATTCATACAGTGTCGATCAAATCATCGATAAAGCTAAAAGCACTTGTGAAGGTGGTTATTACGCTTGCGCACAAGCTGCTAACTTTGCTGGTCATAAGGATTTTGTAAGGAATATAAAAGCTGGTGCGGTATCGCCACTGGCAAGGACAATAGGCGATAACTTTGACGCAAGTGATAAGACATTCAAACTAATCACTACAAGGGGTTATGACTCTTCTTCTGCAAAAACGAGAGACTTTAAAGATTTGAGTGTTGGAAAAGAATCAATTGGAGAGTTTGAATTTGAGACAACTTCAACAAACTACTCTGAGCACATTAACGCATTGGTAAGCAATCTTGTATCACTGACGAAAGTTGATATTGATACTGATTTTGAAAAAGTCTTAAACACGTATGTAGCTGATGACATTGCACAACCTTTTAAGCGTTTAGCGACTTGCGCTATTCATTCATCACAAGTTAAAAACGGGTTTCGCTGCACTTCAATAACGTCTGAAATACTTAAAGCTGGAAGTGGGTTTTTGCAAGGTGGTTCTAAACTTGTTTTGTTAAGTGAAATGACTAATTTATCGCATAGCAAAGGCAAAAAAGACGGTCTTGAAGTTGGTAAAAATAGCAAGTTTACGAAGTCGATGAATACTGCAAAAGTGTTAAGTGCTGGATCTGTTATGTATCTGACTGACAAACCATTTTTAAACACTCCGTATCAATTTGATGGGACGGTTGAAGCTTTGATTAGTTCAAAAATCATTATTAGCCTGATGATTAGCGATCCGCAACTTAACAGCGATTTAAACAACATAATCTCTGACATTGGCTGGAAAATGATTTGGTTTGGCATTGCGTTGTTCGTGATTGTTCTTGCAGTGCCTTTTATCTTGATCACTCGCTTACTTGCTACTGTCGTGAAAATCATAACTATGATTCAAATATCACCAATTTCGTTTGTGATAGCTGTAATTAATGAATACGGGTCAGCTCGAAATCTTGTTATCGCCTTTTTTAAGCAGTTAATATTATTAGCTATCTATACAGTAACTATGCTGATGAGCTTTGATTTCTTAGACATTTTGATTATGAGTTTTGTTGATGACTTGATGTATAACTACTCGTTTGAGTTTGTGTCAATCGAGAATTTCTTCTTAAACATTTTTCAGTTTTTGATGTATGCAATCTTTTCGATATTCGTTGTTGTTAAGTTCTTGAAACAGAATCAAGTCGAGATAGAAAAAGCAGTGAATACGCTGTAAGAGGTTGTTATGAATAGAGAATTAAACGACTCGCAACAAGCAACACTAAGCTTCTTTCATCATCTGTTTTTAGATAAGTTTGATAGTCCACAGCACTATAATACTTATGATGGTTTTATAGCAGAGCTTAAACAGTCTGATACTTTTCAGACTGCTCTATCACAAGCTCTTACGGCTTGTGCTAATGATCTGACGGTGTTTATTGATGAGACTTGCAACAGGGAAATGAGCAAAGAAATTCACTCACGATTAATGCAGTTGCAAAAGCCTGTGATACTTACTTTATACAAAGAAAGTCTGATTAAAAGGTCATACAAGCTTTGCTTAATCAATGCTGTTTACGATCAGCGTGATTTGACTGAAATTGAGCTAAATGACGTTAAACAACTCTTGATAAGGATTAACGAAAAAGAACACGTTTTAGAGTTATTTGAACTGTGTGTAAGAATCGTTGAAGAGCTTGTTGAGTATAAACATAAAGTGAAAAGAAGAAAATTAAAAGGAAAAAAACCGAAGTGAAAAACTTTGGTTTTTCTTTATTTGTATAATTGTGAAAGTCGTAGGTCCTGATAAAATAATACTATAAATTAAACGATTGGGATTGTAAGAATGAAAGTATCAAAAACAACGATTAACTTTGCTTCAAGAAGAAATATTGAACTTGTCATTGATGATGAATCAATCTCGTTTTTCCCACTAAATGATGATAGTGGTGAACCTGCTTTTGTCTACTCTATTCAAGAGTCAGGATTGTTTTTTAAAGCCAATATTTGGCTTAAATCTGCTGTTAAAGAAGAGCTTCCTCGCTGGATTATGAATGAACAAATGCTAAGAAATGTCCTTTCTTTTGTCAGTCCATCATTCAACGACTAACACCAGTCAAAATCACCAGATCGAAGACGTTGAGATAACTCAACGTTGTTCACGACTACTCTATGTAAGTCTCTTAAATATCTGATATTTTTATCATAAACACTCAAATCAGGTATGATCTGCAACTGTCTGTATTGCTTTGTTTTTATCACTGACAATAGCTGCCTGTGATGTGCGAAATGCTCTTCAAAATCAGACAATGTAAAGCCTCTCTCTTTTATCTCTGACTCAAAACAAAACTTATACTCTTCATCTTTCAAGTTCTTGAAAATTGTATATGTTAGTTTTATTTGTTTTTTTCTTAAATCTTCACTCATAAAAAATCTCCATTCCATAACTATTAAATACCATGAAATAGAGTTTCTACAAGCTGACTGCTTGAACTTATTTAATAAAATGTTATGTCTATAATTGTATAACATTTAAAAATAAGGAATAAAAATGATAAGGACAGTACAAGAATTTTTAGATTTTGTAGAAAATGACTCTGCTTTAACTAATATTAAAGATGTCGAATTGGTTGATAAAGGTGATGTGGTTGTTGTGAAAAAACTACCTGTGGCTTTTGATAACTATGAACATAATGAAAAGGAAGAAAAGAAAAACAATTTCAAGAGGTTTTTACATCAAAGTCTTGGTAAAGAAATTGTTTTTGAAGATGAGAAACAATTCAACACTAATGATTTCCCTGTGAGTGAAATTGATGTGTCATTTGAAGAGTCATTAGATGATTTTGAATCAGACGAAACACCAAGCTTTGGTGTTAGCAAGCCTAATGAAAAAGATGAAGTTGATCCGCTAACCATCATAACCTTTAATCCAGCAGATACAGAAACTAAGAAGCGCATAACGCCTTTTAAAATAATACTGAAAGTTGATGAGGTGTTGTTTAATGCACTTTATCGCTCTGGGATTATCTCAAACACTGATTTAGTTCGTGTTAGAGATATGCTGAAACCAGTCTATGACAAGCGATTAGTTCTGTCTCACTCTAAACGAGATGGATTGATAGACACTGTGCATTTGACGTTTAAAAATACGCTTGTCGAGACTGACACTGTTGAAATTGAAGAAGAGGCTTTACTATTCATCATCTTGTTCATAAACAAGCTCTACGGTAAAGCTTACAGAAGCTCTTATATGCCTGTATTTGAGCATTTTAATGAGTTTTTAGCCAATGGCTTAACGCTATCTTCTGGAAGTCGCATAGAGCCGTTGAGCAACGAATTTGCATTACAGAAATTCATATCAAATAGAATTCGTGAAAAGATTCAAAACAAAGACGCTTTTACTTTCATCAATCAGTGCATAGTCGATCATCTGAAACCGCTTCAAAGCGTTCTCTTTAATCACGAAGATGAGTTAATGCAGAAAGCTGATCAGAATAAGAAGCTTGTATTGACAGCAATCGATCACGGTTTTCTTGACTACAATGATGACATTAAGTTCTATTTGAATGTTGTAGATGTGAATAAATTGGCTGTGCTGTATTCTGCTTTTATCACTAAGTTTTACGTGCAAGCTATCTACTACGGGATTGATGAGCATTTCAAACTAAACAAGGCAAAATAGCACTTTTGCAAAAATTGGAAATGTGCATAAATCAAATAAAAACAACGCTTTAATGCGTTGTTTTTGTTTATATAGACAATGATGGTGATTGTCTGTTGTTGAGTTTGCGCTTTGGCTGTTGAGTTTCTGGCTCTTTGATGAAGCTTGAAACAGGCTTTCGGTCTATCGTGATATTTTCGATACCTTTACTTCTTAGCTTAGATACAGACTTCTCTAAAAACTCTTCAATTCGTTTCTTAGAAGCAGTGTCTAAATGCTTGCTGTCGAGTAAGTAAACCAAGTGCGTATCTGTGAAATTGAATTTGGTTTGATTAGGCTTGTTAGCTGCTTTGTCTATCGCTTGTTCTGCACGATCTAACATCTGTTCTAATCGCTCATTCAACATCTGCTGAGTCTTCGAGTCAAAACCTTCAACCTCAATTTTATTTCTGATGTTAGGATCTTTGTTCAGTGCCACTTCGACAAACAACCACCTGTGAAAATCATCGATCTGACCTGACTCTGGTTTGTAGCTAAGGGTCTTAATATCAGGGTCATTTCTTAACAGCTCTTTATCTATCAGTAGAGCGTCTAACGCTGATTCTCTTGGACGAAAAGCGTTGTATTCAACAATGTCAGTTAAGTCATTCTTTTTGAAGATCTGAATGGTTGGCTCTGACGTATTTTTGTTAAGAACGATAAGCTTATTATTGAATGAAACGATTTCACGGTTTCTACGTTCAAGCTCCTTTTCAATACCAGATAAAAGAAACGCTTCTTTGTCTGTGCCTATCAAGATTCTATCAGTGATAGAGCTGGCGTTGATGTGTGCAACGTTGTAGCGCATAAAACGATTGTTCGGGAAAGCATTCATTATATAGTTGCTTTGTAGCTCTAAGATTGACTCATCATCAAGATCAAAAGCTTCTGCTATCGACTTACCTTGCAACTCTTCATCAGCAAAGATACTCGACTTGTATTTAATCGCTTTAAAGTCGAAATTCCCTTTCTGATTCTCAACAATCTTGTGATACGTCAAATGCTTTTGCTTGTTGATATTAACGATAATCCCAACGCTCAAACAGTTGTTGAAGAACTCGAAGAACTGTTGTTGTTTAAGCTTAGTTAGTTCTTCTGTTGGTTCTGAACCAATTACAAGCTGTTGATTAAGCTTGTTCATAGCCCTGTCATACTTGTCTCTAATCACTCGCTCAACTGCGTCTATTCTGAAATTTTTGTCTTTGGTCAAAATCTTTTCAAACGTCTGTTTAGTGATTAGATTTTTAGCGTATTTCTTTAAGATTTTACGAGTGTTGTGAGTAAAGCTATCGTTTACGAAACTAATACCAGATTGTTGATCTGTGATGGTAAAAATCTGTTCAGCGTCTTTGTGCTTTGAAGCATAGTGCTTAGATTCTGTTTTGTTTTTTATTTCACGTTTATCGATAAGCAAACCACGTTTTAAAAGCTCTTCTTGCAGCTTCTCGAACGTCATTCCGCTTTGCGAAAGTAGTTCATCAAGTTGGTTTGAAACAAAGGCTTTACGGTCGTCATAATAGCTCTCGGCATTATCACCAAGCTTAGGTTTTAGCTTCTCAACTTCATCAGCTTTCAAGTCATTCGCTTCTTTTTTGTGTAGACCTTGCGCCACACCTTGAAGTAAGTATTTGCTGTATTTTTTTTCTAACTTAGTTGATACAGCACGATAAGCCTCAACATAATTTCTTGGGTTTAAAAACAGTCCTGTTGTTGGATCAAATGGAAAGTCGATATAGTGAATGTGTGCGCCACTTTTCCAGTCTGGTGAAACGTGAATATTCATCAGCAATTGAACATCACCGATCTTAGTTTTTGTTTTATATTTCTTTGTTTTATGGGTCTGTTCATCTTTACAGTAATTAGCAAATTCTTTTGAAAACTCCTTAGCATAAAGCGTTAAAAAGTCTGCTACGCAATATCTTGCGTAGTCTTCTGCTGTATCAATACCATATTCAACTTTAAACTCATCTGAGATAGTGTTGTAGTTGTTGTAAGCGTCTTCTCTAATCAAAGCCAATTCAGAATCATCAAGCCTGTGGTGTCCTAAACGAACTGGCACTTCTGGAATGTTCTTAGTAGTTGTTTGTTTAGTATGTTCATCAATAGTAGTAATTTGACGATTTGATAAAGCTTTTACATTTCCATTTTCATCAATGTTTTTCCATTTTTTTGATGATTTATAGTTGTTATGAACATTAGACATAACTGATTTTATGTATTGTTCACACTTATCATCAAAAGCTTGATTTGGTGCGTTTTTAGCTCTTAACTTAAACCAGCTTTTGATATCAACATCACTGTCTATGTTAGATACATCAAGTGATCTTTCAACACTATAACCTTTGCCTTTCTTTTGTTTGTTCCAATATTTGAAGTGAGTAGAAATTGCATTCAATTCAAACTTTTCTAATCTATATACTTTTGAAATCATTGTTTTTCTCCTTTTTCTTATTTCATAACACGTATAAGAAAACTTACAATGCACAAACAAAAATTATTCTTTTTTCAATATGATTAAGCATTTTTGCAAAAACTTGCAAAAGTGCTATTACTTTAAAATAAACCTTATTTCTATATGCCCACTTTCACATTTGCAAAAGTTGCAAAAGTGCTATTGACAAAAGAAATGGTCCTGATAATTTAAATTATAAGAAACAATTTTAAGGAAAATAATTATGTATAATTCGTGGAAACAAAAGTTCATTAAAACTTTCAAAAGAAAAGAGTTTAGTAAAACAATCGTAGTAAAAGTGCATACAGATAAAGGTGGCATTGGTAAATCAACAATCGCTACTCAAATAGCACAAGCGTTTAGTTTAAGAGATAAAGAAACCACTGTCGTTATCGTTACTGCTGATGTGAATGAATGTTTGTTGAAGTATCTGAATGAGGAGTTTTGTCAAAAGCAACTTGGTAGAAAGTTAAATCTAAAACTTATCGCTATTGAAAACGCTGATAAGAAATCAAAGAACCAAATCAACCAAGAGATTAAATCTAAACTATTGGCTGATGAGCGATTAGAAAGTTTTCTTGAAAAGAATGAAGAATCTTTAACAGAAGATGAGTTGGAGAACACATTTTTCTTAGAAGACAAAGGTGAAATCAAACCTGTCGATATGATCATTTATGACATTGCAGGTGGTATCGATCAGATTGAGACTGATGAAGTGAAGCAGGATTCAATTGACCACTTTATCACTGTTGCCAATGCAAACAGCGCAAAATCAAAGCAACGTGCTTTTGTTTCAATTCTAAAAACAATCAAAGCAGAAGATGAAGCGTTAAAAGCTGCTATTGCTGAATCTGGTGATGATTATGCTGATTATAGTGCTGACGAAATCGCTGAAATAAAACAAGAGCAAGGGATTACATACAAATACGCTTACATTCATAGAGATACAAGAGGCTGTAAAAAAGACTTTTCTAAAACTAAGCAAGAACTTCGTGAAGTAGAAAAGGAATACAACGTTAAGATTCAACTAATCTACGTTCCAAGGATGAATTTTGAAGTGTTTGAAGAAGCTGGCGTTAGCTACTTTATAACTCGATACGAGTTAGAACAGAAAGGTATTTGTTTCCACACAATGAAACTAATTGAAGAACGTCAAGATATGACTGTTGCAGTCAAACAACTATTAAAAAATATTGCGTAAGAAAAAGGAGATTAGAACAATGGCATTTAAGATTAAAAGTAAAAAAAGTAAAGTAGAAGTGCAACAACAAGAAGTTATTGCTACTGAAAAAGATTCAGTCTCTTTTGATAAAATCGTAGAGAAGAATCAAAGCACAAAATCAGGTTATACGTTCATTAGATTGAATGAAGAGATTGTGCAAAGAATCTATGAGAATGATTGTTTTGATACTGATATTGCTAAAACAACATCTAACATCATTACGACTGCACATAGTAGCGATAAAAGATTTATTGTAGATAATGATAAAAAACAATCGAAAGGTAAGTTAGTAAATGTAAAACTTAATGATGATTTTTTCAAAATGTTTAATGATAAAAAGCGAGAGCAACTTTTCACTGTTAGTTTAAATAACTATGTAAATCAGCTTATCGAATGGGAGTTAAACGGCAATCCAGAAGTTGAAAAAGTATCAGAGGTTTTGAGCTATGAAGAGCAGTTAAACAGAGTGGCAGTCCACGCAACAAGTTTAGTTTTAGCGACGAAAGGCTTAAAAAAATCAGATTTAGTGAAGATGTTAGAAATGCCAATTTCAACAATTTCACGCTTAAAAACATTCAAGATTAATGCAACTTTAAAATACATCGAGAAGCTAAATTTTGTATTTGATGATCTAACAATTGATTTAGTAAAGAATAGAGTAATTTTAATTAATGATGGTGCAGAAAGTATCTATAACTTTAACAAGTTTTTGAACTACAAACCATCGCATAACGCATAAATAGATTGACTTTTCAAGTAAAAATCTGTATAATTTTAAACAAAGATAAAATAAATAATTTAATAAGAGAGGTATGATATGACTACAAGTTTTCAATGGTATTTTGGTGTTTTTTGCGCTGTTTTCTTTGGTATATTTCGTTATACTGGCATATTTATCGGAATGGTTTACAACGCAATTCGTGATACGATGTGTCAAAGTGCATTGCATTTTTACGGTGGACTAATCACATTAACTATCGCTGGATTCAATATCTATGAATATGTTAATAGCTTTTTAGCTGGATTTTAAAGAAGCACTACGTTTGTAGTGTTTTCTTATACATAAACTTTAACCAGACAACTAAAAATAAAACAATTCTTTTCTACGCTTTTATCAAAGCGATTTTCTGATTTTTATTCTTCTTAAATGACTAACTTATCAGATACTATCAAACTTTCTAAAACATCATAATCACTCACTAACTTTGAAATTCTAATAGATTCATTTCTATCACGTAAAACAAAACCAGATTCATTCTTATAGATACAAAGTTCATCTACATTCAACAAACCTTCATACATTGATTGAGAATCCATTTCAGACATAAAGCAATGCTTATCAAAGTCGATTACTCTTACTGCGTCTTGCTTGTTTAAATCAAAGTTAATCAATACATTTAAAGCCTTTTCAAGATCACCAGTTCGATTGTAAAACTCAACTATTTCATCAGATAAAATTGGGTGAACCTCATACAGAAAATGAGTGAATTGCCCTGCGTCAAGAGGCTCTAAAACTTGCTGTGCCAAACGGTCTACTTCACTTGAAATTGTCTGAGGTGGGTAAAGGACATTATCTTGTTTTAAGGTGCTGACATACTCATTGATTAGAGTGTCTTTCTTGTCTTTATACTCTAACGGTTTGAAGAGTCTACGATAGACTAAATCAGCTAATCGACCTTCGATTGGCAAGCTATCGCAAATCGTGATTTGTGGGTCAAGATGTTCAATGATTCGATAGAACTGAGAGTCAGTGTTTGTGAAGCTTGTGAGAGCTGCAAAGTCTACGTGAATAAAACCGCAAACTATCTGATTGTATTCAGTTTTTAAAGCAAGAAAACGAGTAAAAAGACTGCCACGATTTCTCATAGCAGTTTCAATAATTTCATAGAAAGTTTTGGTTTCGTTTTCCATAGCTCTAACTCTTGAACGTTAAAGCATAACAATAGTTAAAATAAAAACTTTAGTCAAATCAAAAAGATAGACTTACCAACCATTTTTAGACAGCCAGATTTCATCAACGTTTACATAAGTAAGATTAACTATTTCGATAGTATTTTTATGTAGATGTTCCAGCAACTTAGTTCTTGCGTGAACACATCTTGCAGGATCATCACCATTCTTTTTTACATACTCATTTACTTGCGTTAAAGCTGTATTGATTTTGTCTGTGTAGACCTTAATTTCGTCGATCAGATTGTTATTTTTATCATCAGCTACAAGTTCTTGAATCTTGATTGATGATAGTAGCTTAATGACTATCTCATATCGTGTTAATGAGTCTTGCTGTGTCGCTGTTTCGTTTTTCAAAAATGCTGATACATCGAAGCTGTTCAAAGCGTAAAGCTCTGACAGTTTTGACAGGATTAAGATAGTATCTTCATCTACCATTTCAGCCGTTGTTTTGTTCTTTGCAAGATAGTTTGACAACTGCGTAAATCTCTCACTCATCTTTGAATTGTGTAGAGCTTTTTCATCACTGATTTTTATCTGCTCTATACGCTCGTTTAACTGCTTCACTGACTTGATTGAAGTGGTAGCAGTCTTGGTTGATTTAAGACGTTTTAAGTTGTTAACAGAAGCGATAATTTGAGTGTAATACTCGTCATCTTCTGCAAGAGGTTGAGCTTTAAATTTTGGCTTTGAAAAATCGTCAATGATAGAGAAACAAGTCTCTAAAAAATAAAACAACATCTCTGTAAAACTACCATCATTATAAAGACATAAATACTCTGATTTGAAGTCGATGTTTTCGAGAAAAGTTTTAGCTTGATCTAAGTTCAATCCCTCATACGACTTACTGATCATTTGAGGTAGAACAACACCACTTTGAAGCTGCTTTACGTGTGCTGTGATTTGTTGTTTGTTAGGTTGAAAAGTTTTAGCAAAACCTTTCTGTTTTTCTTCACTTTCAGTAGTTGAAAGTTTTGTCAAAGGCTTATGTTTGATAAGCGAATCAAACAGCTCAACCTTGCTTAAAAGCTTCTTTGAATCGTGAGCAAATTCACTTCTCAATTTTAAAATTAGGTTCTCCATTTCTGTGTTTGATTTATATGACCAGTTCATTGTATTTCTCTCCATTTTTTAAAGCGAGTTTGTAGCTCGCTTATGCTTGTTCCTTCTGTGATTTTTTAGTTGTGATTTTCTTTTTATTTTGCTGTGAAATGAACTGCTTCAAATTCATTTTTACAAGAGATTCGAAAAGAGTTATTGCTGTTTCATTTGATAACTCTTCCAGTTCAATTTTCTGAGTTAAAAGTGATAGAGCTTCACTCTTCAAAGTTTGTAATTTTTGATCTGTTTGTGAAGTATCAGTAAGGCGTTGAGCTTTGCTTTTGGCTCTGTTCAAAAACTCTAAAACTTGTTCTCTGTTTTCAAAGTGTTTGATTGATTTAGACGCTCTGTATTCTTTTAACACATTCTTAATGAAATCAGATTTGTCATTGACAATTAGTTCAATGACATAGACCTGTGAAGCTGTGTTTTGTTGGTCTTGAATCATAGCGTTAAGATTTGGTTGTAGAATCTTTTCAAGCTGTTCAACTTCTTTCAGAAACTTAGAAGAATCTTTTGATTTTTCTAATGATGATTTTAGTTCTTTACACTCTCTTGAATGTTTGTTGATAGATTCATTCAGTAGTTGTTTTGGCGACTTCTCTTTTTTCATTTCTGTGTTGTCGTTTGTAATGATTTTTTCTTGTTCATTGTTGTGCATTGTATGAGTCCTCTCTTTAATAATTTATGCTCTCATTTATATTTATTATCATCTTAAAAAGATTCGTCAAACACATCATCAAACGACTGACAAGGAGTACATTTAGCTTTCAGTAAATGTTTTGGTTTTCTTTATCATTACCAATTTTGGTAATGTAATGAATACCTTTCGTCTTGCTAAAAGATAATATTCCCTTATCTAAGGTATTTCGTTTTTTCATTACAATCTTCATTACCTGTGTTGGTAATGAGATTTTTGAAGTGATCTAAAAGTCGTTTTTTGATTGAAAAAGTATCTGATAATTTTTTTCAAAAACTTACAGAAAAGCATAAAAATATTTTGGCGATTTACTGAAATCTCATTAACTCAATTTTCTTCGTTAAAACTGCAAGTGGATTAAAATTATAAAGTAGTTAATGGAATAACTCTTAGTTGCTTTTATTATGGCAACTTCGAGACAAGCTCTTGTTGCTTTTTCTGTAAAAGAATTATGCAAATAATAATATTGACTTTCTTTGTTTTTATGGATTACTGAAATCATAAAAGGAGAGAAATTTTATGGAGAAACAATTATTAAAAATTAAACAAATGTTGTTAATCATTTTTGTAATGACACTATCAATAAATGTTTACGCAAGTGATGAAACTAACTGTCTATCACCACAAGCTTTTGCAAAGCAGATAGGTGATGTAGATGGTGGTAAGTTTTTAAAGCCGTGTGCTGAACAATTGATCGGTTATGATCATCGTTTTATAAGTTGGAGTAAGACAACACTTACTCAAAGTGATGTTGAAAGTCAGAGAGAGTTTTTAACAGGAAAAGGTTTGAAAGTTGATCAAGTTAAACCACATCTGACAGAGCAACTTTTTCTTTGGGGCTACACTACTGCTGAACTTGCTGTTTTTGTCGTTTTGCTTTTATCTGTTTTAGCATTTTCATCAATGACAGTTTTCACTCAAAACAATAAAAACAAAACAGCTTTTACAAGTGCAATGGTTTCGATTTGTTTTGCATTAGTTTTACTAACTGCTGCTTCAAGTTCAAGCATAAGAGTTAGAGCTGTGTATTACCCTACGGCATTAGTAAATTACTTCTTGATTAGTCAACACAATGTTGAGTATCTGAACAGTCTAAACGATAATTTTTTAAGCACATTAACAAGCGAAACAGCAACATCAACAAACAAGAAATTGAGTAAAGCTTTTCATCAGCAAATGTTAGAACGTAAAGTCTATGAAAGTTGGGTTTATCAGAATGAATTTGGCTCACGAAATCGCTACGATAATAACTCTTGGACTGAGGTTGGAAAGATAAAACCAACAGCTCAACAAGCCCTTGATATTTCGGCTGAGTGTCTATCAACACATCAAGCAGTAATGGACTACAACACTGAAATTAACTTAACAGGCATTTTTGAGTTAGATGTTTCAACGAAATTACCAGAAGCTATAACCATTCGTTCAGGTGGTGCAACGGCTAACTACGAGTGTGAGACAAAGTATTTTGGACGTAAGCTTGATTCACTTTCAATACGTGCTGATTTCGCAAACATACTGACAAGATTTTTTGAGCAAAAATTTCAGTCTGATATGAGTGAAAACACTTCTGCGACGACTGATTTCAAATCAATGTTTAATGCAAGTCTTGGTGATGCTCAAAAGATATTCGAGAAAGTGTCTGAGAATGGTTCAAATGCCAATCTTCAAGCAGAAGGTTTATTGATGCAATCCTATGCTGCGGTTAAGTCTTCAAATGAATCAAGAACTAACATAAAGCAAACTGCACAATATGAAAAAGTGGTGAAGCAATTTGAAGGTCTGTTAGGTGATGAAATCCTGTTCAAAAATGCTGACTTCTCAGTGGCCGAAGCTATTACATCAATGAGAAATAGTGGTGAGGCATTTAAGTTCGCTTTCTTAGGTGGTTATTGTCATGGTGAAGATGAAATAACAGGTGAATGTTTATCAGGATTTCAACCTATCGAAGAATGGATTGGTGATACTGCAACTCTATTTCTAAATCAGCAAGAAGCACTTAAAACTTCTGATCACGAGTTTGCGTTAATGCTTGAACACGCAAGTAAGTTCAATGACTTTGATTTAAGTAAACCAAACCATCATTACTCACTGACAATGACAAACGGATTTCACTTAGATGCTTTTGAGTTAAAAAACATTGCTGGTAAACACTCTGTCTTAACTGCAAAAGCAGACGGCTCAAAAGCAGAAGAGTTGAGACTTGATGTGATTGATAGAGAGCTGGCGTTTGAGACTCTTTTAAATGCAATTGATGACGCTGTATATAGAAAAGCAGCGCAAAATCACTCTGAGTTTGTAGAAGAATTGGTTGGTGAGATTTTAAACGACATAAGACCAACGATTCATTCAGTGTTTAGCTTCGATCAGAAGATGATTGACGTAAACAAAGAGATGAGTCAAATACTTAATGCTTATCAAGATATTTACTCTATTGAACAAAGGACTTGGGACGTATCGAAACCTCAAACATATTTCCCTTATGACCTGAGAATTTTTGAAGTCGATGAAGATAAAATTGAGTTATTCAATACTTCTAACAGTTTGAGATTTTATGACGCTTCTTATCTACTTGATGAAATACCAGTAGCAGAGAGAACGCAAACACAAAGTGATGAATCGACACTTGATGATCTGATTAGTGCAATTGGTATAAGTGAGAAGTTAAAAGAATCGTTGATGTTTGGTCAATGCCCTTTAAGAACTACTGACAACCGTTGTGATATGAATCTTATTCAACAAGTGAATCAGAACAAAGATCCAGCAACAACGTGGACAGTGATTTTCGGTTCATTAGGTTTAGGTCTTGAAGCTTTTCAGACAGTTAAAAGTGGAGCATCGAGCGTTCTAAGCGTTGGTAAAGGTAGTGGTATTTTGGGCGATGCAATAGCTCTGTTAAGTGGTGCGCTTAATGCTGGCTTAGATACGATGATAGACACGCTACAAGGTCCAATAGGTTTTGCCTTTGCTGTTATGTTGATTATCACAATCGCTCTTTACGCTATCAGCTACATCGGCTTATTGCTTGGTATTAAATATCTGATTTACCCAATCAAAGAGGTGTTTGTTAGAGGTTATATACTGCTATGCACATTCGTTGTAGAAGTGATTAGCAACATTGGTAAATTGTGGGCTGGCGAGAACGCAAGTTTTGATAAAACAACAACAGCACTTAAAGACTTGTTCTTTGTGTTTGCGTTTTTCCCGATTGAGATAGTCTATATCACGACAATTTTAACAAGCTCTTCAATTGGTGGTGCGATTCACGAACTGGTGTTTGCAACAGCAAGTGATGATTTAATGAGTCAAGCTTTCCACGGATTCTTATTCGTTTGTATTTTGATTGGTGTGGTTATCTATGCTGTATCGTCAATTGACCATATCAGGAATACAGGTAGAACGGCTTTGAACCTTAGAAGTACACCTGATGATAATGACTTGAATTTTGCAACGGCTTATCTTGGCGCACAATCATTCAGTAATGTTAAAAATGGCTTGGGTAGTTTCTCTAAAAGCATTTCAAGAAGGTTTAACAAAGAAGAAGTGAAAGACCAAAAACCTAAAACTTCAACTAAACCAAAGAATACAGAAAAAACTATTGAAAAATAATCTTAAAAGCAATCTCAACAGAGGTTGCTTTTTTTTGCTGTTATAAAAGCTTTTACTACATAGCTTAATCTTATTGACTCTCATTTTATTGAATTATGCTTTTTTTATGATAATCGTATTAATAAGAAACAATTATAAAAAGGCTTAAAAATGAAAAGAATAATATTAATGATTATGTTGCTATTTGGTAGTCAAATGACGTTAGCAACAAACAGTAAGATTGATGATTGTCCTACGTTGTCAGGGTATGGAAGCACAATGATGAATCAATTTGAAGAAGTAAGTAAATGTATAGATAATCAGCGTCAAAACAATAAATCTGATAAAACTAAAAATGCTTATGAAAATTTAACTGATACAACGATTAGAGAGATTGATCCATTGTGGGGCTACGCCTCAAAATTATCAATCATAATGATCATCTTCACCTTCTTCATTACAGCATTAAAATATTTTGGGAAGATTGAGCTTAAAACAAAAGCTGATATGTCTTTGAACATAGCAACAGGTGTTTTTCTTGGGATATTTGCTGTGTCGTCTCATAGAGTATCTTTGCTTAATACGTTTATGATTGACCAGATCCAAAATCCAGCTCTTGAAGCGTTTACGGTAGCAAACAAGATTCAACAGCTATCGAGTAGTGATACAAGAGAAGTGCTTGATTACAACATCATACCAATCAACGAGAAAGCGCAAGTCGTGAGTTATTCAATCATTGAAAGTGAGCTATGCGCAGCGGAATACGAGCAAAACGAGATGATTCAACACGACTTTAATGACCAAAATACCTGGGCTAATAGTGATGTGTCTGAGTGTCTTGAAGAACAGAAAAAAATCGGCGAAAAGGTTGGTTTCATGGAAGCTGGCGGTCGTTCTCCGCTTAACTACGCTGTGAAAATGTGTAGTCAAAAAGTAAGGGGTGAGATTTACGACTGTGGATCTATCAGGAACTACTCTAATAGTTCAATAAACAGCGTCTTTGATGAATTTGCAGTGAAATACATTGAACTGGCTAAACAATATCAGGGCATCATCTGTAATCAAGAATCTCAAACAAAAACAAGCTATGAGCAAGCCAAGCATCTATGTAGAACGTGGGACTCTGAGAGCTTTATTTTGAAGAGTTCTAATCTTGATGTAGCGAAAGCAAATGAATCAGTGATTTTGCTTACAGCAGCGTTAACAGAGGCTTTAAAAGAGTCAATCGGGTATGAGATCAGCAAAGATTTAAAAACTGATATAGATACGTTTAGCTTTTATAGTCAAATCAAGGGGATTTTAAGCGCACCATTCGATGAAACTGAGGTGATTGAGGCAACAAGCAAAGCATTGTCTGGTATAGAGGTTCAAGAGCCATTCATAATCAATCAAGCGTTTGGTAATGAGACTGATAGACAGCAAGAGACTGTATCAACACGCATTGAATCAGTTGAAGACTTCTACGCTTACATCATTAAAGAGGTTGATTCAGTCTATGCCAGTGATGAGATAAACAGTGTCATAACTAACGAGTTTATGGACGCTATTCGAGATCCGAAACGCTTTATTGGCACTTACGAAAAGAAAGGCTTTACGGTTGATGAAGTTCCTTTAAAGAGTGTTCAAGAAAATGCGATTCCACTTGCAACAATTAGTCTGGGTTTGAATTTTACTGGCAAGGCGTTGGTTAACTCAAAAAATGCTTCTCTTAAAGTTGCTGGTAAGAAAGCTCAAAAGCTTGGTTCGTTAGTGCAGAACGTGTTGATTTTAAGCTTTTGTGTGTCGCTTGTGCTTTTTGCTTACATTGTTGGGAACGTCTTTCAAAAAACGTTTTTAGTGTTGATTGACGTTGTAGTTAAGCTGACTACTAACTTGATTGGTAAGAAGAGTTTCATAGCTGTAATTCTGGCTATTGCAGAAGCGTTTTTGAGTGTGTCGAGGTTCGTGTTTGGTGTGTTTCTATCGATCTTAGCGTCAACATTTTTAAGCTCTTTGCTTTTCGTGTTGATGAATGAAGCAAATCTACTGGTTGTGGGAACTGATTCAATATCATTGGATATTATATCACCAATAATTTTTTGGACTGTTTACGTGCTATCGACAATGATTATCTTTCTTTTCTGTTTTAGAAATGTGTTTGAAGTGTTAGAGCAGCAAACAACATTTAATGGTTCAATCTTTAAAGCTGAATCGAAAGGCTTAGAACAAAACACAAGAAAAGTTGCTGGTATAGCAAATGTGATAAAATAATTTTTTAAAAGAAAGTGCTTTAAACACTTTCTTTTTTTGTCTGTGATTTGATTATTATTCTTTTATTGGTATAACAATATTTATACAGTAAGGAGAATAATTATGATTAAAAAAATATTAACACTAACAACAGTTTTAGTTTCAACATCAAGTTTTGCTATGACTTGTGAACAAATTGAATTTAACAAAGAAAAATACGGAGTGTCTGAACTGAATGGTTTAACACTTGTAGCAAAAGACGACCTTGATCGAAGCGTCATAGAAAATATGAGTTTTGCAGTTGGAGCTAATTCAACAGTATCGTTAAACAGTGCAAAAGCGTTCACTATGTATAACTATAAAGAAAATGGTGGGGTAATGAGCTTTGAGACTGAGGTTAAAAAAGATGGGGTTGGTAGATACAAGAATAAGCTTAATGCTTTTAAGTTCGTCATTGAGCGTATAAAACCATACACATACGATATAACAGTGCTTAAACCACGTTATGAGGGCGGTTTAAGAGATAAAACAGTTGTTTGGGATACTCCATCAACCAAGTTCGTGCAAGGTGCTGATATTGCTACTGCGGTAAGGTATGCAGCGATAGAAGATTCAATCGAGTATCGCAATAACTTCAAATGTGTAAGTGAATAATAAAGTGAGGGATTTTTGCAAAGCTGTTTAATCTATGCACTTTTGCAAAAATTGGAAATGTGCATAAATCCAATAAAAAGAGAGAGTTAAAAAATCTCTTTCTTTTATTTCTTTCTATTTAGTAAACTCGACACAAATGACTTTGCTTCTGGTTTATCGTCCAGTTCATCAAAATCTACGTCTAAATCGTCAAGATCATCATCAAGTTCTAAGTCATCGTCCAAATCATCATCGTCTAATAAATCAAGTTCAACATCTTCAAGTTCAGAAGCACTAAAACCATCAATATCTTCATCTAACTCATCAAAGTCTAAATCAAGATCATCAAATCCATTTTTATTTGATTTCGGGGTTGATTGTATAGAATTTCTGTCAATAATTTTTATCAGTAAGTCTTTTGAATCTTGGTCTTCACATAAGTCTAAAAATACTTCAAACAGATCTTCAATTGTATCGATTAACTTTTCAGCGTTAACAAGTTTATCTTTTACTGATGATAGTTCTTTGCTATGTTTGTCTCTTATCTCTGTTATTTCATCTGATAATTTATTTCTATCATATTGAAAACAATCTTTTAAACCTTGTTGCAATGATAATTCTTTGTATAGTTGTTTTATCTGCTCATCTTTATCAGCATTTTGCTTTAAAATGATTTTTCTCATTTCAGCTTCTTCTTTGTAGATAAAATCAGCAAAAGACCTTTGCTCTAATAACTCAATCAAATCTTGCTTTAATAGTTTTGAATAATCCATATGTTCTTTCTCCTTAATTATACTATTGAACATATAGACAGTGATCCACATTTTAGAGAAAATGCAAATTGAAAAAGCATATCGAAAAACCACAAGTGGTTTTTTATTCTGGTGAAATGAATTGACAAGACAATCAGTTGTTAACCATAAACAACCTCTGAATATTTTTCTTACAGAAAAAGGAGCAAAGCGACAAATAACTTTCTTTTAAAAATCGTAAACTTGGCAAAGTTTACTTATTATATTAAATATAGTTATAAATTTAATTATCTTAATTAGCGATCACGACTTGCCTGAGCTAAAACGATCACGCCTTGCCTTTTTTTGAGTTTTGTAGATTATTGAAATTAGTATTTTAATACTGATTTAAAAGAATGGAATAAAGAAAAGAAAAATAATTGTGTATTTATTGGATTTCTTAGCGATTTATTGAATAAAATTGCTGATCTGATATTGACTTAAAATAAAGAAATGATACAACTTTTATTAAGACGAAAAAAAAGCACCTTGGAGAAGGCACTCAATTAACATATCTAAGTCTGCGAAACTTATAGATATTGTAAAAAATCTAATCGATTTGTCAATAGAAACTCCATAAATAATTAAAAATTATTTTAATGCTTTTAACTAAGAGTCTTAAAATTTAATTATTATGGAGTATTTTTATGTCAATCAACAATTCTTATCAAAGCAAGTTCAAATCAAACTTTTTCTCTATTACAAGAGAACATTTACTAAACAAAGAAGTTAAATCAAGATTCATTAACTCTTCATTATCTGAATCACAAGTTAAGTTCAGAAACTATCTATTTTCACGAACTCAAATGCAGTTTAACAAACAAAGCACGTTCTTTGTGTCTTTAAATACGAGAAAATCAGTGAGCTGTGATTACCCTTTTACAGACAGTTTTTCAATAAAATCAATAGTTAAAGACTGGAATGATGAGTATTTCACACTATCTTACGAATATGATTACAGAACAGAACGCCAAGCGATTAAAGTTCAAGTAAATGCTGTTTATTACAGTGATTTTGCTAATGCTAACTTACGTGTGAATCTGACTGAACTAAACACAAAATCAATGTCAGTTTTCGCAAGAGAGTTAAAGCACAAGTTCATAAGTGCTGATAAAGAGAATTTCGTTTATCTGAACGATTTTGCTAATGAAGCTGGCAAGTTCTCTACTACTACAATCGAATGCAAAAAGGTTAGACACCAGACGTTTAAAGCAGCTTGCAAAAAGGCGTTAAAAGCTTGTTCTACTGTTGATTCAAGCACTATCAGATGGTGCAAAAACACTTTCAGATTCTTTTATGAACTTACAGAAGTGACAATGCTTGATAAAGCAGCAAGAGCAGCGAAAAGAGTAGTTAAAACTGCTGTTAATGTTCTTGATTCATTAGCAGAAAAAGCAAGTAAATTAGCTGATAAAGCCTCAACCAAAGCGATTAAAGAACAGTTGAGTAAGGTTTTTACAGCGACAAAACCGAAGCAGTATGCTTCAAACACACAATCAAAAGTTAAGAATAATGTTGTTAAAACTAAAACAACAAGCGAAGCTGTGTCTGATGTAGATGATTTTGATTGTTTCATTGATAACTTTTCGTTCTAAACTTGATAAAAGCATCGAATTGATTTAATTTTGCATAGTAAATTATTTATAAGGTGATAATAGCTATGGCGATGAATGCAATCGATAAAAAGATTAGTGTGGTTAAACTTATCTTTAAAGTAGAAAAGTTTGATGATAAAAATGAAACTCATAATGAACTAACAAGTTTTGGAGAAGGTGAAAATAAAAAGGTTTTCTCTAATCTTGATCAATTCAAAGAAGCATACTCGTTTAAAGCTCTACAACAACTTCAAGAGAGTCTTACAACTTACATTGAAGCTAACATTGAAGCAGAAGAAAAACGTAAGGCTGAGGAAGCTGAAAAAGCTCGTCTTGCGGAAGAAGAAGCAAAAGCTAAGTATGAAGAGAAGTTTAAGCTGTTTAAAGAAGTTGCAAAACTTGAACTCCCAGCAGATAAGCAAGATGATGAATCGATTGAAGCAAAAGCAAAAGAATTGCTTGCTGCACTTTCACAACCTCAATCTGTTGAAAAGTCTGAGTCTAAAACAGTTAATGAAAAAACCGCAAAGCCAGTTTATAAGTTTTACACTATTGGCGGTACTGTTGAACGTACTAAATCAAATCCAGATCAAGCCTTTAAAGCTGCACTAACAGCAATGGCTCTATCATCAAAAGAACAATGGCAACTTCTTCACGAAGATTCTATTGAAGCATTTATCGATGATGAGTCTCCAAAGCCACAAGTAAGTAAAAAGCTAATTCAGTCTTACAGAGACTTTTTTGCTGCTCGAAATGTCGAAGAATTACTTGCTAAACTAAAATAAAAATTAGTTTAAATTCTATTGTTTAAGCCACTTTTCATAGTGGCTTTTTTTATATCTGTAATCGTATATTGAAATATTCTTTTTTTATGATAACTGTGTAGTTATAGACATAAAAAAGGAGAAGCAATTTATGATAAGACAATCACTTTTAATCGCAACAATGTTAATCAGCACTAATGCTTTCGCTGATAAGTATAATTTCACTATTTCAGAATATTTTTCAGCAGATAAAACAACACTTACTACTACTCAAAAATTAATGAAAAAGCGAGGTATTTGGTATTTAGAACGTAAAGTTTATTCAAAAGATCGTAGAGGTCGCAAATCTCCAACAAAAATCTTTTACGAGTGTTTAAATGGTTTCCCTTACGATCCTTATAAAGTGAACTCGTGGCAGCATACAGATAAGAATCTTAGTGGTTGTCCTGATAAAATTGGGAAGTGATATGAATATTTTTAACTGTCTTTTAAAGACCATTATTACAGCAGTTTTAGTGTCATCTTGTAGCGCTTTTGCTATCGAATACGACACAACTTTTTATACTCGAAATGAAAAAGGTGTAGTTGTTGCGAAAGTAGTTCAAACGATTCATTTTAAAGACAAGATTTGGTATTTGAAACAAGTGTTTGATTATGTTGAATCTAATAGAAAAACAATATCTTATCAATGCTTCAATGGCTATCCATACTCACCTTATATTAACAAAAACAAATCTTGGACTGGCACTGATTCGAAATTAACAGGTTGCAAGCGAGTTAGACAAGAATTACTAAAAAAATAGAAGCTGATAGCTTCTGTTTTTGTTTATAGACTGAGCACTTGAATTTTACCCTCTTGATCGATCTGCTGTCTTAAGTCATACTAACTGTATATATATACAGCTTAGTTGTCTTATGAAAGTTATTCCTGTTCCTGCAAGTGCGGGTATCACAGGGTTTGAAAGCCCTGCTGCTGAGTATAATCAGCTTGATCTATCTCTTGATCAGCTTCTTGTCGAACGACCGTCTTCAACGTTCCTTGGGTTTGCAAATGGGGATAGTATGACTGAACTTGGCATTTTTGATGGTGATTTGCTGATTGTTGACCGATTTCCAATAGCTAAACATAACGATGTAATCGTAGCTAATCTAAATGGTGAATTTATCTGTAAAGTGCTTGATATGCACAAACGTCAGCTTCTATCTGCTAACTCAAAATACAGCTCTGTTACTATCAATGACCACGACACATTTACGATTGAGGGGGTTGTTGTTGCATCTATTCGTATGTTCCGTAAAAGCTATCTGTTGAGTGCTTGAACGTGTTTGCATTAGTTGATGCTAATTCTTTCTATTGCAGTGCTGAACAAGTGTTTAGACCTGATTTGCGTGGTAAACCTATCGTTGTTTTATCAAATAATGATGGTTGTATCGTAGCAGCGAACCGCCAAGCAAAAGAGCTTGGCATTCCAAAATTTTCTCCTTACTTCAAAATTCAAGCTGAATGTGAGTTTAAAGGTGTCTATGCATTCTCATCAAATTACGAACTGTATAGCGATCTAAGCTCCAAAATGATGAATGTAATTGGACGTTTTGCGCCAGAGCAATTTATCTACTCTATCGATGAGTCATTTTTGTCGTTTGAACGAACATCATCAGCAATACCGTGTTTGATAGAACACGGTCAGACACTTCGTAAAGCCGTTTGGAAAGAGTGCCGTTTGCCTGTATGCGTTGGGCTTGGTACTACTCTTACACTGGCAAAGTTAGCTAATCATCTTGCAAAGAAAAATGGTGATTTGAATGGTGTTTGCTTACTTGAAGATAAATACACTATCGAACAACTGTTGAAAAGTGTTGATGTTGGAGATGTTTGGGGTATCGGTAAACGTTTGTCAAATCGTATGCAGTTCATGGGTATCAATACAGCTTATGATCTAATGAAACGTCCTCCTGCGCTTTTGCGTAAAGATTTTAACGTTGAAGTTGAACGGACTTGCAGAGAGTTGAATGGTGAAATTTGTAAGAAGTGGGACTTTGTTAAAGCAGATAAGCAGCAAATCTTTTCGACACGTTCTGTTGGTGAAAGAATCACTGATATTGATAGTTTACGACAAGCGTTGGTTAAACACGCTTGTATTGCTTCTCGTAAAGCCAGAGAGCAACATTCACTTACACGAGTGATGATGTGCTTTGCTTCTTCTTCTCCGTTTGATGATAACCCTGCAAGCTTCAAAATCACTCATCGTTTTGCTTACCCTACGTCTGACATTACACAATTATCAAAAGTCGCTGGCGATGCTGTAAATCAGCTTTTTAGAGATGGTGTGCGTTATTACAAGATAGGCGTAGGTCTTCTCGATCTTTCGGATGGTAGACACGAACAATTTGACCTGCTGAATGAAAAGCCAACTAATGACAAGCTAAACACTGTCTTTGATTTTCTGAATAAAAAATATGGTACAGATTCAGTTTTTATAGCTGGACAAGGTATCAATCAAAAGTGGTCTATGAAACGACAACTTTTATCAAAGCAATACACAACAAAATGGTCAGACTTACCTAAGATTTCTTGTCGATAGCACTTTTGCAAGTTTTGCAAATGTGCTTAATTTTCTATTATTCCTTTCAATTATCTTATCAAATCAACATTTTTAAAAATTATTTTCATTGAAATAATCCCTTAAAATGCGCCTTTCTTTATTTTGATTAAAAAAACTTTTGCAATTGCTCTTGAACTTTTATTTTTTAATGATAAAACAATTGTAGAAACAACAAAAATTTAAACAAAATAATTAAGGAAATAAGATAATGAAACACAAACTATTAAACACGAAACAAACTATCGAATACATTACAAGTAGAGAAATCGAGTTCAAATCATTTATGCATGAGCAAGATTTAGAAAAGATGCTTTTTCAAATGATAAATGAAGAATATACAACTTCGTCAGTTATAAAGAAAAATACAGTGAAAGGTGGTTCTTTGGAACTAATTAATGAATTATTTGTTAATGAAAACTCAAATTTTAGATTTTGTGTTGATTTGAATTTACTTTCAGAAGATAAATACCCGATAGTTAATGATGGCTATTTAAAAGGTGATTATTTAATTACTCTAAGAGATATAGCTAATGGTATGGCTTCTTCAAAATCTTCAAAGTATTTTTGTAAAAATTATACAGAAGAATTTCAAGATGCTCTTATCGATAAGATGTCAAACATTATTAATAAGATTTGTTATTATCAAATTCACTTTGTAGAAGAGTAAAAAGAAGCGAGAGCTTCTTTTTTTACTTTAAATCAACCAATAAGCAATTTTGTAAGTTTTGCAAATGTGCTTAATCTTCTATTATTCCTTTCAATTATCTTATCAAATCAACATTTTTAAAAATTATTTTCATTGAAATAACCCCTTAAAATGCGCCTTTCTTTATTTTGATTAAAAAAACTTTTGCAATTGCTCTTGAACTTTTATTTTTTAATGATAAAACAATATTAGAAACAACAAAATAATTAAGGAAATAAGATAATGAAACACAAACTATTAAACACGAAACAAACTATCGAATACATTACAAGTAGAGAAATCGAGTTCAAATCATTTATGCATGAGCAAGATTTGGAAAAGATGATTTTTCAAATGATAAATGAAGAATATTCAACTTCGTCAGTTATAAAGAAAAATACTGTGAAAGGTGGTTCTTTGGAACTAATTAATGAGTTATTTGTTAATGAAAACTCAAATTTTAGATTTTGTGTTGATTTGAATTTACTTTCAGAAGATAAATACCCTATAGTTAATGATGGCTATTTAAAAGGTGATTATTTAATTACTCTAAGAGATATAGCTAATGGTATAGCTTCTTCAAAATCTTCAAAGTATTTTTGTAAAAATTATACAGAAGAATTTCAAGATGCTCTTATCGATAAGATGTCAAACATTATTAATAAGATTTGTTATTATCAAATTCACTTTGTAGAAGAGTAAAAAGAAGCGAGAGCTTCTTTTTTTACTTTAAATCAACCAATAAGCAATTTTGTAAGTTTTGCAAATGTGCTTAATCTTCTATTATTCCTTTCAATTATCTTATCAAATCAACATTTTTAAAAATTATTTTCATTGAAATAATCCCTTAAAATGCGCCTTTCTTTATTTTGATTAAAAAAACTTTTGCAACTGCTCTTGAACTTTTATTTTTTAATGATAAAACATAATTAGAAACAAAAACAATTAATTAAAAAAGGGTAAACAATGAAACATATTTCATCAAACACACAACAAACAATTGAATACATTTCAAGTAAAGATATCGAATTTAAGTCATTTGTTCACGAACATCATATAGAGAAACTAATTGAGGCAATGATACAAGAAAAATACATACCTTCATCAGTGATAAAAGACAATGCTGTTAAAGGTGGTTCGTTAGAATTGTTCAATGAATTATTTATCAATGAAAATTCAAACAATAGATTTTGTGTTGATTTAAAACTACTTGCTGATAACAAGTATCCAATCGTTAATTCAAGACTAAAAGGAGATCATTTAATACCTGTAAGAGATGTGGTTAGCGGCAAAGGTTTTATCCCAACATCAGAGTTTTACAGCGAAAACTATGCAAGAGAATTTCAAGGGGAGCTTATGACTAACATAACAAACTTGACCAACAAGCTTAGAGATTATCAGATTCATTTTGTGGTGGAGTAATTGAATGAAAGATATGACAAGGAGAATGATAGATGCTGTTGAGTTCGTAGAAGCACACTCAACACTTATCAAAGTCAAAGATAGTGAGCTTAGATACGTTTCTAAGCTACTGATTGAACATAGCTTAGTTATTCGTGTTGCTGATGATAGAAACGTCTACATTGCAAAAAATCACTATAAACTAATCTATGATTCAATTGCCGAAATGCCAGAGTTTCAAGAACTGGTTGAGAATGACTTGCAGAATCAAATCAGAAATGAAGTGGTTGCTTGGAAAAAGGGAAAGCGAATTAGGTTTGATACACGTTTAGCTGATACCAAACTGATGAAGTTCTCTAAGATTCTGCGTAAACAGAAAGGCACGTTGAAGAAGGTATACATAAAAATAGATGGTGAGCTTAAAGAATCGGTGTTGATTGACAAAAGGCTTGCAGATCATCTACAAGAAATATTTAAAGAAAAATTACAATACAAAAATTAAGGAAAAGGTAATGATAGAAACAAGATATTTAGATTTTGAAGGTTTAAAAACAACAAATGAAGTGGCATATGAATTCGCTGAATTTTATGACTTAACTACTTACGATAATGAATTTTTAGACACAGATAATGATGAAGATGTTGAAGATTTTCTACGTCTTTATGATTACAAATTTAACTCATATATTAGAAGTAGCCCCATCAATAAAATAGAGGTTGATATTGATGAGAATGGATTTGGAAAAAGATTATCTCTTAGTCAATTCAAATCTAATTTACTTGAAGTAGATGAAGACAAGGAAGGTACATTCATTTTTAATGCAATTCAATCTGATTTAATTAAAGTTATGGACATTGAAGTAAACAATGATGATTACGATTGTAAAAATTACCAAATCGTCATATTTTATGAAGATGATAAATTCTCATACTACATTTTTGACTCAAATGAGTCGGATTTAATTAGTTATGAACTAAATTCGATTAATGAAGTTGAGCAAACTATAAAGAATCACTTCGAAAGTGAAGATTTAGATTTAAATATTACATTAGGTCTTGAAGAAGTTCAGATTAAAGATTCGTTAGAACTTGATATGTTAAAAATGAGTTTTATTGATCAAGGATTCCCAAAAAACCATTTCTTAAAAACTACTGGTAAATATGGTTCTGATTTTTTCACATCCAAATGTGAGGAGGTTTATCCATCAACACTGTCATTAGATGAAGTTGATGTAGACTTATTAACTTTACTAAAACGTGATAGTGAAGCATATCAAAAGAAAGATAAAGCAATTGATTTAAAGCAAGATGAAAAGAAAACTAATAGAAGTCGCAATCGACCACGTTAATGAAGAGAGAAGCTATTTGCTTCTCTTTTTGTTTTAAAATAATGGTTAAGCACATTTGCAAGTTTTGCAAAAGTGCATAAATCTATGAACAACATTCCAATCATTTCTTTTCCAGAAAAGCAGTAGCAAAGCTGCTGCAATCATAGTTCTAAATGTTTTTATTAAAACTCTATTGACTTTTATTTTATCTATGTATTAATTGCTTATAGAAAGATTGTTTTTTCTTTAATGAAATTACTATCACAAAGTTTTCTATTTATTTTTTTATTAATTGTTTCGCCACTCAATAGAGTGGC
>NZ_JARACR010000159.1:0-281 GCF_028765505.1 Aliivibrio sp. A6 | reverse complement strand
TTTATCGTGTGCCAATGTACTCCAGTCAGTTCTGAAATATGTTTAATCGGCAGCAAAGGCAGCAGTTGTTCAATATATTCTATCAATCGATTAGTCAGGCGTGAGTATGGTTTAAGCCAAGATATTGCTTCCGTTTTTGTACCGCATAGCGAACATGTAATGCGCCTAGTCTGAATCAAAAGTTCAACTGGAGTTCCTAATATCATAGCGTCTTTAATAGTTCGCCACTGAGTATCGTGAGTAAATTCAGAGAGTCGCCCGCAAGAGCAGAATGCTGGGGA
>NZ_JARACR010000158.1:0-282 GCF_028765505.1 Aliivibrio sp. A6 | reverse complement strand
CTTCACCTGTCTCATTAAAAGCTTAAGGGCTAACCCAATTTCGCTCGCCGCTACTTTCGGGATCTCGGTTGATTTCTCTTCCTCGGGGTACTTAGATGTTTCAGTTCTCCCGGTTTGCCTCACTACACTATGTATTCATGTAGTGATACTAGCTTATGCTAGTGGGTTTCCCCATTCAGAAATCGTAGACTCAAATGGTTTTTACTACCTAATCTACGCTTATCGCAAGTTAATACGTCTTTCATCGCCTCTGACTGCCAAGGCATCCACCGTGTACGCTTA
>NZ_JARACR010000157.1:0-286 GCF_028765505.1 Aliivibrio sp. A6 | reverse complement strand
GCAGAGCAGGCTGCTAATGCGGTTAGAGAGCATTGGGGTATTGAATCTATGCATTGGGTACTTGATGTTAGTATGAATGAAGATGCGTGTCAGATATACAAGGGGCATGGTGCAGAAAACGTAGCCTGCTTGCGCCATATGAGTCTGAATATGCTTCGAGAAGAGCCGACTAAACTCAGTATTGTCGGAAAGCAGAAACGCTGCATGATGAATACCTCTATGTTAGAGGCAGTATTAAACGCTGGTTTTAATAGTATGGCTAAAAACTAAACACTCATGCGGTCGC
>NZ_JARACR010000156.1:0-314 GCF_028765505.1 Aliivibrio sp. A6 | reverse complement strand
CATTTGTACGATTTGATTTCAGCTAGTTTGGAGCTGATAAACCAAATACCCTCGCCACAATTGGGATTGAAAATACTGAGAGCAAAGCACTGATGCAGAATAAAATGAGGCAAAACCATGAACAATTGAAGCGTAAATTAGCTTCTGAAATTCATGAACTTGGGGAAATAAGGGCTAACTTGCCGAACCTGATGAAATGAAATCTAAAAGGCAGCAAAGAAAAAGGAAAACCGCCCAACTTTCACGCCTAAAAAACTAACGGTTCAATCGCTGAACTGAGCCAAAAAACGGCAATCTTTAGTTCGTGTAACGCC
>NZ_JARACR010000155.1:0-322 GCF_028765505.1 Aliivibrio sp. A6 | reverse complement strand
AATCCCAATTGTGGTTAGGATATTTGGTTTATCAGCTCAAAACTGGCTGAAACCAAATCGTACAAATGGCGTAAGAAAAAAGGATTGTTTCGTTTCACAGTTATTGGCGGTGATTGGATATTTTGCTCGCTTAATTGAGCCAGTCTAATTAAACTCAGTTTACAGAAAATATTGGTAAATCAGTTCTTTACCAAGTTAATTGGAGCGAAAGCAAGGCTCGTATAACAAAGCAATCAACACGATGCTATTTACATTCGGCATTCGCGGTTTGGAGTATAATTGGTTTGGGAAGTCGGTCTTTCGCACGTGTTATTGCGGCGTT
>NZ_JARACR010000154.1:0-326 GCF_028765505.1 Aliivibrio sp. A6 | reverse complement strand
AAGATTAAATCGGTAATTAAACCAAGATAATGCATCTTTAAATATGGTGCGGACGGAGAGACTTGAACTCTCACACCTTGCGGCGCCAGAACCTAAATCTGGTGCGTCTACCAATTCCGCCACGTCCGCGTTCTTCTAGTTGTTAATTAAAACAAAGAGTAGAAATTTTTGTAGTTAGAAGACGAATTGGAGAGTCTTTCTAACGTTGTCATGTACGATCAGGTTGCATCATTCATGTTAAATAGTGGTTGGGATACCTGGATTTGAACCAGGGAATGCCGGCATCAAAAGCCGGTGCCTTACCGCTTGGCGATATCCCAACAGAG
>NZ_JARACR010000153.1:0-347 GCF_028765505.1 Aliivibrio sp. A6 | reverse complement strand
TGGAGTACCCCACGAAAAGTAGACACTCTCTATTTTACTTATTTTCATACTCAACTGGGCTTACATAGCCTAACGCTGAGTGCCTTCTTTTACGGTTATAGAACACTTCAATGTACTCGAAGATCCCAGCTCTAGCTTCATTTATAGACTGATAATCTTCTGCATAAATCAGTTCGACTTTTAGTCGACTGAAAAACGATTCCATTACTGCGTTATCCCAACAGTTACCTTTACGACTCATGCTTGGCTCTCCGCCATGTCTACGCATAAAGTCTTGGTATTTTTGAGAGCGATATTGTACACCGCGATCTGAGTGGATAATAAGCCCCTTAGGGGGCTTACGTGAC
>NZ_JARACR010000152.1:0-353 GCF_028765505.1 Aliivibrio sp. A6 | reverse complement strand
AAACTTGCTTTCACTAGCATCTGCGGTGAAGTTGGTCTAAGCACATCACAAGCAATTAAACTGTTTGCTAAAGCTGTCATTAACCATGGTGGTATTCCATTTGATCTACGAGTTCCGCAACCAAATGAAGTTTCTGCTGCTGCGATGAAAGAACTTGTTGAAAATAAAGGACATAAAGTTAACTCTATAGATGAGATGTTTTCTGAGCTCACTGAAGGCAAAGTGACAAATGTATAACCTAGAATACTCAACCCAATTTAAAAAGGATTTTAAGAAGATAACTAAGATGCCAATCTCCGATATCATCGAAGTTGGCAATATCATCTCTAAATTACAAAGAAATGAAACATTAG
>NZ_JARACR010000151.1:0-402 GCF_028765505.1 Aliivibrio sp. A6 | reverse complement strand
ATAACGCCTGCATAACACGTTTACTACTATGCAGATCAAGCTGAATTTTACCGCCATAAACACAAAAACCAAAGACAAACCTACAATGCCGAATGTAGTAAATCGTGTTGATGCATTTGTTACACGATCTTTGTCAACGCTTCAATTAACTTGGTAAAGAATTGATTTACCAAGATTTACTGTAAACTGAGTTTAATTAGACTAGCTCAATTAAGCGAGCAAAATATCCAATCACCGCCAATAACTGTGAAACGAAATAATCCCTTTTTCTTACGCCATTTGTACGATCTGGTTTCAGCAAGTTTTAAGCTGATAAACCAAATATCCTAACCACAATTGGGATTGACAATGCTAAGAAGAAAACACTGATACAGGATAAAATGAGGCATAACCAAAGAACAA
>NZ_JARACR010000150.1:0-414 GCF_028765505.1 Aliivibrio sp. A6 | reverse complement strand
ATGCCGATTACTAATCCTAAGTAACCGAGTGCCTCATCCTGAAGCGTACCAAATCCTTGGCTAGTTCCTGTTCCGTGTCAGCATCCTTCCGACACCATTAAGATTACGCTTTTCGATTATTTCAGCAATAGACTAATTACGAATATTTGCAAAAAAATTATCTATTATTTCACCACGAAATATAAATCATTATTTATCAGTTAGTTACAAATAAACAGGTAATATAAACTACAAATAAAGTGCAAAATCTTACTCATTTGTAAGAGATCTCGCACAAGAGAGTTCTACTTTGTCTCTTCTTTGTATTCTAATGCTAAAGTTTAATAGTGATCATGATCACTTTATAGCAAGCTCGATAAATAGGTGACCAGAAAATTGCGTAGGAGAATTTAATTAGAGCGAGGCATAAAAAAA
>NZ_JARACR010000015.1:0-97389 GCF_028765505.1 Aliivibrio sp. A6 | reverse complement strand
CAGACTGTAAATCTGCCGCGAAAGCTTCGATGGTTCGAATCCGTCCCCCTCCACCATTATTTATCTCGTAAGAGATCGAAAAGCCAATTCAGAAATGAATTGGCTTTTTTTTGTGTCTGTAAGAAATAAAACGTCTGATTCCCTTTTTATTTCTTGCCAAAACCACTGTTCAAATATACAGTTACCTTGTTTTCGATAATATAAATAGAGGCATTAAAATGCACATAGCACAAACTCAAAAGCAGCAAGAGCCTTCACAATGGAAAACCTGTAGCTTATGTAATAAAGAGGCTCTTTGTAACCCATCGACTAGCGTAACAATGGCATGGATAAAAGCGGGCTTTGGACAACAGAAATGCACATGGCACTGTGAGACATGCAAGCCTACGGCTAAGTTAATGAATTAACTTATCTATCAAATTAATGGTAATATCGTTGTATTAAAAGATCCTTTCTTCATAGGATTCAAAATAAAAACAAGGACTTTAACCATAATGAAAGTAATCTCATTCAACATAAATGGCCTCCGTGCTCGCCTTCATCAACTTCAAGCGATTATTGATAAACACAACCCTGACGTTATTGGTCTTCAAGAGATCAAAGTACATAACGAAATGTTCCCTGTCGAAGCCGTCGAGGCGATGGGCTATAAAGTGTACTTCCATGGCCAAAAAGCACATTACGGTGTTGCTATGCTATGTAAACAAGAGCCTATCTCTGTTCAGTATGGGTTTGATACGGATACCGAAGAACATCAAAAACGTATGATCATGACAACACATCAACGTGAAGATGGCTCACAATTCACGGTTATGAATGGTTATTTCCCACAGGGTGATAACATCAAGCATGAAACTAAATTCCCGTACAAACGCCAGTTCTATAAAGATCTCATGACTCACCTAAACACTCACCATAAGAGCGATGAAGAACTGATCATTATGGGTGACATTAATATCAGCCCTATAGATTCAGATATTGGTATTGGTGAACCAAATGCGAAGCGCTGGTTAAAAACAGGTAAGTGTTCATTCCAGCCAGAAGAGCGTGAATGGTTACAAACATTAAAAGACTGGGGTTTTGAAGACACCTTCCGTAACCTTCATCCAGAAGTGACCGATCAGTACTCATGGTTTGATTACCGCTCTAAAGGCTTTGTTGATAACCGTGGCCTTCGTATTGATGTGGTAATGGCTACACCAACACTTGCAGCTAAATGCACAGAGTCGGGTATTGATTACGAACTACGTGGCATTGAAAAACCGTCTGATCACGCCCCAATCTGGTCTACATTTAAATAACGATTTAAAGCCCTACCTTATATTCTAGCGTGGGGCTTTTTTAATAAGGAAGTAGTATGAAATTATTCTTATTTGAACATTGTCCGTTTTGTATGAAAGCTAAAATGGTTGCTGGTATTAAAAATCAGCCTATTGAATTCATCTATATGCAGAATGATGATGTAGATAGCCGAATTGAGAAAGTCGGTGCAAACATGGTACCTATTTTAGAGAAAGAAGACGGCAGCTACATGGCGGAAAGCTTGGATATCGCAGAGTTTCTGGATAAGCACGATCATCACTCTGTTATTGAGCAAGCGACTCACGCCGATGAGATTTCTGAGTGGTTAGATACAGCTCGTCCTTTATTCTTTAATCTTACCTTCCCTCGCTGGACTCAACTAAATTTACAAGAGTTTCAACGACCTGAAGCAATTACTTGGTATACAGAGAAAAAAGAAGCGTTTATTGGTATGCCCTTTGAGCAAGCGCTAGCTCAAAGTGATGATTATATTAAACAATTAAATCCATTATTGGTTGATGTTAATTTCATTACGCTACCATCAGAAAAAGGCAATAAAATCACATGGGATGATATTAACTTTTTCCCATTTATTCGTAATTTAACTGTCGTTAAAGGATTAGACTTCCCACCTCATTTAAAGAATTATCTTGATGAGGTTAGTGAACTGACTGGTGTTAATTTATTTTTAAATGACGCAATATAGTCATCATTTTAATTAGTGGTTATAAAGTAAAAAAGAGCACAGGACAGTGCTCTTTTTTATACTTAGAACCAACGTTGGTACCAAAGAATTTCGCCATGCTCAATAAAATCAAAAACGCTTAAAAATACAGCACAGATAATCGCTAATTTAACTAGTCTCACCAATAAAAACGATAACCCCATAACCACCACCTCAAAAGTATAATCTGACCATACTATCATGATATCTATCTGGATAAATATCTGACTATATACTTATGCGATTTACTCTTATACCACGGATTAATATGAATAAAAAAAGAACACATCTTGTGCTCTTTTTTCTGTGTTTAAATACAATTAACTTAACGGCCTCATAAATCTAAGCAGTCGAGTTTCTAATTGCTTAAATACAAAAATGATAATAAACGTTAAGCACATATAGAATAAACCAGCCGCTATATATGACTCAAATGGCGCGTAGTATCGTGAATTCACTAAGCGAGCTGCGCCTGTTAAATCCATTAAAGTAACGATACCTGCAATCGCTGAACCATGGAGCATAAAGATCACTTCATTACTGTAAGCGGGAAGCGCTCTACGCAAAGCACTTGGTAAAATAATACGTTTATAGGTCTGAAATTGACTCATTCCATACGCTTTTGCTGCTTCTATCTCACCTTGTGGTAATCCATTAATTGAACCACGAACAATTTCAGCTGTATATGCACCCGTATTTAATGCAAATGCCACTAAAGCACAAAATGATGCGTGCTCCCATAGTGTATCTTTCACGGGAAAAAACTGATCCATCCCATAATAAATTAGGTATAGCTGAATAAGTAATGGTGTCCCACGGAAAAAGTAAATATACGCCCACGCGGGCACCCAAATTAATGGATTATTACTGTTTCTTGCTATTGCTGAAGGGACAGCAATACATAAGCCAACAATAAGAGAAAGAGTCACTAACCAAACCGTAGTCCAAAGCCCTTCTAAATACACAGGTAGGCTCTCAATAATGATTGAAAAATCCATGCTTACCTCATATGAATGCTGAATTTACGCTCAACAAGTTTTAAAGCACCTGTTGATATAGCAGTAAATAGTAAGAAAATACACGCGACGGACATATAGAAAGTAAATGGCATTTTAGTCGTACCAGCAGCCATTGAGCTGACTCGAACCATGTCTTCTAAACCAATAATTGAAACTAGCGCAGTAGTTTTTAATAAAACTAACCAATTATTACCAAAACCCGGTAAGGCGTGGCGAAGCATTTGAGGAAAGAGGATACGACGAAAAGCCATCGCTCCACTCATTCCATACGCTTTTGCAGCTTCCATTTCACCACGGTCAACCGCCATAATCGCACCGCGAAATGTTTCAGCCATGTAAGCACCAAAGATAAAACCAATAGTTAAAATACCTGCAATAAACGGACTGATTTCAATATAATCTGGAAGGTAAGATATCCATTCATGGTCAGGATTAGAGTTGGTCATCCACTCATTAATCCATTCATTAGTTGCGTATAACCCATTATTAAGCAGCATTTGACCGCCAAAAAATAACAGCATCATCAAAACAAGATCAGGGATACCACGAACAACCATAGTATAGATAGTAGCAATACCTCTAGCCCAACGATAAGGTGCCATTTTAGCGAGCGCCCCTAATAGACCGAAGAAAACTGCTAAGATAAGAGACAGTATAGCTACTTGAAGCGTAACCATTGCTCCGTCTAAGATGGAGGATTCATATCCTTGTAAATCTAACATACTGCTTCCAAGCTTTCGCTTTAATACTTAAACCAATAAAAATAATTGTCCTCTATTGGTATAAATATAACTATTAGAAATAGTGGAAGAGACAAAGCTATTGCCTCTTCCCTTTTTATGCTTACCTATTGGCTTTTATTCACCATAAACATCATAGTTAAAGTATTTAGCTGCAATCTCTTGATAAATACCCTTTTCACGTAAAGATTGAATTGCTGCATTCAGCTGCTTAGTTAAATCTTTATCTTGCTTACGAGTTGCAATACCAAAACCATCGCCAAACCATTTTGGGTCGGTTAATGATGGACCAACAAACTCATAGGCTTTGCCACCTGGCTTATTAAGAAGACCTTCTTCTAATGCAGATGCATCACCAAGAACCGTATCAATACGACCTGCTTTTAGATCCAAATACGCTTCATCAAATGAGCCGTAACGTTTAAGATCAACACCTTTACCAAAGTTATCAGTTAAGTATTTGTCGTGCGTTGTCGCACGCTGAACACCAACAGTGACGCCTTTAAGACCCTCTTTAGTCATGACTAAATCAGTGCCTTTCTTAGCGACAAATTTATTTGGGATCAGTGCGTATTTTTCTGTGAAATCAATTTTCTTTTTACGTTCTTCAGTAATCGACATAGCTGCGATAATCGCATCGTATTTACGAGCCAGCAATGATGGAATAATGCCATCCCAATCTTGCGCTACGATTTTACAGCGCGCTTCCATCTCTTTGCATAAGGCATTTGCCATATCAACATCAAACCCTTTTAGTTCACCTGAAGGCTCAGTCCAACTAAAAGGAGGATATGCTCCTTCAATACCAAATCGAATTTGCTTCCATTCTTTTGCTTGAGCTGCACCAGTGACTGCTGTAGATGCCACAACGGCTGCTAATAACCACTTTTTCATTTCCTTGCTCCTGTAACTAACGATTTTTATATTTATAAGCTGTGTTTCTTTATATTACTCAGCATCTATCGATTTCTAATAGATAGATGAGATAAACTGCTTTAAACGATCTGATTCTGGATTAGTAAATAGCTTAGCGGGATCGCCCTGCTCTTCTACTAAACCCTGATGTAAAAACATCACATGATTAGAAACATCTCGTGCAAACGCCATTTCATGCGTCACTACCAACATAGTTCGGCCTTCTTCAGCAAGATCTCGCATAACCCCAAGAACTTCACCAACCAACTCAGGATCAAGTGCTGAAGTTGGTTCATCAAATAACATCACTTCAGGATCTACCGCTAATGCTCGTGCTATTGCTGCACGTTGCTGTTGCCCTCCTGATAAGTGCCCAGGGTAATAGTCCCTACGCTCGTAAAGACCGACTTGTTTTAAAAGTTGTTCCGCTTTTTCAATAGCTTCGGCTTTCGGCACACCCAAAACATGTATTGGTGCTTCGATTACATTTTGTAACACCGTCATGTGTGACCATAGGTTAAAGCCTTGAAAAACCATAGCAAGACGTGAGCGTATTCGTTGAACTTGTTTTTCATTGGAGGGGATTGCTTCACCTAAACGATTGTTTTTCATCTCAATCAATTCACCATTAACCCAAATTTCGCCATGAGTTGGTGTTTCAAGTAAGTTGATACAACGCAGGAAGGTACTCTTACCTGAACCAGATGAGCCAATAATTGAGATTACATCACCCTTATTAGCCTCTAGGGAAATACCTTTTAATACTTCATTTTGTCCAAAATGTTTATGTAAGTCTTTCACTTCTAGCGCGACAGCATCCTTCATGCGCCATAACTCCTAATTCAATACACATTAATCGTTTGCTTTTCACTTTATTCTTAGAATTTAACACTCAAAATTATCACAAGCAACAATTTATTAACCAAAGTATGAATAACGAACAAAAATCAGACGCGAGAAAAATTTAAATTTAATTTTAAAAGAATGTCATTCACTTTTGGCCGTTATTTTACAATTTCTATTCAATTTCACATTAACAATATTAAAACATTTATTTTCTGTGTATTTATGTTTAAGTACAGTAAAACTAGCACATAGTATATGTACTACATGTAAACGAATTACTGCTATAATTTGTTTTTTATTAAGAATTATTAACAAGTTCAATATTGTTGATACCATTGATAAAATGCATCAAAAACACTGTAGAGGGCTGTTATTAAAGGATAAATTTAATAACAACTCTATCATTAACACAATAACACCAAAGTATTAACTATCTCATTTTGTAGTTTTCTTTCATATACAATTATATAGTGATCAAGATCAATCATTGGCTTAATTTTCGTGTGCTACACTCGGCGAAAATAACAAGAACAACATCAATATCTACTTATTGATTTTTTAATACTTAAAATTCTATTATGAGGATTCTATGTCTATAGACAAAGAGCAGAACGAAAAGAGCTATAGCGAGTTACATCGCCCAGCTTCTGAGTTCGATAGCCGTTCAGATTACCTAGATCATGAACTGCAAATTATGAAACCACGCCGCTTTGGTTTAAACCTACCTGGTCGTGACTTCCGCTTTGAACTTGAAGATCTTGTTCCTGCTTTAGCCGGAACTATCGGCATCATTGCAATGTACTCTGCGGTAATGATGTCTTGGGCTGATGGCCTTACTCAAGCATGGCCACACATCAACTTAGGTAAAGAATTTGCCATTGAAGTTGCTCGTGTAGAAATGCTTATCCCTGCTTTTTTATTCTGTATTCTAGCCTCTGGTTTCTTTAACCCTCGCGCTAACCTTGCAGGTAACCATGGCCCAATGATCCCACTTATCGGTGCGATCGCGTTAGCTGGTGCACACCCTCTTGCTCTTGCCATTTTATTAGGTGTATTCGGCTTACTATTGAGTTATTTCAAAGGCGGTTCCAAGTTAGTCAACTTAACCTCTGAAGGGGTTGCTGGTGGTCTTCTTGTCTTCCTTGGCTTCAGTGGAGCAATGGGTCAGATTAGCAATATACAAGCTTGGTCTACTGGTCTTGAAGGCGAGTTAGGCTACATTGGTTTAATCGTATTAGCAGTAAACATTGTTCTATACGCTTATCTTGCTCGTATTAACAAACGCTGGTTAGCAATCCCTGCTTGTGCGTTTGCTGGTTTAGCAGTTGCACTTGCTCTTGGTGCTGGTTTTGATCTTAAATTTGAAACTGAGATGGGTATCCCTAACCTAAACCCTGTTTACTGGTGGGGTTCAACTGAAGAAGGTTGGATGCTTGGTTTACCAAACCTGCAGCACTTCTTAGCTTCTCTACCTTTTGCTATCCTAGCGGTTGCAATGTGGTCACCTGATTTCCTTGGTCACCGTATCTTCCAAGAACTAAACTACCCTCGTCGTACTGAAAAAGTACTAATGGACGTTGATGATACTATGACTATGTGTTCTATCCGTCAAATGGTAGGTACTGCAGTTGGTGGTGGTAATATCACATCTTCTTGGGGTACATATATGATCCCAGCAGCAATTGCTAAGCGTCCGATCCCAGGTGGTGCTATCCTTCTTGGTACAATCGTAATGATTATTGCTATCCTTGGCTTCCCTATGGATGTTGCAGTTTGGCCACCAGTAATGTGTATGGCTCTATTAGTTGGTGTATTCTTACCAATGCTTGAAGCCGGCGTTCAAATGGTTAAAGAGAACAAAGACGCACAATCTGCAGGTATTTGTATCTTTGCCGCAGCAGTAGCGAACCCAGTTTTAGCTTGGGCTATGACTATGCTTCTTGATAACAACGGTTTGATTGGTGATAAGGAACGTCCTAAGACTCTTTCTTTTGTTGACCGTATCGTTATTCCTGGCGGTGTATTAGTAATTTGTTTAATTGCAATGCTTGCAGTTGGCATGCTTGAAGGTCAATACGGCATCAAGGCACTACTATAATAGTGACACCTCACGTATAATACTTATGGGGTAATAAAATAAATTACCCCATTTTATTAAAAAAATTGAAGATTTATTGATTTAGTTTAAGGTTTACAAAAAAAGTTTAAGGTAGTATTGAAAAATCGAACGGTTAGTCGCAATATAAATGCTTATAGGCTAAATTTTATAATCATTTATATTGTTATTAAATTGAGTGTACTGTTTTACCTCTAACGAGGATGTGGGCAGCTCAAGCCCATTATGAATAGTACGTATTTTTTCTACTAAAAAGGTAGGTATATCATGGCAGAGCAATTTGCTAAAGCTTGGACAGGTTTTGCAGACGGTGAGTGGCAAAACGAAGTTAACGTTCGCGATTTCATCCAAAAGAACTATGCACCTTATGAAGGTGACGAAGAATTCCTAGTTTCTGAAGGTACTGAAGCAACTAACAAGCTTTGGGCTAAAGTAATGGAAGGCATCAAACAGGAAAACGCAACTCACGCACCTGTTGATTTTGATACTTCAGTTATCTCTACCATCACATCTCACGATGCGGGTTACATTGAAAAAGACCTTGAAACAATCGTTGGTCTTCAAACAGAAGCGCCTCTAAAACGTGCAATCATCCCTAACGGCGGTGTGCGTATGGTTGAAGGTTCTTGTAAAGCATACGATCGCGAACTTGATCCTATGGTTTCAAAAATCTACTCTGAGTACCGCAAAACACACAATGCTGGTGTTTTCGATATCTACACTAAAGACATCCTAAACTGTCGTAAATCAGGTGTTCTAACTGGTCTTCCTGATGCATACGGCCGTGGTCGTATCATTGGTGATTACCGTCGTGTTGCACTTTACGGTATTGATTTCCTAATCAAAGACAAACTAGCTCAATTCGCTTCTTTACAAGAACGTTTTGAAAAAGGCGAAGATCTAACTGCAACAATGCAACTTCGTGAAGAAATTGCTGAGCAACACCGTGCTCTAGGTCAAATCAAAGTTATGGCAGCTAAATACGGTTGTGATATCTCTGAGCCAGCAACTACTGCACAAGAAGCAATTCAGTGGACTTACTTCGGCTACCTAGCTGCTGTTAAATCTCAAAACGGTGCTGCAATGTCTCTAGGTCGTACTTCGACTTTCCTAGACATCTACATCCAACGTGATATCGACGCTGGTCTTCTAACTGAAGAACAAGCTCAAGAAATGATCGACCATTTCGTAATGAAGCTACGTATGGTTCGTTTCCTACGTACTCCTGAATACGATGAACTATTCTCTGGTGACCCAATCTGGGCTACAGAATCTATGGGTGGTATGGGTCTTGACGGTCGTACTCTAGTTACACGTACTAACTTCCGTTTCCTAAACAGCCTTTACACAATGGGTCCTTCTCCAGAGCCAAACATCACGGTTCTTTGGTCTGAGCAACTGCCTGACGGCTTCAAACGTTTCTGTGCGAAAGTATCTATCGATACTTCTTCTATCCAGTACGAAAATGATGACCTAATGCGTCCTGACCTAGCATCAGATGACTACGCAATCGCTTGTTGTGTATCTCCAATGATCGTTGGTAAGCAAATGCAGTTCTTCGGTGCTCGTGCTAACCTTGCGAAAACGATGCTTTACGCAATCAACGGCGGTGTTGATGAGAAGCTAAAAATCCAAGTTGGCCCTAAAGAAGCGCCAATGACTGATGAAGTTCTTGATTACGCTAAAGTAATGGATCGTCTAGATCACTTCATGGATTGGTTAGCAACTCAATACGTTACAGCATTGAACTCTATCCACTACATGCACGACAAGTACAGCTACGAAGCGTCTCTAATGGCTCTTCATGACCGTGACGTTCGTCGTACAATGGCTTGTGGTATTGCTGGTCTATCTGTTGCTGCCGATTCTCTAGCTGCAATCAAATACGCTACAGTTAAACCAATTCGTGACGAAGATGGCATCGCTATCGATTTCGACATCGAAGGTGATTACCCTAAATTTGGTAACAACGACGCTCGCGTTGATGATATCGCATGTGAACTAGTTTCTACGTTCATGGGTAAAATCCGTAAGCTTAAAATGTACCGTAACGCTATCCCTACTCAATCAATTCTTACTATTACATCTAACGTTGTATACGGTAAGAAAACTGGTAACACGCCAGATGGTCGTCAAGCAGGTGCTCCTTTTGCTCCTGGTGCTAACCCAATGCACGGCCGTGATGAGAAAGGTGCTGTAGCATCTCTAACTTCAGTAGGTAAACTACCGTTTGCTGATGCACAAGATGGTATCTCTTACACATTCTCTATCGTTCCTAACGCACTAGGTAAAGACGATGACAACCGTCGTTCTAACCTTGCTGGCCTAATGGATGGTTACTTCCACCACGAAGCTAACGTAGAGGGTGGTCAACACCTTAACGTAAACGTTCTTAACCGTGAAACTCTAGAAGACGCAGTTAAGCACCCAGAGAACTACCCACAACTGACTATCCGTGTATCGGGTTACGCTGTGCGTTTTAACTCTCTAACTACTGAACAACAAAAAGACGTAATCGCACGTACTTTCACTGAAACTCTATAATTTCAGCGTTAATTAAGTAGCATTAAGCCCTGCCATTTTGGTGGGGCTTTTTTATTTCCACTTTCCTCATAATTCCCCCTATTTCTCTCTGGTTTGCCCTACTTAATTGGTTCAAAGTGTAATAAAATGGCCACATAATTATAGTTCGGAGAAATGTCGTCATGTCTGTAGGTCGTATTCACTCTTTTGAATCTTGTGGTACCGTTGATGGTCCAGGTATTCGCTTTATCATCTTTTTACAAGGTTGTTTAATGCGTTGTATGTATTGCCATAACCGCGATACTTGGGACACGCATGAAGGTAAAGAAGTTACCGTTACTGAATTAATTGAAGAAGCCAAAAGCTATCGTCACTTTATGAAAGCATCTGGCGGCGGCATTACCTGCTCTGGTGGCGAAGCAATGCTTCAACCTGAGTTTGTACGTGACTTCTTCCGTGCTGCACAAGCCGAAGGTATGCATACCTGCCTAGATACGAATGGCTACATTCGTAAACACACTGATGTGATTGATGAAGTATTAGAAGTTTCAGATCTTGTTATGCTTGATCTAAAACAAATGAAAGATGATATTCATAAAGAGTTTATTGGCGTATCTAATACTCGAGTTCTTGATTTTGCTCGTTATTTACATAAAATCGGCCAAAAAACATGGATCCGTTACGTTATTGTCCCAGGTTACACTGATGATGAAGAATCCGCTCATCTACTTGGTGAGTTCATTAAAGACATGGACAACATTGAGAAAATAGAGCTGCTTCCATACCACCAATTAGGTGCCCACAAATGGCAAGCTATGGGACTTGATTACCCTCTTGAAGGGGTTAATCCTCCTTCTAAAGAAACCATGGAAAAAATGGTAGAGATCCTGAGCCAATACCATAATAACGTGAAATTCTAAGCTCTACTTTCACTTTACATTTATTTTAAATGCCCGACTATCGGGCATTTTTATTGGAAACAATTATGTATCAATTAAGCTTTTCGTTAAAAGAATTCCTTGCTGAATATTGGCAAAAGAAACCCGTCATTATCAAAGGCGGTTTTGAAAACTTTCAAGATCCTGTTACACCTGAGGAACTCGCTGGCTTAACGCTAGAAAATGATGTGGATTCTCGCTTTGTTTCCAACTTAAACAACGAATGGAAAGCGGAACACGGCCCATTAAGCGAAGAACTGTTCAATACGCTTGGTGAAACCAATTGGTCTATTATTGTTCAAGCGGCTAACCACTGGCACGAAGGTGCGGCTGAACTATTCAAGCCATTCAAACAAATGCCAAACTGGTTATTTGATGACATCATGATCAGCTATTCAGTACCTGATGGTGGCGTAGGTCCACACATTGACCAATACGATGTATTTATCATTCAAGGTCAAGGGAAACGCCACTGGCGAGTTGGCGATATTGGCGAATATCAAGAAGAACACCGCCATAGTGCACTAAAACAAATCACGGGTTTTGACCCTATTATCGATCAAATCTTAGAACCTGGTGATATTCTTTATATCCCACCAGGCTTCCCACATGACGGTTATGCATTAGAGCCATCAATGAGTTATTCTGCAGGTTTTCGTTCACCAAAAGAACAAGAGCTAGTGAGTAACTTTGCTGACTTCATTATTGAGAATGACAAAGGTGACGTGCATTACCACAATCCAGATCTTCAAGCGCAAAGTCACGGTACTGAAATTAGCACGCAGAGCTTTGAAGATTTAAAAGCAATGATGTTAAATGCTATGTCGGATGAACAAACGCTAAAGCAATTTATGGGTGAATATTTAAGTAATTCACGCCATCATTTAAATATCCTTCCTGATTCTGAAAAATGGACAACTGAGGAATTAATTAGCTATTTACAGTCAGGTCAAGCTCTGATTAAAGTCGCTGGAATTCGAGCTTTCTATCATGAAATCGAAACATGTGAAGATAACATGACGCTTTATATTGATGGTGAAAGCTATGTTTTCCCTTTAAGCGTAAAAAATGATGTGATTGCTTTATGTGAAACGTCAGAATTCACACAACTCGATATTGAGGGTTTATTGCAAGATCCACATTCAGTGGCTAATTTACTGCAATTTGTAAATATCGGTTACTGGTTTGCTGACATTGACGGCGAAGCAGAATAATACCATTCTGGATAAGTAGTTGTTCAGATAATTGCGTAAGAAAAATCGATTAGAGCAAGGCATAAATTGCAGTAACTAGTGGATCTAATTACAAAAATTATAACGCAGATATAATCGATTTTAACAAGTAAGAATGATCAAATACTTATGTAGATTGGTATAGACATAAAAAAAGCGCGATATAAATAGATTATCGCGCTTAAGCCTGTCACAGGCTGAATGATTAAAAACTGAAATTGCCATCATAATTCATCGAATTATGATGGCTTTTTACATTAGATATCGGTTACCGCTAAACAAGAAACGGCGTGTACATCTGTTCCTTTTAGCTCTGGTTTAGTCTGTGCACATATATCTGTAGCTTGAGGACAACGAGTACGGAATACACAACCAGATGGTGGATTAATAGGTGAAGGTAAATCCCCTTCTAGCATCTCAATCACTTTTGCTCTCTCAAGCTTTGGATCTGGAATTGGAACCGCTGACATCAGCGCTTTAGTGTATGGGTGCTTAGGGTCACTAAACAACGCATCAGACTCGCCAAGTTCAACCTCATTACCCAAATACATAACCAATACGCGATCTGAAATATGCTTAACGACAGATAAATCGTGGGCAATAAAGACTAAGCTTAAACCAAGTTCTTTTTGCAACTCTTTAAGTAAGTTTACTACCTGTGCTTGAATCGATACATCTAGAGCAGATACAGGCTCATCACAGATGATCATTTTAGGCTTTAGAATTAGTGCACGAGCAATACCGATACGCTGACACTGACCACCAGAGAATTCATGAGGGTAACGGTTGATTACGTTTGGTAATAACCCCACCTTTGCCATCATCTCTTTTACTCTATCTTTCACTTCATCTTTTGTCAGTTTTGGATAGAAAGTCTGTAGTGGCTCAGCAATGATATCGCCTACCGTCATACGTGGGTTAAGAGATGCCAATGGATCTTGGAAGATCATTTGGATCTCTTTACGTTTTTGACGCAAAGGCTCGTCATCTAATTTAGTTAAATCTTCACCCAGCCAAACTACTTCGCCTTCTGTTGCTTCTACCAAACCGATAATTGCACGAGCAAACGTTGATTTACCACAGCCGGACTCACCTACGACACCCAGTGTTTCGCCTTCATATAAGCGAACGTTTACACCATCTACTGCTTTTAGGTTCGCAGGTTTAGCCCATGGCCATACTGATTTTGATGCAATGCTAAAGTGGACTTTTAGATTCTTTACATCTAAGATTAAATTTTTATCTGCTGACATTACCACGTCTCCTGATCAGAAAAACAAGCACGTAATCTATCTTGACCAAACGGCAATAAGATCGGAGCTTCTTGCTTACAACGGCTCATTACTCGATGGCAGCGCTCTTGATAAGGGCAACCCGTTGGTAAACGAAGTAAGTTAGGTGGATTACCAGGAATCGTTGGTAAAATCTCACCTTCTTGATCTAAACGCGGAATCGCTTTTAATAGACCTTCTGCATATGGGTGACTTGGTTCATAAAATATTTCATTTACTGTACCGTATTCCATTGTACGACCAGCGTACATTACAAGCACTTTGTCACATGACCCTGCAACCACACCCAAATCGTGGGTAATCATAATAATTGCCGTATTAAATTCACTCTTCAGCTCATTCAATAATTCCATGATTTGTGCTTGTACAGTTACATCAAGAGCGGTTGTTGGCTCATCTGCAATAAGTAACTTAGGACGACATAATAACGCCATTGCTATCATCACACGCTGACGCATACCACCTGAGAATTCATGTGGGTACATAGTAATACGCTTACGAGCTTCTGGAATTTTAACCGCTTCTAGCATTCGGACAGATTCTTCAAACGCTTCTGCTTTACCCATGCCTTTATGTAGCATTAATACTTCCATTAGCTGGTCGCTAACTTTCATGTATGGATTAAGCGATGTCATTGGATCTTGGAAAATCATCGCCATCTGTTCAGCACGAATACTGTTTAGCTCTTTTTCAGGAAGGTTAAGAATTTCTTTGCCTTCAAACTTTGCACTACCCGTAATAATACCGTTTTTAGCTAATAGACCCATTAGTGCAAATACTGTCTGTGACTTACCAGAGCCAGATTCACCAACAATGCCTAATGTCTCACCTTGTTGAAGTGAGAAGTTTAAATCGTTTACTGCGGTTACGTTACCATCTTGAGTTGTAAACTCTACACGCAGATCTTTTACATCTAATAAACTCATAATTCTTTCCTGCTCAAATTTGTTTAATAATTAACTGTCCACACAGAGAGTTATCTGTCTTTTGGATCCAGCGCATCACGTAAACCATCACCCACATAGTTAAAGCAGAATAAGGTAACGACCATAAATAAAGCGGGGAAAGTTAACTGCCAAATTGCCACTTCCATTGTTTGAGAGCCCTCTTGAAGTAAGGCACCCCAACTTGTCATCGGCTCTTGAACACCTAGACCTAGGAAAGATAGGAAAGATTCAGTTAGGATCATACTTGGAATAAGCAATGTTGAATAAACAGCAACAATACCTAATACGTTTGGTACGATATGGCGAGTGATGATGCCCCACTTACTCACACCACACACGTGTGCAGCTTCGATAAACTCTTTGCTACGTAAACTCAGTGTCTGGCCTCGAACGATACGAGCCATATCTAGCCAAGCAATCGCACCGATAGCAACAAAGATAAGTACGATATTACGACCAAAGAATGTCACTAATACGATGACTAGGAACATAAATGGAACCGCGTATAAAATCTCAATGAAACGCATCATAACTCGGTCAACTTTACCGCCAACAAACCCTGATGTTGCGCCGTAAAGAGTCCCGATAAGTACCGCAACTAACGCACCTAAGATACCAACCATCAATGAGATTCGGCCACCAACTAAAGTACGAACAAACAAATCACGACCTAAGCTATCGGTGCCAAATAAATGCTCTGCACTTGGAGCAGCATGCAGCGCATACCAATCGGTATCATCATATGCATATTGACTGAACATCGGCAGAAAAATAACTGCTAACGTCATTAAAGTAAGAATAAAAAGACTGATCATCGCCGCTTTATTTCGCATAAAACGCAGACGAGCATCCTGCCATAAACTTCGACCTTCAATCTCAAGATTTTCTGAGAACTTTTCGATCGCTTCTAAATTTTCTTTTTTAGTTAACATACGTCCGTTCCCTATTAATAACGAATTTTCGGGTCAATTATTGCTAGTAACACATCAACAATGGCGTTGAATAAAATGAATAGGAAACCAATTAAGATGGTCACCCCCATTACTAACGAATAATCACGGTTAAAGGCTGCGTTTACGAATAACTTACCAATGCCTGGTAGACCAAAAATAGTTTCGATAACGACTGAGCCGGTAATAATACCTACAAACGCAGGACCCATATAAGAAACAACAGGCAGCATTGCTGGTTTTAACGCATGTTTTAGAACGATATAGCGGTAGCTTAATCCCTTTGCTCGAGCTGTACGGATAAAGTTACTGTTAAGAGTTTCAATCATGCTACCGCGGGTAATACGAGCGAAAGTTGCAACGTAAAGAAATGACATACCCAAGATTGGTAAGAACATGTATTTGAATGAACCATCATGCCAGCCACCTGCAGGGAACCAACCAAGTTCAATTGAGAATAAATAAATAAGGGCTGGTGCCAACACAAAGGATGGCATTACCACCCCGACCATGGCGGTGGACATGATACTGTAATCGAGCCAGGTATTTTGCCTTAATGCTGCTAAGGTACCAATAGACACACCAAGTACAACGGTAAAGATAAAGGCAAAGAAACCCACTTTTGCAGATACAGGTAACGCCGCTTCAACCAACTCATTAACTGTGTAATCTTGGTATTTAAATGATGGTCCAAAATCACCTTGCAGAATGTTTCCAAGATACGTTGTGTATTGTTCAAAGACAGGCTTATCTAAACCATACTTTGCATTGATGTTCGCCATTACTTCAGGCGGAAGTGGGCGCTCTGTAGAAAATGGATTACCCGGTGCGAATCTCATTAAGAAAAATGAGATAGTGATCAAAACCAACATAGTTGGGATTGCTTCAAGGATCCGTTTGATAATGAATTGAAACATAATTCACTCTTCCAGTCTGTGACAAAAATAAAATAGAGGTAGATCTAGTCACTACACGCTATCCTGCGTGCAGTGACTTTTTTTATAGTTTTATTTGCTAATGATTAATTAGCTTTGATGTATAGATCTTTTGAGTAGATTTTTTCTTCCGCATTTTCTGCTGGGAAGCCACCTACTTGTGGAGACAATAGACGAGAACGAACATACTGATAGATAGGTGCGATTGGCATGTCTTCTGCTAAAAGCTGTTCAGCTTGTAGATAGATAGCAGTACGCTCTTCTTCAGATGTTGATTTTAGTGCTTTGTCAATTAATGCATCATACTCAGCGCTTAGGTAGTGTTTACCACCTGTTGTGTTCTTACTTACCATTAAAGTTAAGAAAGAAGACGCTTCGTTATAATCACCACACCAACCGGCACGGGCAACTTCAAATTGACCTTGATCTTTTGAGTCTAGGTACGTTTTCCATTCTTGGTTTTCTAGTGAAACTTCTAGACCAAGCGTCTTCTTCCACATAGAACCAGCGGCAACTGCGATCTTTTTATGGTTTTCAGATGTGTTGTATAGAAGGGTAAACTTAAGTGGATTCTCAGGACCGAAGCCAGCTTCTGCTAGTAAACGTTTCGCTTCAGCATTACGCTCTTCTTGAGTCATCTTACCGTAAGCAGGAAGCTCAGGATTAAAGCCCGCTGTGATTTCAGGTGTTAAGAAGTAAGCCGGTTTTTGACCTTGACCTAAGATAGCACCTGACACGATATCACGGTCGATAGCGTAAGAGATTGCTTTACGAACACGTACATCATCAAATGGTTTCTTTTGAGTATTGAACGAGTAGTAATAAGTACATAAACTGCCTTCAACAGATACTGACTCTGGCTCTTCTTTTTGAAGACGCTTAAAGTGCTCTGTTGGAAGCGTAGAAGTGAAGCTGATTTCACCAGATAAGAAGCGGTTCATTTCAGCTACTGGGTTTTCGATTGGTAAGAACGTTACTTTATCAAGTTTTGTATCTTTATTATCCCAGTACTGTTCGTTACGAACTAGCTCTAAGCGCTCGTTTACAACCCAATTTTTAACAACAAATGCACCATTACCAACAAAGTTACCTGGTTTAGTCCACTTATCGCCAAATTCTTCAACTGTTGCTTGATGCACAGGCTTCACTGTTGTGTGGCCCATCATCATTACAAAATATGGTACTGCTGTATCAAGTTGAATCTCTAGTGTATTAGCATCAATCGCTTTAACACCTAATTCACTCTTATCTTTTTTACCAGCAATGATGTCTTTTGCATTTACCATCTTAGTATATTCCATATACCAAGAGTATGGCGATGCTGTAGCAGGATCAACAGCACGTTGGAAACTGTATACAAAATCATCTGCTGTTACAGGATCGCCATTTGACCATTTAGCATCTTTACGTAAATGGAAAACAAAATTTTTGTTATCTGTCGTTTCCCAGCTTTCAGCGACACCAGGGATCGTATTACCGTCAGCATCTTGGTTTACAAGACCTTCTAGTAGATCACGAATAACGTGCGATTCAGGTACACCTTGAGATTTATGAGGATCAAGCGTTGCAACTTCAGTACCGTTACCACGAGTCAGTTCTTGAACGTCAGCGTAAACGACTTCTGTTGATACTGGTTTTTCAGCAGGTTTTGTTTCTTTCACTGGTTGCTCTGCAGGTTTATCTCCACAGCCAGCTAGTGTTAGTGACAGGCCACCAAGCAAGATTGCTTGTGTAATTTTATTCTTATACATGCATTAACTCCAATACATTCTATTTTGCATCCATGACATACTTCGGGCAGAACGACTTGCCAATCATTTATCATCTAAAAAACGTTAAATGCGTCTTAAAAAAGATAAATCCATCGAAGATTCGAGGGCAACATTATCAATCATTGAAGTAATTTGCCACATTTTTGTCACAAAACACCTGATAATTTTTAAAAACATCACAATTAACAGCATAAATGACCAACTTTTAAACTTATTGCGGATTGAATATATAGAAAACTATAAAAATATAGAATCGATCGCTAATCAATCTAAAAAACACTCATTATTTAGAATAAAAACCCAACAAAAATGCTACATGTCGCATTAAAAAACAATATAAATGAACGCAAATTAGACAGATATTTATATTTTTAGAAGCGAAATAAGCCTAATACATCTAATGCAATCTTTAAAAATCATAATTTAGAACCACCCTTCAAAAAAAATCATCGCTTACAAATTAACCTCTTCAATACTTTTAGGCTGCTGCCAAACAGCTACAACCAACTGGAAGTTTATAAAATATGAATAATTATAAATAGCACTGCAAATATTTTGCGGTAATCCGTTTTTGGATTCATTATCAAGGATGTTATTTATGTTAAAGAAAAAACTTGGGCTTTGTTCTGGAGCTGTCGCTCTTGCTCTATCAATGCCTACCTATGCTGCAGCACCAGGCCAAGCGATTATCTCTTGGATGGAAACCGATTTTGCCATTATTGAAGTTGATCAAGCCGCAACATCATATAAAAATCTTGTCACAGTAAAAGACTTTGCTGAAGTCCCTGTTACTTGGGATCGTTGGTCTGGTGAATCTGCAGAAAAATGGCGCGTGTTATTAAATGGCGTTGTTGTTCATGAAGAATCGATTTCTCCTACTGCTTCACAAAAAGCCTCTACGGTTCTACAAGTTCGTCAAGGTGGCCAATACGAAATGACGGTAGAACTTTGTAATGGTTCAGGTGCAACAGAAGAATGTAGCACCAGTGCAGCCAAAGCAATTGTTGTTGCCGATACTGATGGTAGCCATTTAGACCCGCTACCAATGAATGTCGATCCTGCCAATGGAAATTACACCACACCTGATGGAATGGTTTCTGGAGCTTATTTTGTTGAATGGGGTGTTTATGGTCGTAAATTTGCCGTTGACCAAATTCCAGCACAGAATCTAACGCATATTCTTTATGGGTTTGTTCCTATCTGTGGCCCTAACCCTTCTTTAGGTGAAATTGAAAATGGTAATAGTCTAGCAGCATTAAACCGCGCTTGTGCTGGAACGCCTGATTATGAAGTCGTTATTCATGACCCATGGGCTGCAGTTCAAATGCCACAACCTCAATCTGGCCATTCTTTTAGTACGCCTTATAAAGGGACTTATGGTCAAATGATGGCACTGAAACAACGCTATCCAGATCTTAAAATTGTTCCATCAATCGGCGGTTGGACTTTATCAGACCCTTTCTACGACTTTGTTGATAAATCCAAGCGAGATATTTTTGTCGCGTCAGTTAAACAGTTCCTTAAAACATGGAAGTTTTATGATGGTGTAGATATTGATTGGGAATTCCCTGGTGGTGACGGTGCAAGTGCAACCGGTGGTGACCCTGTTAATGACGGCCCTGCTTATGTTGCTTTAATGCAAGAACTAAGAGCAATGCTTGATGAATTAAGTGCCGAAACAGGAAAAACCTATGAGTTAACTTCAGCAATCGGTGCTGGTTATGACAAAATTGAAGATGTTGACTATGCTGCTGCATCGCAATATATGGATTACATTTTTGCAATGACATACGATTTCTTCGGCGGTTGGAATAATGTTGTTGGTCACCAAACAGCACTAAACTGTGGAACACATATGTCTCAAGGCGAATGTGATGGTACAGGTCTTGATGATAAAGGCGAACCTCGTAAAGGACCTGCTTATACAATCACTAATGCGATTGACTTATTACTTGCTCAAGGTGTTGATGCTAAGAAGCTGGTTGTAGGTGCTGCTATGTATGCACGTGGTTGGACTGGTGTTACACGTGATAGCATGACCGATCCGACAAATCCAATGACAGGGGTTGGTAACGGTAAAGTTGCAGGCTCATGGGAAGCTGGCGTAATTGATTACAAAGATGTGGTGACTAATTACGTAAATAAAGCAGGCGTTGAAGTGGGTTATGATGATATTGCTCAAGCCGCTTACGCTTATGATCCAAGCAATGGTGACTTAATCACTTATGATAATAAACAATCTGTACTCGCTAAAGGTGAATACGTTCGTTCACTTGGTTTAGGTGGTTTATTTGCATGGGAAATCGATGCAGATAATGGTGACATTCTAAATGCGATGCAAGAAGGTCTTGCTGGCGACGGAACGGTTACGCCTCCTGCAAACAAAAAACCTATAGCTAAAGCCGGCGTAGATCTTTCAGTGACTGCACCTGCATCTGTACAACTTGATGGTTCATTATCATCTGACAGTGACGGTTCTATTGTTTCTTATGCATGGACACAAACTTCTGGACCAAAAGTGACATTAACTGGTGCAGATTCAGTTAACCCAAGCTTTGCTACTGATACCTTTGCTCAATCTGAAACACTTCAGTTCACGTTAACCGTTACAGATGATAAAGGTGCAGCGGCATCTGATTCAGTAGCAGTCTCAGTAACAGTTGAAGGTACAGGACCGGTAAATACCGCGCCTGTAGCTGTTATCGTTGCTCCAACATCGGTAAACAAAGGCGATGTTGTTACTCTTGACGCATCAACATCAACTGACGCAGACAATGATCCATTAACCTATTCATGGGTAATCCCTACAGGTATTGATGCTACTGTTGTTGGTTCTCAAGTAACCTTTACAGCAGGCTCTTATACTGTAGATACGCCTTTCACCTTCTCTGTAACAGTTAATGATGGTCAAGCATCAGATACTTCAAATGTTACCGTGACTGTTCTGAAAGATGCTGGTGACCCACCATTAACTTGTGACAACGCATGGGATGCTTCAGCCGTTTATACTGGTGGTGATCAAGTATCACAAGCAGGTAAAGTATGGGAAGCGAAATGGTGGACAAAAGGTGATGAGCCATCAAAATCTGGTGAGTGGGGAGTATGGAAAGAAGTCGGTATTTCTACTTGTAACTAACCTTCGACATTAACCTTATAAATAATAAAAAGACCAAGTTCATTCATCTGAGCTTGGTCTTTCTTTTCAAAACAATAGAATTACTTAAGTAAACTTTACTTACCTAGCGCTTCTTTATAATGCAAACGGCAAACTGATACATACAATTCATTACCACCAATAGCAACCTGATCGCCATCAGCAATAGCAACCCCATGCTCATCAGTACGAATAACCATATTCGCTTTACGCCCACAATGGCAAATCGTTTTTAACTCTACTAATTTATCTGCCCAAGACAATAAGTATTTACTGCCTTCAAACAACTCACCTAAAAAGTCCGTTCTTAAACCATAACACAATGCTGGGATATCTAATTTATCAACCACTTCAGTCAATTGATAAACCTGCTCTTTCGTTAGGAATTGGCATTCATCGATTAACACACAATGAAGCTTCTCTTTTTCATGAAGCGTTTTAATTGCTTCAAATAAATTCATATCAGTATTAAATAAATGCGCATCAGCATCTAGACCAATACGAGAGCTTACTTTACCCACACCGTAACGGTCATCAATCGCTGCGGTAAAAATAGCAGGATTCATACCTCGTTCTTGATAATTAAAAGACGATTGAAGAAGTGTCGTTGATTTACCCGCATTCATTGCTGAGTAATAAAAGTACATTTGAGCCACAAATGTGTCCTCTATTAAAGTTTAAAAATTTATAAAATTGGCAATAAAAAAGGCTGGAAAACCAGCCCCTTTAATAAAATTAGTTAAGATTACTTACGACGCCATGTCGTCCCTTCAGGGCCATCTTCAAGTACAATATTTAGTGCAGCAATTGCATCACGAGCCGCATCAGCAGCTGCCCAATCTTTTGCGGCACGAGCGTCATTACGTGCTTTAATTAACGCTTCAATTTCAGCGACTTCATCATCACTGCCATTATTACCTTGTAAGAAAGCTTCTGGCTCTTGTGATAACAAACCTAACACATCAGCAAGTTCGCGCATTAACGCACCCAATTTAGAAGCGGCTTCTACATTTTCAGTCTTCAGGCGGTTTACTTCACGAGCCATTTCGAATAATACCGAATAAGCTTCAGGCGTATTAAAGTCATCATTCATTGCCGTAGAAAAACGGGTAACAAACTCTTCGCCACCAGCAGGAGTTACCGTTAAATCAAGACCACGTAATGACGTATATAAACGCTCTAATGACGCACGAGCTTGGTTCAAGTTATCTTCACTGTAGTTTAATTGGCTACGGTAGTGACCAGACATTAAGAAATAACGAACCGTCTCTGAATCGTAGTGTGCTAACACATCACGGATAGTAAAGAAGTTACCTAATGATTTAGACATCTTCTCACGATCAACCATAACCATGCCACTGTGCATCCATGTATTTACATACTTAGAGTCATGAGCACAGCATGATTGCGCAATTTCATTTTCGTGGTGTGGGAACATTAAATCAGATCCACCACCATGAATATCAAAATGATTACCCAGAATAGAAGAGTTCATCGCTGAACATTCAATATGCCAGCCAGGACGACCAGGTCCCCAAGGTGATTCCCATGTAGGTTCACCCGGCTTAGACATTTTCCATAAAACGAAATCCATACCACTGCGTTTAACGCTTGCTTCTTCAATGGTTACACGAGAGCCCGCTTGAAGCTGTTCAAGATCTTGGCGAGAAAGGCGACCATATTCATCGTATTTTTTAACTTCAAACATGACATCACCATTTGATGCAACATAAGCAAAGCCGCGTTCAATTAGACGATCAACCAATTCAATAATTTCTGAAATGTATTCAGTCGCTCTTGGTTCAACATCTGGACGTTTCATATTTAACGCATCAAAATCAGCGTGCATATCGGCAATTAAACGCTCAGTAAGTGCATCACATGTTTCACCATTCTCAGCAGCACGCTTAATGATCTTGTCATCAATATCGGTAATATTACGCACAAAAGTAAGGTCGTAACCTAAGAAACGTAAATAACGAGAAATCACATCAAAAGAGACAAACGTACGGCCGTGACCAATGTGGCACAAGTCGTAAATGGTAACCCCACACACATACATACCGACTTTACCTTCGGTAATTGGTTTAAATTCTTCTTTTTGACGTGTAATTGAGTTATATATTTTCAACATGCTCTTTTTTTACTCATTATTTGTTTAAAGGATATATAAAGGCTATTAAACCTATATTAAGTAATGATAGCAAGAAAATTCCCTGTAGATCCTCGTTAATCTTAGGTAAAATCAAATTCTATTTAAATACAATTACAAAGGTAATTTCATGATCATCCTTCACACATCATTTGGTGACATCACAGTTAAGCTTCATGAAGATAAAGCACCTGCAACTTGTGCTAACTTCCTACAATACTGTCAAGATGGTTTTTACGACAATACACTTTTCCACCGTGTAATTGATGGCTTTATGGTTCAAGGCGGCGGCATGACTTCTGGTCTTGAAGAGAAAACAGGTCGTGCTACGATCAAAAATGAAGCAAATAATGGCCTAAGCAATAAAGTAGGTACATTAGCAATGGCTCGTACTATGGAACCGCATTCAGCAAGTTCTCAATTCTTCATCAACGTAAACGACAATAAATTCCTAGATTTTAAATCTGAGTCTATGGATGGTTGGGGTTACTGTGTATTCGCTGAAGTAGTTGAAGGCATGGACGTAGTAAACAAGATCAAAGGTGTTGCTACTGGTAACTACGGTTACGTACACCAAGATGTTCCAGTTGAAGAAGTATTCATTACTGGTACTACAATTACAGAATAATTCTGTTTATGCTGGCTCTTATTCCTTAAGGGCTAGCATCTTCATCACTCCAACAAAAAGCATTCTATGACTATTTTATTTATTTCTGATCTTCACCTCTCGCCTCTTCGCCCTGATATTACTGATTGTTTTTTAGACTTTATGAATACAGAGGCCATTCATGCAGAGAAACTGTACGTGTTAGGTGATTTGTTTGAGTTTTGGATCGGTGATGATGATAACTCTCCCTTTAATGTAGTAATTAAAGAAGCATTTAAAGCATTAACCCAACATGGTGTTAAGTGTTACTTCATTCAGGGTAATCGTGACTTCTTATTAAATAAACGCTTTTGTAAAGAAACGGGAGTTCAACTCCTAGCCGATCACACGGTGATTGATATCAATAACGAAAAAGTACTTATCATGCACGGTGATACTTTATGTATTGATGATATCAAATATCAAGAGTTCCGCGCTAAAGTCCATCAGCCATGGTTACAATGGGTATTTAACCGTATTCCTCTGTTTATTCGCCAGCGTATTGTGAAAAATGTGCAAGATAAAATCAAAGAAAAGAAACAGCACAAAAAACTCACGATTATGGACGTTACTCAAAGTGAAGTAGAAAGAGTAATGCGACAAGAAGGCGTTAAAAGGCTGATCCACGGGCATACACATCGTCCCAATGTGCATACTTTTAATCACAACTCAGAAGAGATGACTCGTATTGTGCTTGGTGATTGGTACACTCAAGGATCTATTCTTGAATTTAAGAACAATAAATATACACTTCAGAATAAAAGTTTTAAATAAATCACATTAATTACCGCTCCTTATCTATCCAATAAGGAGATTTATAGTCTTTTTACCGTAAAAAGACTATGATGAAACAAGTTTCGATCCAACACGCTGTAGAGAATAGTTGTTATGTACTCATATGTTGCTCGTCAACCGATCCTAGACTTGAAAAAAAATACGATTGGTTATGAATTATTGTTCCGTGATGGTCCAAAAAACACCTTTCCTGCAGTTGAAGCAGAAGCAGCAACGAGCCGATTACTGTCAGACCACTTTCTAAGCTCTCAGTGTAATGCGACAAATAACAAACTTGGATTTGTAAACTTTCCTCATCAAAGCTTAATCAACCTGGTACCTACTCTATTCAGCGCCAATAATTTAGTGGTTGAAATCCTCGAAGATTGCATTCCAAATCAAGAGCTACTTGATGCCATCAAAACATTATCTAAGCGTGGTTATAAGTTAGCTCTAGATGACTTTGAACCAAACCCTCTATGGACGCCTTTTTTGCCTTACATCGATATCATCAAGTTTGATATTCGAGCAATCCCTATTTTAAAAGCAAAGTTATTTATCCGTCACTGTGAGAAATATAACATCGAATTTTTAGCTGAAAAAGTAGAAACTTACGAAGAATTCGAACAAGCAAAAGCAGCAGGTTTTACTTATTTTCAAGGCTATTTTTTTAGTAAACCTGAAATGTTGCAACAGCGAGCGATTCAACCAAATCAATTGTCAATAATGCAGCTATATAAAGAAATCTCAGCACCGATTGTTGACTTTAATGCCGTTGAAAAATACTTAGTTCAAGATGTCTCATTATCTTATAAATTACTGCGCTTTGTTAATGCCTCTTCAGTCATTGATAAACCAATCACCTCTTTTAAGCAGGCTCTTGTCTATTTAGGTGAAACTAAGTTACGTCAATTTATCTCTTTAGTTGCCGTTGCTCATGCCACGCAACATAAACCGCAATCACTGTACACATTGTCGATTCATAGAGCGAAATTGTGTGAACTGATCGTAACCAAAACAAACATTAAACTTGAACCAAGCCAAGCATTCTTAGTCGGCTTATTTTCATTATTAGAGCCATTATTAGACCAACCTTTAAATAGCTTAATTCAGCACTTACCTATTTCGACAGAAATAAAACTCGCTCTTACTGAACGTAAAGGGGCACTTGGTATGCTCATTTTAGCCATTGAAAGTTATGAGAAAGCGAATTGGAACGTCGTTTCAAAATGCTGTGCCACCTTGAAGATTACTGAAGAAGAATTTACAAACTGCTACAAAGAATCTGCCGAATGGGTAGATGACATGGAAAATTAAAGAGCAAATATTATCAATGTCTAAATCGAATCATTGCCCGTGTGGTACTAAAAAAAATTATTCAGTGTGCTGTGAGCCTATTCACAACAACCATGCTTTAGCAATAACACCAGAGCTATTGATGCGTTCACGCTACAGTGCTCATGTAAAGAAACTTACTCAATATATTATTGATACTTATCACCCAACTTGTAACGCCGAAGAGTTTAGAGAAGGTATTGAAGATTCAACCCAACTCGATTGGCGCAAGTTAAAAGTAATCTCTGCACATCTATCTGACCAAATTGATAATGAAGGTTTTGTTTCATTTAAAGCAACCTATTCAGAAGATGGTCAACTGCATCAATTGAAAGAACACTCTCGTTTTTTAAAGGAAGGTGGAAAGTGGTATTACATTGATGGTGACGTTGAATAACCTAATTGAACATGCATAGTAAAATTAAAGCCTGATTATTTATCAGGCTTTTTTATGTTTGTATAAATAAAGTAAGAGTTACAATCATCTACTACTGATTAATATCCCTATATTTAGTTAGGTATAAAAAAACGAGAACCACCAGACTCTCGTTTCTGGTTATTTCAGATTAAAACTTCTTCGAGATTAACGCTGAGCCAGCAATAATAGCTACACCTAGCAGCATGATAGGGCCTTTACCACTATCAAAACCAGATGAAATACCCATGAATGCAACGATTGCGATTGCAACAGGGATAACGTACTTAACTAAAGCGTACCATAAGCCGAACAGTGGGAACTTCACTTCGCCGCCGTTTGTCACTTCATTTTCTAAATCTTCACGCGTCAATCTCCAACCGGCAAAGATACATACCAACATACCGCCAACCGCTAAGAAGATCTTATCTGTAAGAAGATCGAAGATATCGAACGCACCAGTATCAAACAATGTTGGTCCAACACCGCCTAAAGATAGTGAAGCAAAGATACATAGAATTGCCATCACTGAACTTGCTGTAATAACCGCTTTAACTCGTGATAAGCCTTTCTCATCAATTAAGTAAGAAACCACAACTTCTAGTAGTGAAACAGAAGATGTTAATGCAGCTACACTTAAACCAATGAAGAACATCAGAGCAAGTAGAAGGCCAATAACGCCACCCATTTCAGCAAACAGCTGAGGTACAACTACAAATACAAGACCAGGGCCTGCTGTTGGGGCCATACCAAACGCAAACATTGCAGGGAACATTGCTACACCAGCAAGGATCGCCACACCCGTATCCATTGCTGTAACCATTGCTGTTGTTTGAACTAGGTTTTCTTTCTTCTTCAGATAAGAGCCATATGTCATCATACAACCCATACCAAGAGATAATGAGAAGAATGCTTGACCAAGCGCAGCAAGAATAACGTTACTATCAATTTTAGAAAAGTCAGGACTGAACAAGAATTCAAGACCCGCCATCGCTCCTGGAAGCATAAGTCCCTTAACAGAAACAATAATCAGGATAATGAAAAGTAACGGCATTAATACCTTACCCGCTTTTTCAATACCGCCTGAAATACCCTTCATTACGATAACGATGTTTAGAAGTAAATATGCGCCCATCCACATTAACGGTTGAACCGGATCAGAAATGAATCCACCGAAACTATCTCCAATTGCCTCAGGAGCATCTAAAAGACCTGTCCCTACTTTACCGATATAAGCAATTGCCCAACCACCAACAACTGGGTAAAAGCCCATGATCAACAGACCACTCACGACACCAATCACACCAGCGAACGTCCAACGACGATCCGTCGACTTAAATGCGCCAACTGCCGATTTTTGAGTACGACGGCCGATAGCAAACTCGGTTAGCATTACGCTAAAACCAATAAAAATCACAAAGAATAGATAAATAGCAACAAATGCACCACCACCATTCTCACCCGCTGTATATGGAAATTTCCAAATATTACCTAGACCAACAGCAGAACCTGCTGCAGCCATTACAAATCCTAATTTTGAACCCCAGGTATCACGGGGCTTAGTGGTATTACTCATAGCCACAAATTCTCCAAATATTCTATATTGTTGTGTATGCACTGTGTTTATATATGAGCATCAAAATGGTGTATAAAATTATGTACACTCTAAAAATTGTTGAATAACGCTCAATATTTGCAAGTAAAACAGTTTGAGAATAAAATTGAAACCCCGGTAATCATATTTTTTAACGTACAGCCCTCTTTTTTAACTTAAGTGTTTACAAAATCATCAATACGCTTTATTTTGTAAATATTTTCCTTATACCCTACTTATTTCCTTCGACTCCTGATTTAATATAGATTCACTTACCACTCTTGCGATCAAGGTTAATGGATAAATTTTATCAAGCGCTTACTCTTATCGGTTTCATCTTATATTGGTTATTAGTAGCTGGTGTAACAATACGGGTGGTTTTCAAACCAAGACCTGTTGGTGTCTCACTTGCGTGGCTAATGATCATATATATCATTCCTGTTCTTGGCGTTATCGCCTACTTTCTGATCGGTGAGCTAAATTTAGGACGAACAAGGGGAGAGCGTGCAAAGGCCATGTTTACGCCTTATGAGGAGTGGTTCGCACAAGTCCACCATTGTCAGCACCACCAACCACAATCAATCTCTCATCGAATTTCGTCAATACATAATCTCTGCTCAAATCGTGTGGGCATACCTGCCCTCAGTGGGGACACTTTATCTTTACTTAATACACCATCAGAGATCCTCACCGCTATTGTTCGAGATATTGAAAAAGCTGAACATGAAATCAATATGGAATTTTACATTTGGCACCATGGTGGCTTGGCAGATAGTGTTGCGAGTGCATTAATTAAAGCAGCTAAACGTGGAGTGACCGTCAACGTACTTTTAGATTCGGCAGGCAGTATCGATTTTTTCAAAAGTCATTGGCCAAAGCTGCTTAAAGATTCAGGTGTTAACATAGTAGAAGCGTTAAGTGTAAGTCCATTTCGTATGTTCTTTCGTCGACTGGATCTGCGCCTACACCGTAAAATTGTGGTTATCGATAATCAGGTTGCTTACACAGGTTCAATGAATCTCGTTGACCCACAATACTTCAAGCAAAATTCAGGGGTTGGGCAATGGGTTGACGTCATGATCCGCATTACTGGCCCTAATGTTGCTGTTTTAAATACGATTCATGCATGGGATTGGGAAGTGGAGACAGGGATCAGAGAATTGCCTGCACTGCCTGAATGTCCAATATCGATTGACCCATTCAACCATACGACACAAGTTGTTCCATCAGGCCCAGGGATGCCTGACGATATTATTCAACAAGTATTGATTACCGCGATTAATCAAGCAAGAAAATCAATCACTATTACTACGCCTTATTTTGTACCTAGTGAAATATTGCTGCATACGTTACGAACTACGGCTCATCGTGGCGTGGAGGTAAAGCTTATTTTACCAAAGAAAAATGACTCTTTAATGGTCAGTTGGGCATCTAAATCATTTTTTGAAACGCTATTAAAAGCAGGCGTTCATATTTATGAGTTTAATGGTGGCTTGCTACATACCAAATCAGTAGTGATTGATGATAGCTATTGTATTATTGGTACCGTAAATTTAGATATGCGTAGCTTTTGGCTAAATTTTGAAGTCAGTTTGATCGTTGATGATCCTGAATTTACCAAACAATTATCATGGGTATTAGACGGTTATCTAGAACAATCTACCCCGATAGAACTCGCAATATGGCAACAGCGTAACTTACCTCATCGCTTTACTGAACGATTCTTCTCAATGTTCAGTCCGCTGCTTTAAATACATATTAAAAAAGCCCGTAACTTATCGACTAAGTTACGGGCTTTTTACTGTCTATGCTGTCGTAATATCTAGCGGATACCGCTTAAAAACTCATGTCTTGTTGCTGGGTTTCTCTTAAAAATCCCACCAAGCGCAGTCGTTGTTGTGCTGCTTGTTGCATCCATAACGCCACGAGACTTAACACAATAATGCGTCGCTTCCATTGTGATCGCTACATCGTCACTGCCTAATAAGGTTTGCAAAGCCACTAAAATTTGTTGCGTCATACGCTCTTGAACTTGTGGACGCTGCGCAAAAAAGCGAACAATGCGGTTAATTTTAGATAATCCGATGATCTTTCCACGTGGGATATAAGCAACCGTAGCTTTACCATCAATCGTCACTAGATGATGCTCACAAGTACTGGTTAACGTAATATCGTTAACACGTACCATTTCATCACAATTCATTTTATTTTCAATCACTGTGATTTTCGGAAAATTTGCATAATCTAAACCAGAGAAAATTTCATCCACATACATCTTTGCAATACGGTGTGGTGTTTCCTCTAAGCTATCATCACTAAGATCAAGGCTTAATAGCGTTAGAATTTCACGCATATGCTCTTCTATGCGCTCTTTTTTTTCTTCTCGACTAACACCATTTTCTTTCATTGGCGTCTCAAGACCACGTGCAACAAGGGCATCACGCACTAATACGGCTGATTCACTAAGTGATGACATCGTATACTCCAAAATTCCATAATCAATTGAACTTCGCTAAGGATACCTGCTCTGTCAAATAAATACACCCTGATTTTATTAGGTCTATTAGATGTTAAAGGTCAAAATATGGTAATGTTCAATCATTATTACGATTAATGTAGAGAGTACCCTAATGGATTGCTGCGCAACTCAAGGTTTAATTCCAGTAGAAACCGCTTTAGAAACCTTATTATCTCAAGTTTCTCCAGTATCAAAGACCCATTCTTTAGCGCTTGCTGACGCCATTGGCTTTGTATTAGCTGAAGATATTCGTTCTCCTATTAATGTTCCCCCATTTGCTAACTCGGCAATGGACGGTTATGCGGTACGTATTGCAGATTTAGAGCAATCTTTAACCTTACCTGTCGCTGGTAAGTCTTTTGCTGGTGTGCCATTTGAAGGTGAATGGCAAACACAAACTACCATTCGCATTATGACAGGAGCTAAAATCCCTGAAGGCTGTGATGCGGTGATTATGCAAGAATTAACAGCAGAATCAGATGCAGGCATTACCTTTGAACTTAATCTTGCAGATGTAAAACCACAGGCGAACATTCGTCCGATTGGCGACGATGTATCTCAAGGTCAAACTGTCCTTGCTAAAGGTCATCGTTTAACGCCACGCGACATTCCGTTAATTGCATCATTAGGTATTAATGATATTCCCGTAGTAAATAAGCCAAAAGTCGCTTTCTTCTCAACAGGTGACGAGCTTAAGCCCCTTGGTCAACCACTAGAAGATGGTCAAATCTACGACAGTAATCGCTACGGTATTAAAGTATTAATTGAACGTTTTGGTTGCGAAGCGATCGATCTTGGTATTATCCCTGACTGCCCAGAAACACTAAAAGAAGTATTCTTAAAAGCTAACAAAGAAGCCGATGTTGTTGTTACTTCTGGCGGCGTAAGTGTTGGCGAAGCGGATTATACTAAAGATATTTTGGATGAATTAGGTCAGATCGGTTTTTGGAAATTGGCCATTAAACCAGGTAAACCTTTTGCTTTTGGTCAATTACCAAATTCTTACTTCTGCGGTTTACCTGGAAACCCAGTATCAGCAATGTTAACCATGTATGTACTTGTACAGCCAATGCTTGCAAAACTTGCGGGCCATACAAAATGGGAAGCACCAAAATCAATCCCTGCAAAAGCAACATCTGCATTTAAAAAACACCCTGGCCGTACTGACTATCAACGTGGCATTTATTCTATTAATGAACAAGGCCAATTTGAGGTATCGACGACGGGTAATCAAGGTTCTGGTGCCTTCAGTTCAATGAGTGTTGCCAATTGCTTCGTCGTATTAGAACGTGAGCGTGGCCGTGTTGAAGCGGGTGAAACGGTTAACATCGAACTTTTCAACGCATCACTATACTAAGAGCTTATTCATGAGTGAATTAACTGATAATGAAATGCTTCGTTATAACCGTCAAATCATCTTACGTAATTTTGATTTTGATGGCCAAGAAGCATTAAAAGCAAGCTCTATACTGATCATTGGTGCTGGAGGTCTAGGTTGCGCATCTAGTCAATATTTAGCAGCGGCGGGCATTGGAAATCTGACTCTGGTTGATGATGACAGCGTTGAGCTTTCAAATCTTCAGCGACAAGTATTACACAGTGATGAGACTATCGGTGTAAAGAAAGTTGTATCAGCTAAAATGGCGTTAAATCGAATTAACCCAAACTGCCACATCAACACGGTAGATAAGCGTCTATCTGATGACGAGTTACGCTCATTAATTGCCTCTCATGATCTTGTTCTTGATGGCACCGATAATGTCGATACACGTAACCAATTAAACCGATTATGTTTTGAATCTAAAACACCATTAGTTTCTGGTGCTGCAATTCGTATGGAAGGTCAAGTCAGTGTTTATACTTATCAAGATGATGAGCCTTGCTACCAATGTTTAAGCAGCTTATTTGGCCAACAAGCATTAACTTGTGTAGAAGCGGGGGTAATGTCTCCTGTTGTTGGAATTATTGGCTCAGTCCAAGCCCTAGAAGCGATAAAAGTATTAGCCAATTACGGTCAACCTTTAATCAGTAAACTGCTAATTCTTGATGCCCTATCGATGAATTGGCGAGAAATGAAGTTGGCTAAAATGCCTAATTGCTCTGTTTGCAGTCATTAAAAACACATTTAATTATTTATTTAAAGGCGGTGAAACCATAAAAGGTTACCGCCTTTTTTATTTTCAATATCCATAAAATCCCCAATAAAAACAAATACAAATATAAACCTTCCCCCTCGAAATAGTAAGAATCAGAGTTAACCTTTCTTCTCATGTAATACACATTTAAGAAAACTGAAATATAACTGTCACATAATTTTCCTAAAGTGACCTCGTCAACTTAATTACGGCATGAATGCCAGACAAAGGAAATGAAAATGAAAAAGTCAGTAATCGGCGCACTAGCAATTATTAGTTCAGTAGTAGCAGCACCAACTTTAGCAAAGGAAACCATTTCTGCAGTAGGTTCAAGCAGTGTCACTCCTCTTATGGAAGTGTTTTCTGAAACTTACATGAAAGACCATTCAAACGTATTTATCGAAGTTCAAGGTCCAGGCTCCTCTGCTGGTGTAAAAGCAGCAAAAAATGGGTCTGCTGATTTAGGTATGTCTTCACGTAATCTAAAATCATCAGAAAAAGAACCAGCACTTAAAGAGCTGATTGTCGCTCATGATGGTATCGCTGTTGTAGTAAACCCAAGTAACAAACTTAAAGGGTTAACATCAGAGCAAGTAACGGCTATCTACAAAGGTGAAGTGAAAAACTGGAAGGAAGTAGGCGGCGCAGACAAACCTGTTGTTGTAATTACTCGTGATACTGCATCTGGTACTCGTGGTGCATTTGAAGACATCATGAGCCTGAAGAAAAAAGTATCAGGCATGAAAGTATCAGCGATTTCACAACGAGCTCAAGTTGCTAACGGCAACGGTGCTCTAAAAACAATGGTAGCAAGTAACCCATACGCAATTGGTTACATCTCTTTAGGTACTGTTGATAGCTCAGTACACGCACTAGCAATTGATAATGTAGAGCCAAGTATTGCAGATATCAAAAACGGCACATACAAAGTATCACGTCCATTCCTTGTTCTATACAAAGAAGGCCAACCATCAGCAGAAGCTCAAAAATTCCTTGATTGGATGACAGCTGAAACCGCTCAAAACCTTGTTGAAAAGAAAGGCTACATCTCAGTTAACTAATTTCTACCCTATTGCCTGACCTGCGAAGGTTGGGCATTTTTCCATTTCGAATTTTTCGACATGTGAGTATTTATTATGACCATCGCAATGAATAATCAAAATACAGAAAATCAAGTAAAACCATCTAACAGTCCATTACGAGAAAAGAAACGAGTAGATTGGAGAGAACGCATTTTCCACGGCTTATTTTTAAGTTGTGCTGTTATTGGTATTGTTTCACTAGCGACTATCGCTTATTTCATCATTAAAGAAAGTATCCCTGCATTTCAGCAAGCTGGTGTGAGTGGTATTGTATTAGGCCAAGATTGGTTGCCACCTGCACTGTATGGTGTATTCACCATGATCGTTGCCTCAGTTGTGTCTACTTTTGGCGCGGTATTAGTTGGGGTTCCCGTTGGTATTCTTACCGCTATTTTTATTGCTGAAATTGCACCTAAACGAATCGCTGATATTATTCGTCCAGCCGTTGAACTTCTCGCGGGTATCCCATCAGTTGTCTATGGCTTCTTTGGCCTTGTTATTATTGTTCCATTAATTCAAGACATATTCCAAGTCCCTGCAGGTAACACTATTCTTGCTGGTATTATTGTTCTTGGTGTGATGATCCTTCCAACGGTAATTACGGTATCTGAAACATCCATCCGTGCGGTTCCGTCAACATACAGAGAAGGTTCACTGGCACTTGGCGCTTCTAAAATATTTACTATTTTTCGTATCCTTCTTCCTGCTGCTCGTTCAGGTATCATGACAGGCGTAATTCTTGGTATTGCTCGTGCATTAGGAGAAACCATGGCAATCATCATGGTAATGGGTAACGCCCCAGCAATGCCGGAAGGAATTTTAGATTCAGCTCGAACATTAACCGCAAATATCGCAATTGAAATGTCATACGCAAGTGGCATTCACGCCAACGCCCTATACGCAACCGGTGTGGTATTGCTTGTATTTATCATGTCTCTTAATGGCATTCTTCTTTACTTAAACCGTGAAACGGCGAAATAAGATCATGAATAAATTAAAGAAACAGCGTCAAATTAAAGACCAGATTGCTTCAGGATTCATTTGGTTATCTGCTGCAATTACCGTAGGTTTCCTATTTTGGATTATCTGGTACATCCTTTCGAATGGCATGCAACACGTAAGTTGGTCATTCATTACCGATAACTACACACGAACAGGCGAAGAACACGGTATCTTCCCTATGATAGTCGCAACCTTATACATGGTGTTTGCTTCTATTGCTGTTGCTGCCCCGCTTGGGATCATGACGGCAATTTACTTAACCGAATATGCAAAGGTAGGCAGTAAACTGGTTAAAGTGATTCGCTTTTGTACTGAATCGTTAGCGGGTATTCCATCGATTATCTTTGGTTTATTTGGTATGACTTTCTTTGTTGGTATTCTAGGTCTTGGATTCTCTATCCTATCTGGCGCTCTAACACTGAGTATTTTGATACTACCAGTAATAATTCGTACAACAGAAGAAGCGTTAATGGCTGTGCCTCAAACATTTCGTGAAGGTTCATACGGACTTGGCGCATCAAAAATTTATACGATTTGGCGCTTAATCTTACCAAGTGCAATACCAGGTATTTTAACTTCCGTTATTTTGAGTATTGGTCGTGTTATCGGTGAGTCTGCGCCTGTATTTTTAACAGCTGGTATGGTAGCTCGTATTCCTGATTCATTACTGGATTCAGGTCGTACACTAACCGTTCACCTTTATAAGCTAACGACAGAATTATTTACTATCGACGAGTGGAACCAAGCATATGGAACGGCAACCGTACTTATCGTTCTTGTTCTTATCATTAATATGCTAACCAAGCTATTGGCTCGAAAAATCAATAAAGCATCTTACTAAAATAAATTAAATCAGTGGCACGACAATAAGTTGCGGCTGATAAGGAAAATACAATGAATAAGTTTAATATTGAAAACCTAGACCTTTTTTACGGACAAAACCAAGCGCTTAAAAACATCAATTTGCCAATCCCTGCAAAGCAAGTAACGGCACTTATTGGTCCTTCTGGCTGTGGTAAATCAACCCTTTTACGTTGTTTAAACCGCATGAATGATTTGATTGAAGACGTAAAAATCACAGGTCTTGTCAGTCTAGATGGTAACGATATTTACGGTAACATTGATGTTGCTGACCTACGCATCAAAGTTGGAATGGTTTTCCAAAAAGCGAACCCATTCCCAATGAGCATTTATGAAAACGTCGCTTACGGCTTAAAAGCACAGGGCGTTAAAGATAAGAAAGAGTTAGATGCTGTAGTAGAGAAATCATTACGCAGTGCAGCATTATGGGATGAGGTGAAAGATCGTCTAAAATCACATGCTTTTGGATTATCTGGTGGTCAACAACAACGCCTATGTATTGCACGAACGATTGCAATGCAACCAGACATTATTTTAATGGATGAACCAACATCAGCACTTGATCCAATAGCAACGCATAAAATTGAAGAGCTAATGGAAACCCTAAAGAAAGATTACACCATTGTTATTGTGACTCACTCAATGCAGCAAGCACGCCGCATCTCAGATAAAACGGCTTTCTTCCTAATGGGTGAATTGGTTGAGCACGATGACACTCAAATTATTTTCTCAAAACCAAAAGATGACCGCACACAAGGCTATGTAAACGGTGACTTTGGTTAATTGATTCAAAGAATAATAACAAAGCGATGGAAACTCTTGCCCCTCTAGTTAGGGGCTTTTTTATTATTTAACTATATGTTTTATATCAAATTTAAACTCACTATGACCATGGATTTTTATTTCGACAACTTATCAACCGTAGCCACGTAAGAAACATTTCAACATCAAGCCACTGGTTATCTCATACGTTTTTCTTTACTTGAAAATAAGGAGGATCGGTAAGGAAGAGGCTTGTTGAATAATCTGCTCAACTATTGCTTATTGGTAATTTTTAATAGGTAGCATTCGTACACCTTTATCTGATTAATTAAAGTATCGTAACTTAATATAGTGTCGCAAGAACAAGTGAGTCATTCATTGAAGAAGGATTCCGAAGTATGACGGAGAATTTGTTGTTGCTATAAAAGCATTAGATAAAATAGTACTTCATTAAGTACCTACAAAGAAGTTATCGGGAATTTAAGGTCTATCACTTTACATGATATCAATAACTTAAGTATTGAAAACTTTCCCGTTAGTACTTAGTATAAATTAACGTATTAATATCATTTAATTTTGAAAAAGGAAAGTGACAACATCTCAAATCTACATACTCTAAAATATAAAAGCCTTAAATTAAAGGGCTTTTATATATAAATTATCTTACCCTACATATTTATCATAAGTAATAAAAATCATATTTCCAATTCTTTAGATTATAAGAGCCTCTTATCTATTATTTTAATTACTAATGCCTCTTGTTTTTTTGATATACTCTTTTTATAGGTTATCCTGTATAAAATATCAGAAAGAAACGCTCTTTCCCATAAACTAAAACTATCATAGTCTAATAACACTGCGTTATTAATTTTAGTATGAAAATTATGTTGGCTCATTAAAATCACTATTTTTAGCACATAAGTTTAAAGTTATTACATGTTCTAATTCTTTTGTTTTTTTTGTATTCAAAATAACAATTCGATAAGAAACACCTCGATTCAGCAAACCTCTTGTTTCTATATTTTCACAAAACCTCACAGTGACATTATATAACAACCTCTTAATATTTATATATTTACTTACCATTACATATATATTAACCCTATCATTAACTGCCGTCACTGATAATAACGTCACACTACCAACTTTATAAGGTAAATATTTTGATATAATATCAGCCCTATAATTAGTCAATGAAAAAATAAGTTTATTATTTATCTTTGAACTACAAGAAAGAAGTGAACACAACAAAAATAAAAATAAAAACACCCTACAAATAAACATTTACATTATTACTTCTTTAATAATTCAAATCCTTTTACATTTTGAAAGTTTTTATATATGAACGGTGAAGACATCGAAGATAATAAACCACTATAATCTAATTCAAACTTTATTTTTTGACCAACAAATAGTGGATACTTAATCGCCTCAACAACTAAATGGTCACTGGTTGAGGATACTATAGTTATCCCTTTAGGAGCTTTGATCCCTGATATCGAAACATCTTGTCGCCCTAAAGCAATAATGGCTTGTAACACTAATCCTCTATCGCAGATATCTTCCTTTTCTCCAAAGGCATTACACCCTCTTTCTCCCCAAGGTAAAGATGGTTTTATTTTTGATTCAATTACCTCAGCCGTCAGTGTTATTGCATCAGTAAATAATCCTTTAATCGGTTTTTGATAAAGAGATTCACATCCTAAGAAAATAGACTCCCCTAATCGAAGATTATTAACCCTTGTTTGATTCTTATTATTAATCGCCCAATAAAGAGATGCAGAATTACCACCAGAAATAATATCTAATTTAATATTAAATTTATTTTCAACACTAGTCGCAAGCTCAGAAAGTTGAGACATCTTCATTTTATCTGGAACTACACCATAACGACAAGCAAGATTCACCCCTATACCTTTAATGATAATATTCGGCAACTTTATTATTTTATTGACAAAATCAAATAATTGATGAGGCATAACCCCTTCTCTAAGATCACCAAGTTCAATCATTATAATGACCCCATGCTTAATATCTAATTTACAAGCTTCTAATGACAGTTTTTTAATTACTGAAACTTCAGTGTTAAGACTAAAATTACAATATTTAAGCACATTCGTTATCTGACTAATCATTGGTGTTCTAATTAACATCGTAGGTATTTTAATTCCTGACAATTTTATTCTTTCAATATTCTCTACGCGCGAATCAGCAATCATATTTACCCCTGCATTTATCAATACATTTGTAATTATTGGGTTACCTAAAAATACTTTTGTAACTGGCGTTATTGATATCCTTTTTTTATAAAGCTTATTAATTAATGTTCGAGTATTAAAATAAATCTTAGTGCAATTAATATCTAACCGAGGATAGCTCAAGTGTTCATTATCATGTTTTTTTCTAGTGCAGGAAAAACAGTTAACATCATATTCAGAAAATCATCAGCAGGTTGAGCTAAAGCATCTGTAACAGGAATATTCAATTGAGCTGAATATGTTTGAATAGAAAGAGCCACTTCTTCCGCAGACATTCCTTCATGATTTAAAGTTAATCCTATGACAGAGGTATTAGAAAACATTTCAATAAGCTCGACTTCAGAAGCAACTGATGGCATAGGCATCTCGGGGAAATCACTACGATGAAGTCTTTTAGGTGCATGTTGTAAAATAACACCAGTCGGACAACTTCCTCTTAATATGAAAGCACTAGTAGAAAATGCAGGATGACTTAACGAACCTTGCCCTTCTATGATAATAAGATCAGGATTTTCTTTCTCATAAGCTTCAACAATAACTGCTTCTAACTCTCCCGCACAAAACTGAGAAGGTACAGCGTCTAGAGCCACGCTATAAGGTGCACCTTGAATAATACCTGTTTGCCCTGTTGCAATCATAATAACTTTAAGACCTTTTTCTCGTAAGATTTTTGTTAATATCGTTGCTGTTGTTCGTTTTCCTATCGCACAGTCAGTTCCCATAACGGCAATACGTGGACAGGTTACCTTATGGATTTTCCCGCTAAATGCTTTTAACTCTTTTTTATCTTTAGGTTTTCGCACATCTAAAATATTCACACTATACTTTTTACTTGCTTCTATAAATTCAATATTTTCGGTTAAAAATTCATGTAGCCCACTTACAATATTCATATTTAATGACATTGCATAAAGAACTATCTCTTTTTCAAAATCAGTTAATACTCCGCTAGATGGTGCTATTCCAAATATGAAGTAATCAGGGAGGTCTTCAGCAAGAGCAACAGCTTCTTTAATATCAGAGACTATAGGAATTCCGTTTTTTTCTTCTCCCAGTACCTCTCCTGAATCTAAACCTGCTTTTTTACTATCAATAACAGAAAGAATTCTGTAATTATGTGAATGTCTTATAAGACCATTCGCTGTTTTTCCATCAACATCTCCAAAATGACCTTCACAATAGATAATAGCAGTAGGGGTAATTGGATTAATTTGACTAAATAATAAATCAAATGGTTTAGAAGTAGAGTCCAATTCAATTTTGCTGTTGAGAGATATTTTTGAATAACTTTGGTTTAATTTTGACATAGAAAAGCCTAATAATTTAAGGCTTAGAGGGGCAACTGGTGGGTGCCGAAGTGTCATATCGGAAAGAACGAGAGGTCCCTACTAAGCGGTAGGGAAGAAAGGCCACAATAGCACAGTTAACTTAAATAAACACAATAAAAAACATATTATTTCCATGTAAACAACAATCATTAATACATTGTCACGCAGCAAACAAATATTTAACCTTTCGTATTTAAAGTGAGTTTCACGCGAAGGAGATTCATACTACTAGATTTTTTCATTCTTATTATCGAATAACTCATGCTCATATTTCCCAAATTCAAGCTTAAATCTGTTCCCTTCTCACTGGTTGCTTTGTTTATATTGACTGGTTTATCTGATTAAATCGTTAGTTTTACTTCAGATTGACTTTTTAATATTTGGTTGGTTAATTGCCGTAGTTGAAATAACTAAAACAACAGAATCATTTTATGTTAACTTTTCCACTTTGAAGTAGAATCACCACAAAACCTTTTCTGTCATATCTAATCAATATTTTTACTTTTCACATTCTCTTTTATAACCATTTCCTTATCTTCATAATCTAAGTACACTTAATTAAAATTATTATGATGAGGTGTACTCAATGAAAATTCATTCTCTTTTTGCTGCTAGTTTCTGTCTTCTTTCATCCATTTCTGCTAACGCTGCCATTCAATTAACGGTGCCAGACAACGTTGAACTATTATTAGTTGATAACCAAGAAGTTGAGCTTAAGAGCTCTTTTTTCTCAACCACATCAACCCTTGAGTTAGAGAATGGCGAGCATCAAATTGCATTCCGATACAATCCTGTATTTAAGCAAGGTAAAGACAACATTATTGTATCTAGTGATATTATCGTCTCTAAATTTTCAGCTTCAGATAAAGAGTTAGCCTTTAAATTCCCTACGTATAATTCTCCAGAGAAAGCCGAAGCCTTTAATACTGAACTGAATTGGAATTTAATTGACCAAAATGGCGAAATCGTCCCATTTACTCAGGCGCAATTAATTCATCATGGTGTTCAAGTAGGTCGAAATATTCAATTTGAATTAGCTCAATTTAATTCCACTGATGCGCCAGCAGCCTTTAAAGAAGGCATGGTAACAGTAACTCATAAAGAAATTAAAAACGAACAAGGCGAAAATACAGCAGAACAAATGCTGCATTATTGGTATGAAAAAGCAGATAAAGAAACAAAGAAACGCTTTGCCTCTTTTGTGTTAGACGCAAAATAATACCATAATTATTACTCTCAAATAAAAATAGCCTACCGTTAATGGTAGGCTACTTGTTTTCAATTTATTGAATTTATTGAATTTATTAAACTTTAAATTGAGATACCAAATTATCCAACTGTTGACACTGCTCAGAAAGTGATTCGCACGCATTACCTGAGTTGCTCACCATGGTAACCATTTGTGAACTATTATCCGCAATGCGTTGAACATTTACGTTTACATCATGGCTAACATGACTTTGCTGATTTGCTGCTGTTGCTATTTGCGTATTCAAATCATTCATAGTAACAATTGCATTCGTAATTTGTTGTAATGACTGTGAAGCTTGGTTTGCTAACTTAATGGTATTTTCACCACTCTTTGTGCTAGATTCCATAGCAACAACCGCTTCTTTCGCTCCTGACTGCAGGCGTTCAATCATTTTCTGAATCTCGCCAGTACTGTCTTGAGTCTTACTCGCTAGCGCCCTAACCTCATCAGCAACAACGGCAAAGCCACGTCCTTGCTCTCCAGCACGAGCCGCTTCAATCGCTGCATTCAATGCTAATAAATTCGTTTGCTCTGCAATCCCTTTAATCACATCAAGAATAGATGCAATATTAGATACATCGCTGTCCAACGTTTGAATGACATCCCCTGCTTGTGAAATCTCATCAGCTAAGGTCTGAATTGAAACTACCGTTTGTTGTAAAATTGCCTCTGTCGTTTCAGATTCAGTTGTTGCTCCAAGACTTGCTTGTGCCGCCTCATTCGCATTTTCATTAACCGTATCACTGGTTACCTGCATCTCATGGACAGCCGCTGCAACAACTTCACTCTCTTGTTGCTGGCTGGTAGAAAATTCAGCAATGTTTCGTGTTATTTCTTGAATATTGTCCATTTCAGAGCGAACCGCATTAGATGAGACAATCACATTCGATACTGTACCGTGAATTCTTGATACAAATTGGTTAAACGCTTGTGCCAACTTACCTATTTCATCTTCAGAAGATACGGCAATTCGCTGCGTTAAGTCAGCATCACCAGAGGCAACCTCTGACATGGCTTTCTCAAGTGATTTAATCGGTCTTACAATTCCATTACCTAATGACCAAATGGCTAGCAAAGCAAGAATAACAGCACCCGCGGCACCAATTTCTGAAATTAATTTTACGGATTGAACCCCTTCGTAGCTCTGCTCCCTAAGCTTAACCTGTTCTGCTACAATAAGACGGCTAATTGACTTTAACTGCTTACGCATCGTCTTAAATTGCTCATCTAATTGATCGCTATTTTTTTGATAATATTCTTGTGAATTATTCGGGTCAGAGAATAGAGGCTCGTATAACTGTATCCACTTTTCAGCCGCTTTAATCAAGGTAGTTAATTCAAACTGGGTATGAGAAGGTAAAATATTGGCTTCATAAAGCCCTTGAACTTTCTTCATTCGAGGGAGTGCTTTATATGCATTATCTTTAAATTCAAAAGTATGGTGCTCAATATCAGCCACAGTTGTCGATAGCATTAGTCCTTGTGCTGCTGCTGTGACTTGATAAAGATCTCGATAAGCATCTTCCAAACTTTCATTAACAGGTTGAACAAGATCAACAAGTTGATAGTTAATGCCTTCCTGTTGATTCAACTTAATTACATTTAGAATTGAAATCGTACTAAATAATAAAACAATCGCCAACAATGGAATTGCGATTTTATGACCTACTGATAAACGTCCAATTAGTTTCATGACCTCTCCTAAGGCAAACCAGTTCTGATATCCTCGGACATTATCATTAGAATTCTCAAAAACAATACATAAAGAGGGCGAATAATCGACGTAGTTCACAATTGAATGAAGACTTTCACTATCTACCTGTTTATTAAGTAAAAAATTCATTTATCGACAAAATTGCAGCGCCATAAATCTGACTTAGTTCATCATTTTTACACTGTGATATATCATTATTTTTTCCATGCTGCTCGTAAGCATGGCAAAGCGAATGAAGTTGCATTAGTCCTAAACTTCCTGCTGAACCTTTTAATTTATGTGCTAGTTGATTAACTTGATGCGCATCAGAACTGTCTATTGCTTCTTTTAGTTGAAGTACATTCTCTTTAGAAGACTGTTTAAATAAATTAATGATTTTAAGCATTCGCTCTTCACCTAATACCGCTAAATCACTTTGAAGTACTTTCTCGTCTAATATCATTGCTATTGTCTCTTCTTTCACACCATTATTCATTTGAATCACTTTTTCAGATTCAGAAATCTTACTCAATTCTGAAACTTGATGGGCATCACTCAAAAAACGATTCAACATTTTTATAAGTTGGTTTTCCACCAATGGTTTTGCCAAGAACCCATCAAACCCTGCAGCTAAATAGCTCTCAACATCTTCATTAAATACGTGCGCAGAAACAGCCAACATCGGTGTATTTCCTTCAGTATTCTCTTTTGATTTCTCAATATCTCTTAATCTTTTTTGTAATGATACGCCATCAGTGTCTGGTAAATTAATATCTAGAAGTAACATATCAAACTGCGTCTCTTTCACTGCTTTTTCCGCAAGAGATCCTGTATCTACCGCCGTTACTTTATGGCCTAAACGCTCAAGAAAACCAACCGCGACCATTTGATTAACAGGGTTATCTTCAACTAAAAGTAAATGGGCTGGCGCCACAGTAGGTTCTATTCCTTCATCATTAGAGGTTGTAATACTATGGCCCTCTTCTAAATCTAAAGAGAACCAAAAAGTACTGCCTAACCCTTCTTTAGAGTCCACCCCAATTTCACCACCCATAGCTTCAATAAGGCGCTGGCTGATAGCTAGTCCTAATCCTGTCCCGCCATACACTTTCTGGCCTTCTTCTGCTTGAGTAAAGGCCTCAAATAAACTATCAATTTCATGCTCAGCAATCCCAACACCAGTATCCACCACTTCAAATAATAAAGTACTGTCTAAAATAGTATGCAACTGGATAGTCACGCTTCCGGTATGGGTAAATTTAACCGCATTTCCCACAAAATTATTAAGAACTTGCCTAATTCGAGTGCAATCCCCTAACCACCATGCCGGGATATCAGCTGGCACGTCAAATGATAAGGTTATACCTTTTTGTTGCGCTCTTGAGCTAAATAAATGATGGACATCGGTGATCATTGAATGGACATTAAAGTTCACCGTTCGGATCGATAAATGACCCGCTTCTATTTTTGAGTAATCCAAAATGTCATTTAATAAATCAAGAAGGTTTTCACCACTACGGTTAATGATATCTACATATTGCTTTTGCTGTGCTGTTAAACCACTGCCACGAAGGAGTTCTCCTGTACCTAAAACGCCATTAAGAGGTGTTCTAATTTCATGACTCATTGTGGCTAAAAAAGCAGACTTAGCTCGGTTAGCTTGTTCGGCTAAATCACGCGCTTTATCATGATTAATGATCTCAACATTTAGTCTTTCATTACTTGATTTAAGCTCTTGTGTTCGCTGAGCAATTTGTAACTCTAAACTGTCTTTATAATCTTGAAGCTCTTGAGCGGTATCGCGAGCAACTAAGATTGATCGTCCCATTTGCGCTAGCTCATCATCGCCAGAGGTGTCTAATTCAATATCAAGCTGCCCATTAGCAACATCCGTAATCGCTTGTTCATATTGGTTCAACCTCATGATTACACGGGCATAAACATAGCGCCACATGATATAGATAACTAAACAGAGTCCTAACAAAGTAATAGAGATAAGCAGTTGTTGTACCACTTTAAGAACAAAATTTACATCAGCAACCGCCTGCTGAGTCACATCATTAGCTTGATCAAGCAATTGAGCAATCGTGAGGTTTAATTCTTGAAATTGATGTATGTTTTCATCACTTAATGCTTTCAATTTTTTATTAATATTAACTAGCTGGATAAGCTCACTAAAGAGACGTTCACTTTTTGTTAGGTTATTTGCCAACGTTAACATTTGTTGAGTTCGGCTCGGGTCTTCAACCGCTTGAACACGACGAGTAATGATGGTCATATCTCGAGTAAAGTCTTGGCGTAATTTTTCTACTTTAGCAATATCATTACTGTTTCTTGCATCATCAAGAGTATTCACAACTTTGAACGTCAATAAACGCAATTCATGTAATCGTTCCGCTAGATCTAGGTCGATTTCAACAAGTGTATCAAGCGCTCTATAAACAGAGTCTTTATCGCCATTTTCGACTAAATCGTAAATTTTAACGACATTAGCAATAGTAATAGTATTAGAGTTCAGCACTTGGGAACGGGATAACTCCTCAAGCTGTAATGCGGCTTTTGTTAGTTTTTTGCTTTTTTCTTGAATAAGTCGATGTAAAACCACCTTTTCGCCAACGTTATTACCCATTGTTGCTAAGTTATCGACAATATCCTGAACTTGATGATCCAACCGCGTCAGTAAGGCTTTATCAAACGGATAAACACCTAACCCTTTTAAACGGTCGTATAAGCTTTCAATTGAGGTGAATAACTCTTTACCATAAGTCTTTCTCTCTTTTTCAGAATCAACTTGAGAGAGCAGTTGAGAGGTAGAAATAATCTTGGTACTTAAGTCTGAAATATATCGAGCTTCAATGACGGCTGGAATTGCAGAATCAATTACGGTTCTTTCGGTTTTTTCAACGTATGAGAAGCCTAAAACCCCCACCACGGACCCAAAAGCCATGAGGGCAATCATTACCATAAAAGTAAGAAACAGCTTGCGACCGATCCCTGTAGAAGCAAATAACATAATCTTGAATGCACTTTAGAAAAGAGAGTAATGCGAGTATCATATCACCAACCTAAAGTCAGTGCGAAGAGACCATGAAACTTACTTTTCATTCAATAGCAATTCTATTACTTTCCATTTTATTATCCCCTATTGCCTCAGCAAAAGAACCTTGGAAGATATGTGCTATTTATCCTCATTTAAAAGACTCATATTGGCTATCAGTTAATTATGGGATGGTAAAAGAAGCAAAACAAAATAACGTTGAACTCACCGTATATGAATCAGGTGGATACCCAAATGTTAACCGTCAAAAAGAACAAATTAAACAATGTGTGGCTATTGGTGCAGACGCGATCATTTTAGGTACCGTTGACCCTGTTGCCTTTCAATCAGACTTAAAAAAACTAACTAAAAATATCCCTGTCTTTGCTAGTGTAAACGAATTAGTGAGTTCGCTTCCACCTCTCCCTCCTCTTCATCTTGGCGAAGTGGGAGTAGATTGGTACAACATGGGGTTTAAAGCTGGCGAGTTTCTAGCAAAGCAGCACCCAAAAGGGTCAGGTATTACCTATATTGGCTGGTTACCAGGGCCTAAAACTCGAGGTGGAACCAAACCTGTGACTCAAGGGTTTAATGATGCTATTAAAGACAGTGACATTATTGTTAGTGCAACTTATTGGGGAGATAATAGTAAAGAATTACAACGAAACCTAATTCAAGATGCGCTTGAGAATGAAAAGCTAGATTACTTAGTCGGTGGAGCCGTTGCTATTGAAGTTGCTATCAGTGAGTTAGCTAGCAGAAAATGGCAAAATAAAGTCGGGTTAGTTTCAACTTACCTAAGTCATGCAGTATATCGCGGTTTATTGCGAGAACGTGTGTTATTTTCCCCTACAGATCAAATGGTACTGCAAGGTCGATTAAGCATTCAGCAAGCTATTGGCTATTTAAACCTCCACCCCTTGCCTTTTAAAATATCACCAACGATTGAAACGTTAACACCCGATCATTTACCTAAAAATATATTGCAAGATTCTTTATCTCCAGCGGAATATCGACCTACATTCTTTGTTGCTGCTCAAGATTAGTATGATTGTCATGTAATTGAGATGAAGAAACACTAGGCTAGGTTAAAGTAAAACTAAATAAGGAACCTTAATGAAAAAAACAACACGGATTATCCCTGCGCATAAAAATATTGCACTTGTCGCTCATGACCATTATAAACCAGAGCTACTGCGCTGGGTTAAGGAGAACAAAGACGCATTGCAGGGACATTTTTTATTTGGGACAGGGACAACAGGAAACCTACTCAGCCGTGAAACAGGACTTGCTATTAAGAGTTTATTAAGCGGCCCTATGGGAGGCGACCAACAATTAGGTGCATTAATCTCTGAAGGTAAAATCGACATGATGATTTTCTTCTGGGACCCTTTAAATGCAGTACCTCATGACCCAGATGTAAAAGCATTACTACGTATTGCAACGGTTTGGAATGTCCCGGTTGCCATGAACCGTGCTAGCGCAAAATTAATGATCACATCCCCTAATATGACGCAAGAAGTTGAGATTGAAATTCCTGATTACGATGCTTATTTAGCTGAACGTTTATAAATATTAGTGGAAATCAAATACAAAAAATCCCTTACTGCATTAATAGTTCAGTAAGGGATTTTTTATTAGTTTCTAGTTAATTATTCAATGATCACTGGATAATCTTTATCGACTAACTCTTGAACAAAAGGAGAAGGCTTACCATGGTATACCACCCACACTTTTCTTTTTGCTCTAGTTAGAGCTACATAAAATAAACGACGCTCTTCTGCATAACTAAAATCTTCTTCATGAGGAAGCAGTGCGCCATCCAATGACTCAGCTCTTGATTTCATTGGGAACTGGCCATCCGTCATCTCCACAATAAAGACATAATCTGCTTCTGTTCCTTTACTGGCATGACAGGTTTTGTATTCTAAGTTTAAGCCTGGATAATACTTTAGCCATTCATCAAAATTATCTGGCTTATGGTTGTGATTGCGCCCTAAAATAACGACATTTTCACCTTTGCGCGCATTTTTAGACAAAGACAGTAACTCTTTTTCTATTGAACAATGCTCAATAACTTTAACAGCCTTTCTCTTCTGCTTAGTAAAACTAATCAGCTCTTTTTTAAGCTGCATAGGGTTTTCTTGAATAAAGCGATTCGCGACTGCACCAATTTGATCATTAAAACGATACGTTGTAGATAAATGTGCAATTTGAGTCGATTGAAAACGTTTCTCAAACCCAGTCGTTAATGATACATCTGCCCCGGCAAAACGATAAATAGCTTGCCAATCATCACCAACAGCAAACAACGTCGCTTTGGTATTGTGCATATTCTCGTTATGACAAATCGCTTCAATTAAATCTAAGCGTTGAGGTGAAATATCTTGGTATTCATCAACCATGACAAAAGACCAAGGCAAATCGTATTTTTTATCATTAATGTACTGCTTCGCTTTTGAAATCATCAATTCATAATCAATAGCTTCTTCATGCTTTAACGTTCGTTCATACGCTTTAAAAAATGGCCAAACAATATTTAGCTCACTTTTTAAACGAGCAGCATCTATATGCGTTTCAATTCGTTCAATGATCTCTTTTTTATCAAGTTGTAATGCATTCAATTGGCAGATTTGCTTATATAGCCATTCTTGCAATTTTTCATTATGCGATTCTTCTTTTAAATCGACATCCCCTCTTAAATAAGCAATTGGCCACTTTTTAAGATGTTTTTTCCAGCGATTACTTGCTGTCGCATTTTTCCATTCAGAATCAAGTACATGGATAAACCACTCTTTACGTGACTTAACATCCGTAACTAAACAAGAAAGTCTTGGTTGTTGATATTCAACATGGCGAATAATATCCAAACCCAGTTGATGAAAAGTGGCGACTTTTACTTTTTGTCCAATGTCGAATCCCAATTTTTCGATAATACGAGCTGACATTTCTTGTGCCGCTTGACGACCAAAAGCAAGTAATAAAATTTCGTCTGCTTGTGCATGGCCACTTTCAATTAAATAGCGCACTCGTGCTACAAGTACACTGGTTTTTCCAGAGCCTGCGCCTGCAAGTACTAACGTATGGTCTTCATTTAATAATAGCGCGCTTTGCTGAGATTCATTTAATGGCTGAGACTCACACTCAGAAAAGAAGGTTTTCCACTCTACTTTCTGTTCTTCTAACCATACTTCATTTAACTTTTTCAGCTGCTCTTCAGGCTCAGTTAACCAATTTAATACTGGTGCAATACTGTCTGGTTGCAGTTGCTCAGCCAATGGTATTGAAAGGCCTGTTTGCTCAAAAAGATCGTACAGTTTTTCGACCATCATTAAGGCTTCGGTTTGTTTAAGAAAACGGCGTTGAGAAACAAAATCATCAACCAATTCCAACATTTGTGGTTTTAATTGATTTAACATTACTATCTTTGATTCTTTCCAATCGGCATACGCATTTAAGACGTTATTAATAATAGCGTCACACTCTTGCCACGGTAGCCCTGAAACTCGCCATGCGACCTGATCATTTCGATTGTAAAAACAAAGAGAACTCCAAACCAACCCTCTTTGAAAAGTCACCTTCCCACTCCATTTATCAAATGGGACTGATACTTGGAATTTATGTGAGGTAAACAACAGCTGCTCTGGTTCTAATTCAAGTTGATAATAATCACCCTGAACTAACCACTGAGCGAAAGTGGTTGCTTTGATCTGCATTATTCAATACTACCTAAAGAAAATTTAACTCGAAGAGTGCCTAGGATATCAGGTTCTTTTTTTGTTGTCCCAGATCAGTATTAAGACAATGATCTTGACGCTTATACTTTTTTATCGATAGGACTTTGTTATGATAGATTTTTTCCACTCGTTAGATGCTGCTTATTGTGACTTATCGTCAAATTTTTCGCCAATATTGGGCTAATAAAACCATCAACTTTAGTGTTCGTGTACTGCTCGCTTTAGTCGGTGCCGTCATTCCATGTTGGTATTTGGAACAAAACACAGCGATTACTCCTTTAATTCTGGGGATCATTGCAGCTGCTTTAGCTGAGACAGAAGATAAATTATCAGGCCGACTTAAAGCATTATTTTTAACCTTTATCTGTTTTGCTATTGCCGCTTTCTCTATCGAGTTACTTTTCAATACGCCTATTTTATTTGCGATTGGTCTCTTCTGTTCAACCGTCTCCTTTATCATGCTTGGTGCATTAGGGCCCCGTTATGCCAGTATCGCGTTTGGTTCATTATTAATTGCTATTTATACCATGCTAGGCGCCGCCGACAGCCCAAATCTTTGGTACCAACCAATGTTATTATTGGGAGGTGCTGCTTGGTATTATTCGATATCCCTGACTTGGCAGATTTTTTGGCCTCTGCAACCGGTACAACAAAATCTAGCGACCGTATTTGAAACAATGGCAAGATATTTAGATATTAAAAGTGAACTGTTTCACCCTGTCACTAACTTAACGCCTCAGCCTTATCGTATTCAAGAAGCTAAGAATAATGCACAAATGGTAACGGCATTAAATAACAGTAAAGCCTCATTACTGACTCGAGCTCAAGGTGGGCATGTTGTCGGTGCTAGCGACCGATTTTTAAAAATATACTTCATTGCTCAAGATATTCATGAACGCGTTAGTTCTAGCCATTATCGCTACCAAGACCTTGCGAACACGTTTAATCGTAGTGACATTCTTTTTCGTTTTAAGCATTTACTTCATAGCCAATCTTTAGCCTGTAAAGAGGTTGCTCGCTGCTTATCTCTAGGTTTACCCTACCAACATGCACAAACGTCCATTTTTGCATTAGATGAACTACAGCAATCTTTAATCGCAATAAAAGAACAACAACGACCTGAATGGCGACTCTCCGTTATTCAACTTGAATATCTGTTTAATAACTTAGCAACCGTTGAGCGTCAATTCGCCAATATTAGTAATCCAGAACGTAGTCTTGATATTGAAGAAGATACGGTATTAGCAGACCAAGGAGCACACACACCAAAGGCTATGTGGCAACGCTTAAAAGCCAATATGACTACTGATTCTGTTCTATTTCGCCATGCTATTAGAATGGCTCTCGCACTTACTGCCGGTTATGGCATTATCCAAGCGTTTGATTTAGAACGTGGATACTGGATTTTATTAACCACTCTTTTTGTGTGCCAACCAAACTACAGTGCAACTAAAGAGAAATTAGTCGCTCGTGTTGCAGGCACGATTATTGGTTTATTGGCAGGAACAGCACTCTTAGTCCTATTCCCCTCTCTTGATAGTCAACTGGTTCTCATGGTTATCGCTGGAGTATTATTTTTTGCTTTCCGTCTTGCTAACTATGGCTTTGCAACTGCCTTTATCACCATTTTGGTTTTGTTCTGCTTTAACCAATTAGGTGAAGGTTATACGGTTATCCTTCCTCGTTTAGGAGATACCATTGTTGGCTGTATTTTAGCGGTTATCGCTGTCACTTATATCCTACCCGACTGGCAATCAAAACGTTTACATAAGGTAATGGCTGATACAGTGAATGCGCATCAGGATTATTTAGCTAACATAATCTCGCAATATCGAGCTGGTAAAAAAGATTCCTTACAATATCGATTATCCCGCAGACAAGCACATAATAATGAGGCGGCACTCAGCTCTGCCATCAGTAATATGTTGATTGAACCGGGTAAATATCAAACAGCGGTGGATGAGTCATTCCGTTTTCTTTGTTTATGCCATGCCATGCTGAGTTACATTTCGGCACTTGGTGCTCATCGAACCCGTTTAAAAGATGAAGAAACACATCAGTTAGTCGCAGAATCTCATCGCATTATCCATTCACATTTGAACCAAATTCAATGCCAACTCAGTAATACGGATTGTAATGATAAATTGAATATTATTGCTGAAGAAAGTATTGAACAACGCCTCTCAGAATGGCGAGATGAGGATGAAAATTCAGTAAGAATGGTACTGCAGCAATTGCATTTAATTCATCAAATTTTACCTGAAATGCATTCACTCTCTGAAATACTAAGCTCACGCACTAAAGAGGTAAAAGTAGAGCAATAAAGTTTGAAGTAGATCATTGTCTTACCTCGGTAAGTTGATACTTATCAAACATTTTTCTACTTAGACGTCTACACTAAATAGTAGCTACTCTTTACTATAAAAAGATAATAACTCTGTTGGAGGCGTCACTATGAAAAGTGTATTTATTGCTGCGTTTGTTGGTATTTCTAGCCCTGACTTAATTAAGCGCCTTGCTTCTGTAACTCATGAAGAAGGGGGAAAGTGGTTAGTTAGTAAGGTTCACTATCTTGATGCGCATATTTCAGCGGTCATTAAAATTGAAGTACCTACAAGCCGTAAAAGAGCCGTGCAAGATTATTTTTCTTCTCAAGATGATCTCATCGTTACGTTTAGTGATGCCTTAGAAACCATTGTAGAGCATCAGCACACTCGTCTAAAAGTCGATGCTGAGGACAGAGCTGGTATCGTAAATGACATCAGTAATATACTGCAAAAAGAGTCTGTTGAATTAATAGATATGGATAGCCATCGTATTGGTGTTCCCGCAAATGGCAGCAGCGTGTTTACGGCAACATTAAGTTTAAAACTACCAATCAGCGCCAATATTAATGACTTAGCCGCTGAGATCGAAGCGCTAAGTGAAGATATGGTCGTTACCGTTATCTAATGCTAACCAGCGTAGCTCTTTGATTATTTTTGTTAACTCATAAAAAATGACCGCCTAAAAACGGTCATTTTTACTGTGTTTGATACTTATACCAATTCCATTAATTATTTGATCTATTTAGAATTTACGAGCTTACCGCCCATTGGGATAAAGAACGTTTAAAATCAGTGTAACCAAACTCATTTAATTTTTCGATCTTTCCTGTTGTACGTTCACAGTACACTGATGGCATTTTCAAACCATTAAACCAATTTAGCTTCACCATGGTATAGCCTGCACTATCTACTAAGTGTAGCTTTTGACCAATGGCTAATGGTTGATCAAATTGCGTTTCGCAGAATTGATCGCCAGCTAAACATGAACATGAACCAATAACATAATGGTGCTGCCCCTTCTCTGACGCTTCTAATATTGAGGCTGGCTCATTATAAATTAATGTATCAAGACGATGTGCTTCAGTAGCGGAATCTACAATGGCCGTTTTTTTGCCGTTTTCAACAATATCTACCACACTTACCACTAAGTCTGTCGTTTTGGTAATGATCGCCTCGCCCGGTTCCAGGTATAAGTGAACTTGATGTTTTTCAGAAAACGCTTTTAACACCAACGCCAATTTCTCTACATCATAATTAGGCCAAGTAAAGAAGACACCACCGCCTAAACTAACCCACTCCAAGCCATCCAAGTATGTGCCGAATTTAGCTGAAATAGCCTCTAGCAATGATGAAAATGCATCTACGTCTTTATTCTCACAATTCATGTGAAACATAACGCCATTCAAATTTTCAAACACAAGAGGATCGAGTTGATCAGCTTGTACGCCTAAACGTGAAAATTCACGTGCAGGATTAGCAAGATCTTGCCCTGCATAACTAACCCCTGGATTTAAGCGAAGACCAATCGATGCTTTACCTTCAACTAAGTGGCGATAAGCAGCCAATTGCGACTGCGAATTAAAGATCATCTTATCGCAAATATCGACCACTTCTTTTACATCATCCTCGCTGTAACCCACACTATACGCATGTGTTTCTCCACCAAAGGTTTCATGGCCTAATTTGACTTCATATGGACCACTGCTAGTTGACCCATCAAGGTAAGGCTTAATGATGTCAAAAACGCCCCATGTTGAAAAACATTTCAATGCTAGTACAAGCTTTACACCAGAAAGATCTTTTAAGCGTTTAGCGACTTCAAGATTAGCGATTAGCTTGCCTTCATCAATCATGAAATATGGCGTTTTTAACTCATTTTTATTTAATTGAGTTGTCATTATTATCTTCTCTAAAAATCGAACAAAGCCAATGTGTAATACAGCGGCCTATAAATTATTGATTATTATTTTAGAATATTAATCTTTGGTTGCTCTGGCGTTAACTCTTGCACATGCCAATCTAAACCAATACTTGGCATTGTTTCTAAAAATGGATCAGGGTTTAACTGCTCCATATTAAATACACCGGCATCAGCCCATTCACCACGGAAGAATTGCAGCGCCGCAGTAATCGCTGGCACTCCTGTCGTATAAGAAATCGCTTGGTGCTCTACGTCTTTATACGCAACTTCATGATCAGCATTATTGTAGATAAATACGCTACGCTCTTTTCCGTCTTTTTGGCCTTGCACCCAAGTACCGATACAAGTTAACCCGGTATAACCCGGAGCTAATGAGGTTGGATCGGGTAATAGCGCTTTTAATACATGCAGTGGTTGAACAACTGTACCATCATGCAATGTCAGCGGCTCAGGACTTAACAAACCAATATCGCGCATACAGTTAAAGTAATTTAAATATTGGTCACCAAAGCCCATCCAAAATTCAATCCGTTTTGCCGGAATAAACTCTTTCATGGAGCGCACTTCATCATGTGCCATTGAATATACTTTATGGCGACCACAATGTGGGAAATCAAACTCTAGCATACGAGTATGGCAAGGTACTTGTTTCCACTCTTCATTTTCCCAATAAAAAGAATCACCTTGGATTTCTAGCATGTTGGTTTCAGGATCAAAGTTTGTCGCAAACTTTTTACCGTGATCACCATTGTTAATGTCCATGACATCAATCGTTTCAATCTCATCAAACAAATGCTTAACTGCATACGCGGCAAATACACTGACTACGCCTGGGTCAAAGCCTGCACCTAAAATACCGGTAATGCCTACTTCTTTAAACTTCTGACGATAACTCCACTGCCAATCATAAGCCTCGGGTACTTGTTGTCCCTCTGAGCATAAATCCACTGCGACTGATGTATCTAGGTAAGAAACCTTTGCTTGATAACACGCTTCCATGATTGAAATATTAACCCAAGGAGGACCCGCATTAATAACAAGATCAGGCTTAACTTCTTTAATAAGAGTAACGAGTGCCTCAACGTCATCAGCATTCACAGCTTTTGCTTCCAGTTTCTTAGTCGTATCTTTTAAGTTGCTTTTGCCCTTAATTGATTCGATAATTTTTTCACACTTTTCAATTGTGCGAGAAGCAATCGTAATGTCACCCAGTGTGTCATTATTTTGGGCTGCTTTATGTGCAATAACCCATCCAACACCACCTGCACCAATTTGTAGAATAGACATTATTGTTTTACCCTTATTTTTTCTTGTTCAATTACTAAGTTATCAATTTGCTTCAATAAAGATTCAAAATCTGACATCTTCAAACCTGGATTTAAGATGGTGAGTTTTAACGCGACATTATGATTAACGACCGTTTCGCCTAAAACGGCTATACCACGCGTTAACGCTTCTAGCCTGACCGTTTTATTTAGATCATCTAACTCTTTGACCGTTGTACTTTTAGAGCGGAATAATACGGTTGAAAGTGATGGTTCTGCCAGTAACTCAAACCGATCATTATTTTGAATTAAGGTTGCAACTTGCTTGGCTTGAATTAGCAGATGGTCATACATTTGTCCTAATTGTTCTGCCCCTACATTTTGCATTGTCATAAACACTTTTAAGGCGTCAAAACGTTTTGTTGTCGCGATGGATTTATCGACCAAATTGGGCAGTTCATCATCTTCACGATTTAGATAATCAGCATGATGTCGTAGATAACCGAAATTAGATTTATCTTTTATTAAGATCGCACCACAACTGACAGTTTGATAAAACAATTTATGAAAATCGACACTAAGAGAATCAGCATGTTCAATACCCGTTAATCGAAGCTTGTCCTGACTTAATATTAACGCTCCACCATAAGCAGCATCTACATGAAACCACATACCTTCAGCCTGTGCTATGGAAGACAACGTAGATAAATCATCAATAGCCCCATGATCTGTTGTACCAGCGGTCCCCACTAAAACAAACGGAATTAACCCTTCTGCTTTCAATTCACCAAGTGTTTCCTCTAATGAATTGATATCAATAGTGCCATTTGAATTTGTTTCAACACAGCATACAGAACGCTCACCTAACCCTAATAAAGAGGCCAATTTTTGTACGGTGAAATGTGATTTTTTAGAACATATTATGCGTAATTTATTTGAATACTCTGGTAAGCCCATTTTTTGAATTGAATGTTGGCTTATTTTGTCAGCTATCCAATCACGAGCGAGTAATAATCCCATTAAGTTACTTTGCGTACCACCACTGGTAAATACGCCATCAGAGCACATACCTAACTGGTATTTCTCACATACCCAATCGATTACCTTTTGTTCTACATAGGTTGCTGACGAAGCTTGATCCCATGAATCCATTGATTGATTAAGCGCTGCAATCATCGCTTCAGCAGCGATAGATGAAAGCAATGGCGGAGTATGAAGATGCGCAATACAGTTTGGATGCTGAACAAATATTGAGTTTTTAACAACTAACTCTGTTGTTCTATCAATAACATGTCGTAGATCTGATGGTTCACTATCTAGATTTACGCTTTGAATGGCTTTTTCAATCAGCTCAGGCTTTACTCCTGAATACGGTAATTGTACTTTTTCAAATACTGCAGCTAATGTCCGATTAGTATGATTCAACATAGAAAGAAATTCATCGCTGCCCCCCTCACCTGTTTGAATAAAATATTTTTGCCATTTTTCCTTCTGGCTAGGCTCTTTTTGACTATTTTCTTCTACGAATTGAGTTGATAAATGCGATACAGAAATAACAGTATTCGCATCGATAAGTGTGCTCATTTTTATAACCCTGAAAACTCGTTTTCTTTATACTTCTGTGATCTCTAGTTAGGCCTATATGCATTGATATAGTCTAAATAAGAAATTTAAGATGTGGAAATGCTGTCCATAGCACGATAGATATGGATTGATATATGCCATAAAGACAGTAAGTTTTTAAAGGATCAAGGCTCGGTGATGCTTCCTGTTTCTAATACAGGGCATAATGGAAGTATTAAGCAGATTTGAGTGTGTAATTTAAATGTATTCAATGTTGGGTTTCCCATAAATATGACGTTTCCGTCACTAGTATCCCTTCTATCAACAAGCTTTTGTTGATACCTACCCTACGTATTCACTCTTTAAGTTTTAGACAAATATAAAGGTAAAACGCGTCTCCCCCAGAACAGTTCCGAGATTGTGAAGAAAAATAACACAGCTGTTCATATTTTGGAAATTTTTATTCATAATCATGAAATTGATACGCAAAAACAATTATTTCTGGCGGAGCTTGCCGCTTTTTATCTTGCTTTAAACGTAAAAAAGCCTGCTCATTTCTGAACAGGCTTTCTTGTTTGGAGCGACACACGAGGTTCCCGATCTTCAAGGTCTTAGGCGTGACCTCAACCTTGGTAAGGTTGCGCTCTACCAGCTGTGACACTGCTCATGAGAGCATGGGTCAAACCTCTTTTAACTATAGTCTCAACGTAAAAAAGCCTGCTCATTTCTGAACAGGCTTTCTTGTTTGGAGCGACACACGAGGTTCGAACTCGTGACCTCAACCTTGGCAAGGTTGCGCTCTACCAGCTGAGCTAGTGTCGCATGCTATATTTTTCAATATAGACTTTTATAGATGGTGCCCCGGGCCGGACTTGAACCGGCACAGCGCGAACGCCGAGGGATTTTAAATCCCTTGTGTCTACCAATTCCACCACCAGGGCACGCAATTCTTTATTGCGATGCTCCTAACCAATGTGTTCTAAAAAGAACGGTTAGACACCATCTTTAAAACAGTCTGCCAATGTTACATGACTGCCTTTTACAAATTTGGAGCGACACACGAGGCTCGAACTCGTGACCTCAACCTTGGCAAGGTTGCGCTCTACCAGCTGAGCTAGTGTCGCATGCTACATTTTTCAATGTAGACTTTAATAGATGGTGCCCCGGGCCGGACTTGAACCGGCACAGCGCGAACGCCGAGGGATTTTAAATCCCTTGTGTCTACCAATTCCACCACCAGGGCACGCAATTCTTTATTGCGATGCTCCTAACCAATGTGTTCTAAAAAGAACGGTTAGACACCATCTTTAAAACAGTCTGCCAATGTTACGTGACTGCCTTTTACAAAATCTGGAGCGACACACGAGGCTCGAACTCGTGACCTCAACCTTGGCAAGGTTGCGCTCTACCAGCTGAGCTAGTGTCGCAAAGTCATCTCTAAAAAGAGATTGGAGGCGCCTCCCGGAGTCGAACCGAGGTCCACGGATTTGCAATCCGCTGCATAGCCACTCTGCCAAGGCGCCAATGTATCCTCAATTGGCTAGCCGCTTATTTACTGCCTTCCTCTTGGGTACGGGATGCATTCTACTGAATCAGAACTTAGAGTCAACACTATTTTTCTGTTTTTGTTTCGTTTGGATAAAATGCGATCAAAATGAATATAAAACAAACGAAAAGATGTGTTTCTTGGTACAGATAACACTAGATAAGTTAAAAAATAAGCTCTAATCATTCCAATTAAGAGACAACAAAAGTAAGGAATATCAATTCACTATAAAAAACGAAATGCATTAACATAAAAAAAGCGAACCTAAGTTCGCTTTTCATATATTTAATTCAATCAATCGTCTGCATTAAGCAAATCATCTTTCGCAGCAGCCAAGTATTGGATCATAGACCAGTACGTTAGAATAGTTGCGACATATAAAGCGACATAACCAACCCAAATCATCCAATCATCATAGCGCCAAATTAGCACCCATAGTGCAAACATTTGAGAAACTGTTTTTACTTTACCAACCCAAGAAACAGCAACACTGGCTCTTTTTCCAATCTCTGCCATCCACTCTCTCAAGGCAGAAATAATCAGTTCACGCCCAATCATAGTGATGGCTGGAATTGTCACCCAAATCGAATGATAATGCTCTGTTATCAAAATTAAAGCAGCAGCTACCATAACTTTATCAGCCACTGGATCTAAAAAAGCACCAAAGCGAGAAGTTTGGCCTAACTTTCTTGCTAATAGCCCATCAAGCCAATCAGTAAAACCTGCAACCCAAAAAACCATTGCAGCGGCAAAAGCCGACCATTCATAAGGCAGATAGAAAACAACAACAAACACTGGAATAAGTGCAAGTCGGATAAACGTGAGTATATTTGGTATCGTTAATCGCATAATAATTCTTTAGTTTTGGTCCGCTGGGCCTATGGTGCGCTTTTTTTATCCGTGTTTCAACGCATCCTGTATTTTTTCTGCCAAAGAACGGCTAATGCCGGGGACTTTGGCTATTTCTTCAACACTTGCACTTTTTAATTCTTGTAGACCACCTAAATACTGCAATAATGCTTGTCTTCGTTTTGGACCAACACCGTCAATGTTTTGCAATGTACTGGTTTTCCTCACTTTAGCTCGTTGAGCTCTGTGTCCACTAATTGCATGATTATGACTTTCATCCCTAATATGCTGTATTAAGTGTAACGCAGGAGAATCACTTGGCATAGAAAACTCTTCACCAGATACTTTGACTAATGTTTCAAGCCCATGTTTACGTGTTACACCTTTGGCTATACCTAGCAACAATGGTTGCTTTGGCCAATCAACCCAATGCTTAGAAATGACTTCATAAGCTCGGTTTAATTGCCCTTTCCCTCCATCAATAAAAACAATATCAGGAATTTTATCTACATCAAGCTGCTTACTATAACGACGCTCAAGCACTTGAGCCATTGCTGCGTAATCATCGCCTCCTGTAATACCTGTTATATTATAACGTCGATACTCTGCTTTTACTGGTCCTTCCTGATTAAACACAACACAAGAAGCAACGGTTTTCTCCCCCATAGTATGACTAATATCAAAACATTCCATTCGTTGAATTGAATTTAACGATAGTGCTTCTTCTAATTGCTTAAAGCGTTGATGAATCGTTAACTTATGGTTTGATTTACTGGTTAGTGCCGTCAATGCATTGGTATCAGCTAACTTTAAATAGCGCCCTTTCATTCCTTTAGGGTTTAACTGAAATTGTACTTTACGACCAGAAAGCTCGGTTAATGCTTGCTCTAGTCCTTTTTCATCAAACTCAAAACTGGTTACAACACGATTAGGAATAGTTCGCCCTTGTGAGTGATTCAAATAATACTGAGTTAAAAAACTTGAAAACACTTCCTCTTTATCTGTCTTAGCCGGTATTTTAGGAAAAAAACTTCTGCTTCCAAGTATCTTACCTTGTCGGATCATTAATAAGTGTATGCAAGCCAAGCCATTTTCAATAGCAAAACCTAATACATCCAAATCATCACCGCTGTCGTCTGATACGTATTGCTGCTCTTGCATACGTCTCATTGCTTGAATTTGATCACGAATAATCGCAGCCTTTTCAAATTTAAGCGATTGACTTGCCTCTTCCATTTGTTCTACAAGAGTTTGAATCACCTGCCGATCTTTGCCTTGTAAAAACAAACGAATAAACTCGGTTTGCTCTTTATATTCATCGTCACTCACAATGCCTTTTACACACGGTGCTAAACAACGACCAATTTGGTGCATTAGGCAAGGACGAGCACGATTCGAATAAACAGAATCTTCACACTGACGAATAGGAAACAATTTTTGAATTAAGTGGAGGCTTTCTCGTACCGCTCCAGAATCAGGATATGGCCCAAAATATTCCCCTTTCTTTCGTTTCGTACCACGGTGGATTGAGATCCTAGGATGCTTATGGTTTGAAATAAAGATATAAGGATAAGATTTATCATCTCGCAGTAACACATTATATTTAGGCAAATATTGCTTGATATAATTATGCTCAAGAATAAGAGCTTCCGTCTCAGTATGGGTTACCGTCACATCAATATGATCAATATGACTGACTAAGGCTTTGGTTTTTTCAGATGGGATATTGCTACGAAAATAGCTAGATAATCGTTTTTTTAAGTCTTTTGCTTTACCAACATAAATAACCTCAGCCTCGGTGTTATACATACGATAAACACCGGGCTGATGTGTTACAGACTTTAAAAAAGCATTTGAATCAAAAGAAGGCACTAAAGCGTCTCAGCATCTAAAATACCATGACGAATAGCAAGATGGGTTAATTCAACATCCCCACTTATATTCAATTTACTGAATAAACGATAGCGATAGCTGTTTACCGTTTTAGGGCTTAAGTTTAATTGCTCGGAAATATCCGTCACTTTTTCGCCTTTGGTAATCATCATCATAATCTGCAATTCACGCTCTGAAAGCTCCTTGAATGGATTTTCAGAATCAGGTGTAAATTGACTTAATGCCATTTGTTGCGCGATTTCTGGTGATAAGTAACGCTGACCACTCTGAACCATACGAATGGCATTAACCATTTCGTCCGGACCAGCCCCTTTTGTTAAGTAACCAGCAGCTCCGGCTTGCATTACTTTTGTTGGGAATGGATTTTCAGTATGAATAGTTAATACGATTACTTTCATATCTGGGTTGAAGCGTAAAATCTTTTTCGTGGCTTCTAAGCCACCGATACCAGGCATGTTCATATCCATTAGGACAATATCTGCCTGCTCTGTTCGACACCATTTTACGGCGTCTTCACCGCTGTGAGCTTCCCCTACTACTTTAATTCCACGGACGTCTTCAAGAATACGTCGAATCCCTGTGCGAACCAGCTCATGATCATCTACAAGGAAAACTTTAATCACAACTGACACTCCGATATAAATCTACTGCAACCTCACTTGAGGTTAATTTCAGTACCTATTTTACCTTAAAAAATAAGACTGTCGCATATTGATTATGCGTTAGGACGCAAATTTTTACTATTAAAAATCTATTGACTTTATAAGTGATTGTTAAAACAAACCTAATTGCGATGCTGATAGCTCAGAAAAATCCAAACCAATAAAAGGCAGTATCCCATCAGCAATTGGTTTTAGTTGTTTTTCAACATAATGGTCATAATCGACCGGATTTTTTCTATATTCAATTGGCTCAGGACCTGCTGTTGTTATCACATACTCAATCCAACCACCATATTGATATTGAGCAGGTTTACCCGCTTGTTGATTATAATAATCTGCTAATCGAGCAGCTTTAACATGAGGCGGTACATTTTTTTGGTAATCGTCTAATTTTCTTCTAAGGCGCTTGCGATAAATAAGTTGTTCGTCCAGTCGTCCTGATTTTGTATCGTCAACATACTTACGAACATACTCTTTTACCTCTTGCTGATGGAATACTTTGTCAAAAAGCACTTTTTGAAAAGTTTGTGATAAAGGAGTCCAGTCAGTACGAACGGTCTCTAACCCTTTAAAAACCATTTTCTCTACGCCATCTTTTCGAATTAAACCTGCATATCGCTTTTTTGATCCTGTTTCAGAACCACGAATAGTAGGCATTAAAAAAGTACGGTAGTGGGTTTCATATTCAAGCTCTAGTGAAGACTCTATGGCGTAAGTCGAAAGTAAGTATTCGCTCCACCACTCATTAATATGTTTCACTAAATCATGTCCAATTCTGTCAGCCTCTTTAGAAGATACTTTTTGTCCTAATGTGACAAATGTTGAATCCGTATCACCATAGATCACCTCATAGCCTTTCTCTTCTATCAACTCACGAGTGGTTTTCATGATCTCATGCCCTCTCATCGTAATAGAAGAGGCCAAGCGATGATCAAAAAAACGACAGCCTGACGAGCCTAAAACCCCATAGAAAGAGTTCATGATAATTTTTATCGCTTGAGAAAATGCTTTCTCATCATTCTTTTTAGCGACATCTCGTGCTGACCATAAAGATTCAATTAAACTCGGTAAGAAATGCTTTGTTCGATGAAAACGTCCACCTCTAAAGCCATCAATCGCTTGATCTTTTTCTATTCCAACTTCCTGCTTTAACCCCTCTATAAGACCGAGAGGATCAATCCGAAACGTTCTAATTATTGAAGGGTAAAGTGATTTAAAATCGAGCACCAATACAGAGTCATATAACCCTGGTTTTGAATTCATCACATAGCCACCAGGGCTAGCAATCCAATTTTCACTTTCAAGATTAGGCGCAATATAGCCCGAGCGATGCAACCTTGGTAAATATAAGTTTGTAAATGCAGCAACAGAACCACCAACGCGATCCAGCTCTACCCCTGTTAGTTTTGTTCTTTCAATCGCAAACTCTAACAAATGGGTTTTATCAAAAATTCGTGATACTAAAATACAATCTTGAAGATTATAATTGGCAAGCGCTTGCTTATCTTCTCGATACATACGGTTAATTTCACCCATACGATCGCTTGGATCATGTATTGATTTACCTTCATTAAGTAACTCTTGCGCAACATTCTCTAGAGACCAGCTCGAAAAGTGATAAGTCGCTGTTTTTAAAGCGTCAATACCATCAAGAACCACTCGACCAGGAAACGAAAGAAAACCTTGTTGGCGATTCTTATCTGAATCCCGCCAATACAAATTACTGTTGCTTCGGCCTAATCGAAATGAGAGGTTATGCCATTTAGCACGCTGAATAAGCAAACGAAAATCAAAATTAACGACATTCCAACCAATAACGATATCGGGGTCAAAGGTTTGAAACCAACGCTCTAATGCAAGTAATAATGCTTTTTCATTTTCTACCCATTCAATTGATAACTCAGTTTCTTCTGGTTTTCCAACCATAATGATACGAGTGTCTAAGTCGCTATGTAGAGCAACGGAATACAGAATACCTTTTTCAGAACACTCTATATCCAATGATACTTTGCTGAAAGACGGGGTTACCTCGGCGGCTTTAATTTTGACATTTCGATACTCAATATGGTTTTTTCGTTGTATAGGCGTTCCTATAAAAGAAAGCCCTCCACAGATAAATCGCTCCATTAAATAGCGATCAGCTAATCTAATATCGTTTTCAAAAATGGGTAATTCGGCTTGCTCAAAATACTGAGCGACTTGACGCTTTTGATGTGTGCTTGTGAAATAAATAGCAGTGACGGCTTGATGATGAAAAGTACTTAATTGTGTTTCTTTAAGTGTGTATGAGATCTGTTGGCTATGTAAAACACGCTTATACTCAGATAAACGCTCTGTCAAAATAAAAGCGACAGCAAGTTCACTCTCAATTAAAAGATGTGCAATATGGTCATCACACTTAACCCATAAATCGACCAAGCTTTGTGAATTTATTTCTTTGTTTTGTCGAGTAAGTAAAAAGCCTGTCTGATGTGAATTCAATCTTTAGCCTATTCTTCTTTCTATTTTATTAAATTCACTAACAACCCAACCACCAAACTCTTGTAATAAAGCGATGGTTGAGCGTTTTGGTATTTTACGTCCCTTCAATAACATAACAACACGTTCAATTTCCGTTTGTTTTTCTGGGTAATACTCTAAAAATTTTCTTGCACATAATATAGGGTGATCATACCAACCTTTATCCTTATGCATAACCAAAGAATAACAACTACGTAATAGCTTTTTAGCGATCGTTTTTTGCAGCTCAACTTGAAGTTCAATGTCTTGGCTAGCTAAGATTTTTTTCGTGTAAGCATCTAACCACTCTTCAATATCCATATTCATATTCTTAGCAATTTCCCAACTTGGTTCAAAATCACCAAATCGAGTCGATAAATCATCGCCAAAAACACATACACAGCAATGACGAAGCCAAAAACCCCAACTAAAAATAGATTCAAGTTGTAATACATCGTTTGTTTCACCGATATTAAATGTCACGCCAGTAATTTGTGGATATTTAGATTGAAAACGTATTTTTATTGTATTTATTAAGGTTTGCTCTTTATTTGTTAACGGTACGGTGGTTATTAAGGTTACGTCTAAATTTGAACGTGTTGGAATTGCTTCACGTCGTGCCACACTGCCATATAGGTAAATACTATGAACCGATTTAGGGACTGCTGAGCGAATATGCAGAATGAGATCTCGAATGACAGGTTCAAACTCTATTTGAAAAGGAGAATGTTTATCAATAATAGGTAAAGTATAACGAGACACAAAGAACTCCAATCATAAATAACTTAATGTAATGATCGCGACTTCATGAATAAAAAGCAATAAAAAACCGGCCATATAGACCGGTTTGTTTATATAATAATTAACACTATGCTGTAACTGCACGTTTTTTGGACAGAACCATTAAGCCACCACATACACAGATGAATGCGGCTGTTGCTGCTATAAAGGCAATTAACACAGAAGCGGTAAAGCCAAGAGCAATATAACCAACAGCAGAAACCCCTGCAATTGAAAGCGCATAAGGTAATTGTGTAGCTACGTGGTCAATATGGCTACAACGAGCACCAGTAGAAGACAGAATCGTTGTATCTGAAATTGGAGAACAATGATCACCAAATACAGAACCCGCTAATACCGCACCTAGCATTGGTAAAATAAGAGCAATGTCTGTCGCACCTGCCATGTCACCTGCAATTGGTAACATGATACCGAATGTACCCCATGATGTACCTGTACTAAATGCCATCAAACCTGATAGTAAAAATAGGATAACTGGGATCCAGTGAATACCAATGCTGCCTTGCGCTAAACTAGATAAGTAAGAGCCAGTTTGCATATCACCAATTACAGAACCAATTGTCCATGCAAAGAAAAGGATCAAAATAGCACCGAACATTGACTTCGCACCAATCCACATTGTCATACCAATGTCTCTTGGAGAGATACCTTGACGGAAAACAGTGATAAGCGCAGAGCCTAGACCGATTAATCCACCGTAACACAATGACGCGCCAACATCGGTATTTTCAAAAGCACCTAGAATATTAAACTCTTTACCATCAGCAATTAATGCTTGTCCGCCGGTATAAATCATAAAGAATACCGTTGCGACAATTAACGTGATAATAGGGAAAATGAGATCAGACACTTTACCCGTTTTACTTTCAGTAATATTAAGTTCTTCGTTTAAATCTTTAGATTCTTTATTAACGGCTTGGTCATCAAAACCATTACCACGAGCGGCTTCATTTTCATGATCACGCATTGGTCCTACATCTAGTTGGAACCAAACTACTGCAAATACCATTAATAAAGCAAAGACTGCATAGAAGTTCATTGGAATTAAACGAACATACGCGCCTAGTGCAGAGTATTCAGTAACACCATGCGACACCAAAATACCACCAATAATAGTAATGATGTACGCACCCCAACTTGATGCTGGCATTAATACACACATAGGGGCAGCAGTTGAGTCAAGGATATAAGCTAGCTTTGCTCTTGATACATAAAAACGGTCAGTTACAGGGCGGGATATTGAACCAACAGCTAAGCTATTAAAATAATCATCAACAAAAATGAAAACACCAAGGAAGGCGGCAAGGAGTTTCGCACCACGCTTGCTTTTAATTCTTGTCTGAGCCCACTCAGCAAAAGCGCGAGTACCACCAGAAAGAGTCAGAAGCGCAGTTGTCATTCCCAATAAAATAAGGAAAGCAACGATACTCATGTTCCAGCTATTAATTGCGCCATCATCGATGAACACGCCTTTAACAGAAGTAAATACATAAGAAGCGGTACCAGAAATAGAATAATTAGACAGCAAAATTGCGCCTAAAACGATACCAACACCAAGAGAAAGTAAAACTCGGCGAGTTAAAATTGCTAAACCCAATGCGATTAATGGGGGCAATATTGATATCGGAGAATTTGAAAAATCAGCTAAGTTCATGATCTACAACAACCAGTTTGGTTGGAGATCTACTGTTGATACGGCAATGCCGTTAAAGGAAGTGAATGTTAAAACAATTCCCCACAGTAGCGCTCCATAGTTAAAAAATAAAATTGACTATGGCAGTGTTATTCCTTTTCGAAATAACCCCAGCTAACACGTCTGATTAACGTAATTAACTTCGGCACTGACTCCTTTCGATTGCTGTCATCAGAATCACCCTCTAACAATCTACTCTTAGGCAATGCGCCTCTACCCGTTTAGGTGAAAGTCATTGTACGGACTGAACACAATTTTGCAATACTATATCTGAGTATTTTAACATTAACTCATCACTACGGTCAGAATGAGATACTTTATCTTGGCGAATAGTCTACAAATGTATTATTAAATCTCACTTTTAATATTTCTATCACTATCAAATTATTATTTCTTTATTGGAAAGTTTGTTATATTATTTTCTTGTTATATAATAAACGTATTATCAAAATAATTATGGAATCAATCATGTCTGATACAATTAAAACACTATTAAACCTACGTAGCCTTCGTGTATTATCTCGTGAAATGACACTAGAGCAACTAGAAGAAGCTCTTGAGAAATTACAATCAGTTGTTGCTGAACGCCAAGAATCTGAAGCTGAAGAACGCTCTCAACTTGCTGAAAAACAAGCAAAACTTGAAGAGTTCCGTCAAATGATGCTTGAAAGTGGTATCGCTCCAGAAGACCTACTAGATACTATGTCTTCTACTACTGTTAAAACAAAACAAAAACGTGCACCTCGCCCTGCAAAATACAAATTCTTAGATCATGCTGGCGCAGAAAAAACGTGGACAGGCCAAGGTCGTACTCCATCAGCACTACAAACTCAACTAGATGCAGGTAAAGCACTAGAAGATTTCTTAATTTAAGATTAATACTCTTTTGATTCAAAAAAGCCACTCATTGAAGTGGCTTTTTTATTTCTATTGTTAACTTTTTATCATAAAAGCATTCGATTAAATTGTTTCAAAAGTTTAATCATATCTATACTCTTTAATTAAAATTCTTCGTTATTGGTATTCAACACATTACTTGCTCTAAAATACATACGCTATACCAACATTACCCGTCGTACTTGCCGTGTGTTCTATCATTGAACTCTTTTCTAAATTGCCTTCTAAGTTCACATATCGAAGATCACCGGTTACACGAATATTTGACGTTAAATGAAAATAAGTAGATAAGCCAATATGAGTAATTGCTTGATAAGTAACACCTCCTAAAATAGTTGCTTTACGTTCATCCAATTTCTGCATTTGAATATTATCGGAATCTTCAGGCTTAAAGGTACGTGGGTCATAAACAAAACGAAGAATAATATTTTGAGGTGTTCCTACAGGGTAAAGACGATATCCACCGCTAAAACCACGTAAAAAAAGGTGCTCTCCCTCATAACCAACAACTGGAATTACCGTTGTATTTGAAGGAGTTTCTTTATAAAAAGAAGGCGAATAGGCTGCTCCAACAATCAATCCATTTACGAGTTTATTCACGATAAAAACCTTTTTATTACTTTGTATATTTTAAACACTCTAGAACATAACAAAGACACCATACAGCATGACGTACCATTTTGACAGTTTTTTAGGTTTATTTTGTAAATTAATCGTGAAAATACAATTATTGAACTCAAATAAAATAACAATCAGTATTAGTTATCCCTTCATTTATCTTCAAATTTCAGATATAAAAAAAGCAGGCTTTTATGGCCTGCTTTTTTTTATATTTTTAGCTAATAAATTAACTATCATCTTCTCTAAAGTTACTTGGTAAGTTCAGTTTCATCTCATTCCAAATAAGATTACCTTCCATACCATATTGACGCATTCTTGGCATTACTGCGTCTTTTCTTTCTTCTTCACAAATTTGTTTTAAATCACGGTAAAATTGTAACGCAAGTTCACGTGCTTCTGGGTTTGAAAAGTAATAACTACCAACTCGTGCATATAGCTTTTTAAGTCCGTTAAAAATTAGTCCATAAATTTGGTTTCCAGATTTAAAAGCCACGCCTTGAAATAACATATAATCGTAATAATTAAATGTTTTAGCGATTAAGATTTCTTCACGCTTAGCAGGATCTTTTTCATTATCTTCTTTTACTTCAGCTTTAATTTTAGCGCCAAAAGGTGACTCTTCGATAAATGCATTCCAACTTTCAGCCGCTAAAAGTTGCTCGCATGAATCAATAACACGGTCAAGAGTACGCAATGAACCTTCTTTATTAGCTTTAAAGGCTTGTCTCATAAATATACAACTAATATTAGTTCGAGCGGCTAATAAGTCTTCTACGATTGACGTCGCATTGTTCGCATCAACTAATGTCATTAACGTATCTAAAATATGAAGACCCGATGTCTCCATATAATTATTTACCTTCGTTGGCTTACCATGTTGAATTGTTAACCAACCATCACGAGCTAAACGCTGAAGAACTTCACGCAATGTTGTTCTAGTCACACCTATAAGCTCAGAAAGCTCACGCTCAGCGGGCAAAATCGACCCTGGTGGGAAACGACCGTTCCAAATACTTTCAATAATGTATTTTTCAGCAAATGCTGCTGGACTTTTAGCCTTAATAACCATACAAGTTTACAATCCAATCTTTATATAAAATAACTTCACTCATCATACCACCAGTTCAATAAATTCTTAACCACTTATTAATTTAACTCTCAATGTAGAAACATTTGCTCTATTTCTTAACCCTTACTTACCTTGAACAATCAAGCAGTAGCTATCTTTTTTTTATCGCTTTCTATCAGTTTTACTCATAAAACCGAGCAAAGGCACATTTTGATCAATTTACCTCTTTTCGAATATTGACTATTAATGATTTAAGAGTAAAGTTCAGGCGTTTGGTATAAGGGCGGATTTATATAGGTAGTTATTTGGCAAAGCAGTAAGGTATTTTTTGTTGTTTTTCTAAATAGTTGTTTATCTTTCAAAAAAAATAATACGTTAGGCGATTATTATCAACTTCCTACACCTCCTTATGTTCATAGAATCAATGTAATAATCTAGAGAGCATCACATGTCTATTTCACTAGGGAATGCATTTATCAAAAACTTTCTTGGTAAAGCCCCCGACTGGTACAAAATTGCAATACTGTCATTTTTAGTTATTAACCCTTTTGTATTTTTCCTAATCGACCCATTTACTGCTGGTTGGTTATTGGTTATTGAGTTCATTTTCACACTGGCAATGGCTCTTAAATGTTACCCATTACAGCCAGGTGGTCTACTTGCCATCGAAGCGATTGCAATAGGAATGACAAGCCCTGAACAAGTAAAACATGAACTTGTGGCTAATATTGAAGTATTACTTTTACTTGTCTTTATGGTTGCTGGTATTTATTTCATGAAGCAATTGCTTCTATTTATCTTTACCAAAATTTTGATTGGCATAAAATCGAAAGCAGCTCTTTCTGTTGCATTCTGCTTTACTGCTGCTTTCTTATCCGCGTTCCTTGATGCTTTAACCGTTATTGCTGTTGTTATCAGTGTTGCTGTTGGCTTCTATGCTATTTATCACCGAGTGGCTTCTGGTCAAGGTGGTACTCCAAGCCACGATCATACATGTGATTCAAATGTAACCGACGAACTGACTCGTGATGACCTTGAAAACTACCGTGCATTTTTACGTAGTCTTCTTATGCATGCAGGTGTGGGTACTGCACTTGGTGGCGTAATGACCATGGTAGGCGAGCCTCAAAACTTAATCATTGCAGATCAAGCTGGTTGGATGTTTGGTGAGTTCATTATTCGCATGCTACCAATCACTGCCCCTGTATTTATTTGTGGTATGTTAACGTGTTTTGTCGTTGAGAAATTAGGCATCTGTGGCTACGGTGCAAAACTTCCAGAAAACGTACGTAAAATTCTAGAAGAATACGATGCGGAAGAAAGCAAAAACCGCACAAATATCGATAACGCTAAATTAATCATCCAAGGTTTAATTGCAGTATGGTTAATTGTAGCACTTGCTATGCACCTTGCAGCTGTTGGCCTAATTGGTCTATCTGTTATCATTTTAGCGACGGCATTCACTGGTGTTATTGAAGAGCACTCAATGGGTAAAGCGTTTGAAGAAGCATTACCATTTACCTCACTGCTTGCTGTATTCTTCGCGGTTGTTGCGGTAATCATTGATCAAGAGCTATTTAAACCTATTATCGACGCTGTACTTGCAGTTGAAGATAAAGGCACTCAACTTGCCCTTTTCTATGTTGCGAACGGTTTACTGTCAATGGTATCGGATAACGTATTCGTAGGTACCGTTTACATTAATGAAGTAAAATCGGCATTATTAGATGGTGCGATTACTCGTGATCAATTTGATCTATTAGCGGTAGCGATCAATACAGGTACTAACTTACCTTCTGTTGCGACACCAAATGGTCAAGCGGCATTCTTGTTCCTATTAACATCAGCTCTAGCACCGTTAATTCAATTATCATACGGTCGTATGGTATGGATGGCATTGCCATATACGATTGTCTTGGCTCTTGTTGGCTTATTCGGTATTGTATTCTTCCTTGAACCAATGACTGCAATGTTCTACGATTTAGGCTGGATCACACCAGGTGCAATTGAAAGTGCAACTTCTGCGGTTTCTAGTGGTCATTAAGAAGGTATAATCACTTTTGATATGAAAGGCTCTGTTTATACGGAGCCTTTATTTTTTATTAAGGAATAATTAATGCAAGCCCTCAACCATTTCTCCCGCATTCGCTTATCTTGGCTGCTATTGCTTCTTTGTATCGCTGCTTTTGAAGCTGCAGCTCTTACTTTTCAACACGTCATGAAATTACCACCTTGTGTAATGTGTATTTATGAACGTGTTGCTATGATGGGAATTGGTGGTGCCGCAATTATTGGATTATTAAACCCAAATAATCTCATTATTCGCTGGTGTGGTTTTGTTGCTTGGGGGATCAGTGCAGGATGGGGATTAAAGCTCGCTCTTCAACATGTGGATTTCCAATTGAACCCATCACCTTTCGCTACCTGCGATTTATTCGTCACCTTCCCTTCATGGGCACCACTCAACAAATGGGCACCATGGATGTTTGAAGCGTATGGTGACTGCAGTAAAATTGTATGGCAATTCTTAACGTTAACTATGCCTCAATGGTTAGTTATTATCTTTACTGGTAACTTAGTGGCTTTGGCTATTTTTGTTGTTGCTCAATTTTTTAATAAGAAATCAGCCTAACAACCTTTTGATTTAACACAAAAAAGCCATCAATCAGTTGATGGCTTTTTTATTCTATTTTTTACTAATACCATTCTGGATAAGTAGTTGTTCAGATAATTGCGTAGAAAAAATCGATTAGAACAAGGCATAAATTACAGTAACTAGTGGGTCTAATTACACCTAATTTTTGCAATAGAAAGGTATAACGCAGATATAATCGATTTTAACAAGCAAGAATGATCAAATACTTATGTAGATTGGTATAAAAGATAGCTTCGTGTTTATTTACCACAACACTTCTTAAACTTCTTACCGCTTTCGCACGGGCAAGCATCATTACGGCCCACATCTTTATATGGATTTACCTTTTGGCCTTTATAGCCAATTTGATATTCATCCGCAGCCATTGCTACTTCTTGTATCATAAAATCAATTTTCGGTAACATCTGCTCTAGCGTTGGTGGCGTATCAATTCCTGTTTCAGCCATTTGACGATGAGTTTCTTTTTCATCAACGGCAAGCATCATAGTCGTCAGTAATGCAGACAGCATTCGCATCGTACCATCAGCTACGTTAAGATCTGCCCATAACTCTTCAACTGTTGGCCATAGCGTCATAAAGCCTTCAGCAAATTCTGCTACATCATCAAGATTATCAAAATTTACAACCTCAGTGACTTCATATTCATGACGCTTTAGTAATGTGTATTGATGCTCTATTTGCTGAGATACTGGTTTTAGTATTGCTTGTACATTATCAGCACCAACCAAGTCGCTTAACCACACTTCAGGGTCTAATGGCTTGGTTGCCATATTTGCAGCAAGTACCGCTCCTTCAAGAAAGAGGCCAGAGCAGTTCAAATCAACACCATCTAGTGCAATTAATTGATACTTCATTATTTATTCACTTCCGAAATTAAGTTTTCGGCGTAGTATAGCGCAAATAATTATTAGAGCCTAAGTGCCGTTATTATTAATTTTTTGCTGTCGAGAAATATTATGAAAAAAAACCGAGGATTTACCCTAATTGAATTAATTGTTGTTATTGTAATTTTAGGAATTTTAGCTGTGATTGCCGCGCCAAAATTTTTAAATTTGCAAGATGATGCCCATGAGTCTAGAGCTGATGGTGTTTTTTCTGCCTTTACTGCCGCTGTAGGTATGTATCATGGCGCTTGGATTCTGCAAGGTGAACCATCAGCAAGTTCTGCTGTTGGTGTTACTTTCGCTGATGAAACTATTTACCCATCAAATGAAGGTTTTCCATTAGGTACCACTTATCATGGTAAAATTACAGGTGAAGGTTGTGGTGAAGTATTTAGGTCTATTCTGAATACAGACTTTACTACTGAGCCTTATCTAAACGGAGGAATGTTTCCTACTGATGTTGATATGAAATATTGGTATAACAGTTCAAATGAATGCCTTTATTATTACACTTCAAATATGGATGATAATACTAATAAAGGCTACACCATGCGTTACTCAGTAACAACGGGTGAAACTGTTGTCGAGTTTACAAATTTTCCAAAATAAGTGACATAGCCCCCCTTTCCCCCTACAATCCCACCTCCAATAAAAGAGGTGGGATATGCAAGTAATACTAGGCCCGATGGAGGGCGTACTCGATCACTTAATGCGTGAGCTATTAACCGAGATTAATGACTATGATTTCTGCGTTACTGAGTTTGTTCGCATCGTAGACCAGTTGTTACCTCCACACGTGTTCCACCGTATCAGTCCAGAACTACTCAATGGCAGTAAAACACAATCAGGCACTCCTATCCGTGTACAACTATTAGGACAAGAGCCGAATTGGATGGCAGAAAATGCCGTGCGTGCTATTGAACTCGGCTCTGATGGTATTGATCTTAACTTTGGTTGCCCAGCAAAAGCGGTAAACAAAAGTCGAGGTGGTGCTGCGCTATTAAAAGATCCTGAATTAATTTATCAGATCGTAAAATCGTGTCGTGATGCCGTTCCAAGTGATAAAAAAGTCACAGCGAAGATCCGCTTAGGTTGGGAAAATCCAGAAGAGTGCTTTGCTATTTCTGATGCGATAAAACAAGCTGGCGCAAGCGAGCTAACCATTCACGCAAGAACTAAAGTTGATGGTTACCGCGCAGAAGAAATAAAGTGGGATTACATTAACCAAGTTCGTCAAAAAGTTGATATTCCAATTATCGCAAACGGTGAGATTTGGAACTATGAAGATGGACAACGTTGTATTGCAGCAACAGGTATTGATTCATTAATGGTGTGTCGTGGCGCATTCAACATTCCTAACTTAGGTAATGTTGTAAAACACAATCACACTAAGATGCCATGGCCAGAAGTGATCGCACTTTTAATTCATTATTCAAAATTACAAATGGCAGGTGACAAAGGCCAGTATTATTCAAACCGAGTAAAACAATGGTTAGTTTATCTTCGCCAAGAATACACTGAGGCAAAGGACATTTTTATGGATATTCGAAGCCATAAAAAATCAGATCCTATCGTTGCAAGACTACACCAAGAGCTAGAAAAAGTAAGTTAACTCTTTAAAACAAATATAAACCGAGTTTATGAAAAATACACTCGGTTTTTACCATCTTGTTTTGCTTTATAAAGAAGATCATCTGCTTTTTTGATGACATGCTCAAATGAGAAGTCTTGTTGAGAATCAATTACTGCAACACCACCAGAGACAGTAAAGCCACCTTTCACCACTTTACCAGAAGAGTCTTGAATAGATTTTCTCACTCTCTCGCAAATATTTTCCAAACTGGCTCTTGATTCTGCATTAATACAAATCACAAACTCTTCACCGCCAAATCGTGAAACAATGTCGCTATCACGCACACTTTTATTCAGAATTTTGGCGACATATATAATCGCCTCATCGCCCACATCATGACCAAATACATCATTAATTTGTTTAAAATCATCAATATCATAAAGAGCAAAACCTACAAACTTCTTAACCACCCGATCTTGTAGGCTCATTTCAAAACCACGACGATTATATAAACCTGTCATTGGATCTTGTTTTGCTAAGTCACGATAATAACGTTGAGATAGATGTGTTTGATAATAAAACATCGATAAAACGGCAAGAATATAGGTCACAAAAATCAAGGTTAACGATTTAATATCATGAGTTAAAAAACTAATTAGTTCTTCTTTTATTGAGCTTTTATAATATAGAAAGTAGGTAAAATTAGTATCCGAAAGCGTCACTGGTTGCATAAAACGATACTGTTCAAAACGTTCATATTTATCACTCTCTAATAATTGAATATGCTTTGAAACATCACTATTTGAACGTAATAGTTTTTCAACCGATAAATCGATTACCAGTACGCCCTTAAAGAGATCTTTATAATAAATAGGCGTAGAAAAAGTTAACACTTCTAAACCATCAAAAAAGGCATCAGTATACGGAGGAGTAAAGGTGACATGTTTTCGATTGGTATTCTTCATACTGTTCGTCCAATATGGTCGAGAGTAGATAGTATCCAATGTTTGCTTGGTTAAATTTTCTGCAATTTGTTTTGGCGACGAGATGATGTAATCGTATTTTGAAATAAAATAGATCCCATGTAGATAGGATTCATAATCATGGATAAAAGAAATAACGGGGGCAAGAATTACCTTCTTAGAGGCAATCTCATGAAGCTCGGAGTTTGGTTCACACAACGCTTCAGAACCTGCAATACTGTAATCTAAACGGCTATTTGGTACAGAAACATCTTGATTCGCCATTACTGCACTTTGATCATTACTCGGACGAATAACACAAAGACCAGCCTGTTCATCTAATTCAAAATTATGATTATAAAAACCACCTGAGCTTTGTTTGTAAAGCTGAGATAAGTTGTAATCAAGCGAAATCATTACTTTGATAGAGCGCTGTAAAGAATCCATAATACGATCATATTCACGGTTCACTTGTCGCTGAACAGAACCGATATGATTATCTAAAACAATACTAAGCAATAACACTAAAAACAGTGTTGGAATAACAAAGATATGTTTTAAATTAGATTTTGGCATATATAAATTCTTTAACAGAAAATGAACAGACTATAATACCTACTTATTTACTGAATATCTTGCTGAAATGCTTCATTTAACATTTATCTGACAGTAAACTACCGTTAAATGCATATATAATGATTATCTAACTACTTGAGAAAGCAAAGATACCCCATTTTTAGTCCACGTTTTAGTACTTACCATCTCTTCAATATCTTGAGCTCCATACTGCTCACCATCATAAACTACTACGATGCTTTCATCGCCTGATTGTAAGAAGTTAGTTTCACCAAATTCAGTGTATCGCGTTGCTCCAATACTAATAATTGCTTGTTCTGGATAATTTGCCTCAGATAAATAAAGCGCAAGATCTTCAGCAGGGCCTTCATCTTTTTGATTGTTCATTCGATCAATCATCCAATCATTCAGTTGCTCATGGAAGTAGCTGTAATCAATCGCAGCGCTATCTTCACCGTATCGATTAATTTCACCATTGCGAATATGAAAGCTGGCGATACGATATTTATCTAACTCACAACCTTTAGTGAACGAAGTTAACCCAATAAAATCTTGTGAGATCCCTTTGGTATTTTCACCCCAGTTTTTCTTCTCACTTATCTTTTTTGCATTGGGCTTTCTAATTGAACAATCATTGTATGCCGCAAACTTCACAGGAGTTAAGGCCACCACTTTATTGTCTTGATAAGTGATATCAAACACAATCGCAACTTCTGGTTCAATTTGCAGGTTATCAGCATCATTAGGTGGAATAATAGAATCAGACGACAAAGGATATTGAGATAAGAATCCTGCTTGTTGTGATGGGATATAAAATGGAAACAGTGCTTTTGGTTGAATGGCATTTTCAACTTTCACATTTAAAAAATCAGTTGCTTCCCCTGCTTGCTCCAGATGCCCAGCAAAGTTACCTGCTACACCAAAACCCACTGCATGTTTAAATGTCATATTGCCTTCTTAGTTATTCTAAAAGTAACGTTAAGAAGGCACCTTAATTTATTCTTTAATTCTGTTCGATGATACGGATCTAGTTTTATGATTTCTTTGCTTTTCTACGACGTTTAAATTGCGGTTTTGTCGGGCTTTTCAACGTTTTTAATGATTCTGGTACCGGACCTTGCTGAACCCTTTGCATAAAGTTTAGGACTTTGGTTTCTAATTCAGACATAAAAGGACGATATGCACAGGTTCTTTCTGTCATTCCTTGTAGCTGAAACTCCCAATGAGCCGTCATATCTGGGTAAGTCGCCTCATTCGGTAACGCATTAATCAAGCCTTTTCCGGCCTCACTCGCATGAATATTTTTACCATTGCGAGTTAATAGTTGGCGTTTAAATAAAGTATCTAATATCCCTGCTCGTGTGGCCTCGGTTCCTAATCCATCGGTATCTCTTAGGATCTTTTTCAGCTCTTTATCTTCAACAAAACGAGCGATACCTGTCATGGCTTGTAATAAAGTTGCTTCAGTAAAATACTTAGGAGGCTCCGTCATCTTGTGTTTTATTTCACCTTCACGACACGTATGTACTTCGCCTTTTTTAAGCGGAGGAACTTTATTCGCTACATCATCATCGCCATTTTGCGCTTGAGTTTTACCCAGCAATACTCGCCAGCCTGCAAACAACATCTGCTTGCCTTTGGCTGCAAAGACGCCCCCTGCAATATCAAACACCAACTCCGCTTCGGCGTAAACAGCAGCAGGATAAAACTGCATTAAATACTGACGGGCTATTAAGTGATAAACCTTCTCTTCAAGCCCAGAAAGCCCTGCCGAACCACTCGATTTTGGGGTTGGAATAATCGCATGGTGAGCATCTACTTTACTGTCATTCCATGCTCGTGATTTCAACGTTAAATCGGCATTGCTTACGGCGCTAGATAATTGCTTATCGTTATTACCAATTGCAGCGCATACTTGTTCACGCTGCTTATAATGATCTTTGGGTAAATGACGGCTGTCTGAGCGTGGATAAGTGATTAATTTGTGCTTTTCATATAAAGCCTGACACGCATCTAATACTTGCTGTGCACTTAGGTTGTAACGTTTTGAAGCATCTATTTGTAATGACGATAACGAATAAGGTAAAGGCGCATTTTGCTTGGTTTCTTTATTTTCAGCTTTAGTGACGGTTGCTGGTTGATTCGCAATTCTCTGAGCTACGTTTTCGACCAATTTCAGACTGAGCACGCGCCCTTCTTCGTCTTGCCATTGCTGACACGCTTCACTTGGCTTCCACTTCGCTCGAATATCAAACGCTTGTCCGTCATTCAACTGAGGATTTTGATAAGGAATTAATGCGTCTAAGGTGAAATATGCTTTAGGAACAAAATTAGCAATCTCTTCATCACGGCGAGTCACTAAACCTAATACAGGCGTTTGTACACGGCCTACGGATAAGACACCTTGATAACCACCACGTTGACCTAATAAGGTATAAGCGCGTGTCATGTTCATACCATACAACCAATCGGCACGAGAGCGCGCTAAGGCTGAGATAGAGAGAGGAATAAACTCTTGGTTACTTCGCATTGACGTTAATGCACGTTTTACTGCCGGTAAATTTAAATCGCTAATTAATAACCGTTGAGTCGCTGCTTTTTTTGTTTTAGACAGTTTTAAATAATCCAAAACTTCATCAACTAACAACTGTCCTTCTCTATCAGGATCACCCGCGTGAACCACTTGAGAAGCGGTTTTTAATAATTTTCGGATCACCGTTAATTGTTTGCTCGACGATTTTCTTGGACGAAGTTGCCACTGTTCAGGAACAATAGGTAAATGCTCCATACGCCACGATTTGTATTTATCATCATAAGCATCAGGCTCAACTTGCTCTAATAGGTGACCAATACACCAAGTTACAATGTCGCCATTGCCACATTCTATGTAGCCTTGTTGATTCTTCTGTGGCTTTGCCAGGCCTGCGGCAATCGCTCGACCTAAACTCGGTTTTTCTGCAATAAATAATCGTGACATAAAAAAGTGCTGATGTTGTGAATAACATCAGCACTATACCTGTATAAATAGACAGTTATCAAGTTTTGTTGCCTAACTTGTTGGAATTTTAGCTTAAAGTTTCGCGGCTAGTTCAACCCCTTGACGGATTGCTCGCTTCGCATCCAATTCACCTGCATGCTCTGCCCCGCCAATAACGTGATGCTCAATATCCGCTGAGGTTAGTGTTTCAACTAAGTCATTGACGGACACTTGGCCTGCACACATTAAAACATGATCAACATCGAGCAGCTTAACTTCTTCATTTTGACGAATATACAAACCTTCATCATTCACTTTTAAATATTCAACACCTGCTAGCATATGTACGCCACGTTTTTGTAAGGTGCGTTTATGGATCCAACCCGTCGTTTTGCCAGGACCTTTTCCTATGCTGCCTTTTTTACGTTGCATCAGCCATACTTCGCGGGTGGTTTGATGTGTTTCTTGTGGCTTTAAACCGCCTTCAAATTCTATATTTTTATCAATATCCCAATCTTTTAACCACGCATCTAATGTGTGATCTTCAGGCTCAGTGATCATGGTCGCGACATCAACACCAATACCACCCGCCCCAATCACCGCTACTTTTTGACCAAGCTTGGGTTGGGTCTTAATGTAAGTTTGGTAATCAATCACTTTAGGATGCTCACTGCCTTCTAGTTGAGGAGCTCTTGGCTTAACGCCTGTTGCCACTACCACCTCATCAAACTGGCGCAGTTCATCCGTTTCAACGGTATAATTCAACTTAACGATAATGTTCTTATGATCTAATTTATTGGAGAAATAACGAATGGTCTCTTTAAACTCTTCTTTCCCTGGGATCTGCATGGCTAAATTAAACTGCCCACCAATGCGATCACTTCGCTCAAATACTGTTACTTGATAACCACGTTCGGCCGCTGATGTCGCACAAGATAAACCAGCCATTCCCGCACCAATCACTGCAATTGACTTCACTTTTTCAGTAGGAGTAAGTACTAACTCGGTTTCATAACAGGCTTGAGGGTTAACCAAACAAGTGGCTCGCTTGGCTTTAAATACATGGTCCAAACAGGCTTGATTACAGCCAATACAAGTATTAATTAATTCTGATTTGTCTTGCTCTGCTTTATTTACAAATTCAGCATCCGCTAAAAATGGACGCGCCATTGACACCATATCGGCCTGTCCCGATGCCAATATATCTTCAGCGACTTCAGGTGTATTAATGCGATTACACGTCACTAAAGGAATAGAGACTTTATCTTTTAATTTTTCTGTTACCCAACTAAAGGCAGCTCGTGGCACTTGAGTCGCTATGGTTGGTATTCTGGCTTCATGCCAACCAATTCCTGTATTTAGTATCGTGACTCCTGCTTTTTCTAACGCTTGAGCAAGCTCCACCACCTCATCAAACGTGCTGCCTTGTTCCACTAAATCAAGCATAGATAATCGGAAGATAATAATAAAATCAGTACCTACTTTTTCACGTATCGCTTTAATAATTTCTAACGGGAAGCGTATTCTATTTTGATAGTTACCACCCCAATCGTCATACCTCATATTTGTTCTAGCACAAATAAATTGATTAATGAGATACCCCTCAGATCCCATTACTTCAATGCCATCGTAATTGGCTTGTTTTGCATAATGCGCACTATTAGCAAAATCATGGATAGTTTTTTGAATTTGGCGCTCACTCATTTGGCTTGGAGTAAACATACCTATCGGTGCTCTAATGTCAGAGGCACTTAGCGCTAAAGGATGCATCGCATAGCGACCCGCATGAAGAAGCTGAAGGGCAATTTTTCCGCCATTATCATGTACAGCACGAGTTAACACTTTATGTTTCTCCGCTGCACGAGAAGAGCTAAACTGCGCACTAAAGGGCGTTAAACGCCCACGAAAATTAGGTGCAAAACCACCAGTGACAATAAGCCCAACTCCACCCTTTGCCCGCGCGGCATAAAAAGCTGAGAGTTTTTTAAATCCATCATTACTCTCTTCTAATCCAGTATGCATAGAGCCCATTAAGACTCGATTCTTTAATTGGGTAAATCCCAAATCTAACGGCTGAAAAAGGTGTGGGTACATCATAACAATCCATCGCTTATAATTATTGTGGTCTGACCAGAATAGTAGCTATAGGCTTCTGCTACAATTAAGTATTTACAAATATGCAACATCCATCAATGTTTTTATTTTAATTTATTAATAGCAATAATTCTCATTTGAAACAATTTAGTCTAGTTACTTTCTGATTCAGTTAGCGTAGGATAGTGATAGAGTTCAAACTAATAATAAGGAACAATATGAAAGGGTTATTCCACTTCATAGGAAAATGTTTTAAAGCCATATGGAAGTTACTTTCCTTTACCCGTCAACTGGTATTAAACCTATTTTTTCTTGCTTTTGTGGGAGTGATTGCCTTCACTTTCCTAGCCAGTGATGAGTCTAACGTTGAAACTCAACAAGTTGAGAAGAAGGCGTTAATCCTTAATTTATCAGGTCCCATTGTTGAAGAGAGTAAATTTCGCGAGCCATTAGAGCGTGTTACCTCTGATTTATTAGGCAGCCAAAAATCACAAGAAAATGTCTTATTTGATATTGTCGATACTATTCGCTTTGCGGCTCATGATGACAATGTTTCGGGCTTAGTACTTCATTTAAAAGAAATGAATGAAACCAGCTTAACTAAACTCCGTTATATCGCTAAAGCCATCAATACCTTCAAAGCTGCAGGTAAACCGGTTTATGCGATTGGTGATTACTACAATCAAAGCCAATACTATTTAGCAAGTTACGCTGATAAAGTTTTCATGGCACCTGATGGTACGGTTCTATTACGTGGCTACGGCGCTTATACGCTGTACTACAAAGACCTACTTGAAAACCTGAATGTCTCTACTCATGTTTTCCGTGTTGGCACCTATAAATCGGCGGTAGAACCGTATCTTAGAAATGACATGTCTGATGCTGCAAAAGAATCAACATCAGTATGGCTTACTCAATTATGGGATGCCTATTTAGATGATGTCGCTACTAACCGCCAAATTGATGCAAAAACGTTAACCATGCCAATGGAGCAATTCATTGCAAAATTGAAGACGGTTAATGGTGATTTATCACAAATGACAGTAGAGCTCGGTTTGGTGGATAAACTGGCTACACGACAGGAAGTTCGTAAAGATCTCATTGAGCAATTTGGTTCAAATGGCTACGACAGCTTTAAACAGATCAGCTATTACGATTATCGCCCGCAAGTTCGCCCTGCGATCATTCCTAATGCTCAAGATATTGCGGTTGTTGTCGCAAGTGGAGCTATCATGGATGGCATGCAACGCCAAGGTACTGTTGGTGGTGACTCGACAGCAGCGCTACTTCGTCAGGCTCGTGGTGATGACAACGTAAAAGCAGTCGTTCTTCGTGTTGATAGCCCTGGTGGTAGTGCTTTTGCTTCTGAAGTGATCCGCAATGAAGTGGATGCCCTTAAAGAAGCAGGGAAACCTGTGGTTATTTCGATGTCGAGTGTTGCAGCCTCTGGCGGGTATTGGATCTCTGCAAGTGCTGATAAAATCATTGCTCAACCAACCACGATTACGGGTTCAATTGGTATCTTTGGTATTTTAACTACCTTTGAAAAAGGCTTAAATAAGATGGGGATCCACAGCGATGGGATATCAACCTCTCCATTTAATGGCGTTGGCTTAACTCGCCCGTTAAATGATGATGTTGCTCAAGTAATGCAGTTAGGTATCGAACATGGCTACCACCGCTTTATTAAACTGGTGAGTGATCATCGTGATCTATCCTTAGAAGCGGTTGATAACGTAGCCCAAGGTCGTGTTTGGACAGGTAAAGATGCGCTAAAACATGGTTTAGTTGATCAATTAGGTGATTTTGATGATGCAGTACAAGCCGCAGCTCAATTAGCCAATATGGAGTCATATAACCTCTACTGGGTTAAAGAGCCGCTATCTCCAATGGAGCAATTCCTTGAAGAGTTAAGTATGAGCTTTAACGCTAATATCAAGACAGAATTATTTTCACTTGCTCCTGAAGCATTGCAACCGACTATCAGCAAAGTTGCAACAGACATCAACATGTTGAATAACTTTAATGATCCAAAAGGGCAATATCTCTTCTGTTTGAACTGTAGCAATCTTTAAAAGCATGACGAGCCCGACACATGTCGGGCTTTCTTTATGCCAAATGCACAGTATAATCGCACCACCTCCCATAACTCTGTACCGTTGTTATTATGGAAAGAAAACACATTTACATCGCCTACACTGGCGGCACAATCGGCATGTTAAAATCAGATGATCATGGCTATGTTCCTGCTGCAGGATTCATGCAACATCAATTAAAACAAATGCCTGAGTTCCATCGTGCAGAAATGCCTATTTTCACCATTCACGAATATGAGCCACTGATTGACTCATCTGATATGACGCCTGAAGATTGGCAACGCATTGCAGATGATATTCGTGCTAACTACGATAAATACGACGGATTTGTGATTCTTCATGGTACGGATACCATGGCCTACACTGCCTCAGCACTGTCATTTATGCTTGAGAACCTTGGTAAACCAGTTATCGTTACTGGCTCTCAAATTCCTCTTGCTGAGCTACGCTCTGATGGTCAAAGCAACTTATTAAACGCTTTACACATTGCGGCGAACTACCCTATCAACGAAGTGACGTTATTCTTTAATAACAAGTTAATTCGTGGCAACCGCAGTACAAAATCACATGCTGATGGCTTTGATGCCTTTTCATCACCAAACCTGCCACCACTATTGGAAGCGGGCATTAATATTCAAATCAATGGTGCCGAAATAAATAAACAGCCTGAAGGTGCATTCACGGTTAATGACATTACCCCACAGCCTATTGGTGTAGTAACCATGTATCCAGGAATTTCAGCGGAAGTGATTAAAAACACATTACGCCAGCCAGTTAATGCCATGATCCTTCTGACTTTTGGGGTAGGTAATGCACCACAAAACCCAGAGCTTCTTGCGCAATTAAAAGAGGCTTCTGAGCGTGGTGTTGTGGTTGTTAATTTAACTCAATGTCTATCAGGAAAGGTAAACATGGGAGGGTATGCAACAGGCTGTGCATTGGCTGAAGCGGGCGTTATCAGTGGTTATGATATGACTCCAGAAGCGGCTTTAGCGAAGCTGCATTATATTTTAAGTAAAGATCTGCCTTATGAGACCATGCGTACCATGATGCAGCAAAATTTACGTGGTGAGTTAACTCACTGATCTTCTAGTAACAATGATTGATTCTAATAAAAAGGCTTCCCTGATATTCTCATGGGAAGCCTTTTTTGTTCTATTAACTAATGTAATTAACTAACGAATGCAATTAACGCTATTTCTTTTCGTTAAGAATTATACGTAATGTACGACGAAGTGGCTCTGCGGCACCCCACAGTAATTGGTCACCAACCGTAAAGGCATTTAAGAAATCGTTACCCATCGACATTTTACGTAAACGACCAACAGGAACAGATAGCGTACCTGTCACTTTTGCTGGCGTTAGCTCTTGTGCGGTAATATCACGCTCATTTGGAATAACTTTAACCCAATCATTGTGGGTAGCGATGATCTCTTCAATCTCATCCATTGGCACATCTTGTTTCAGCTTAATCGTTAATGCTTGCGAGTGACAACGCATTGCACCAATACGCACACAAGTACCATCAATCGCAATAGGTGAATCTTGTAGACCTAGGATCTTGTTCGTTTCAACCGTTGCTTTCCATTCTTCTTTGCTTTGACCATTTTCACGCTTCACATCGATCCAAGGGATCAGTGAACCAGCCAATGGAGCCCCAAACTCTGATGTTGGGAAAGAATCAGAACGAATTGTCTCTGCTACTTTTCTATCAATATCTAAAATAGAGCTAGAAGGGTTTGCCAATTCAGACGTGACACAATCATTCACTACACCCATTTGAGAAATCAGTTCACGCATATTCTTCGCACCAGCACCAGAGGCTGCTTGATACGTCATTGCACTCACCCACTCAACTAAACCCGCTTTATATAAGCCACCAAGACCCATTAACATTAAGCTTACTGTACAGTTACCACCAACATAAGTATTTGTGCCAGCATGAATGCCTTGCTGAATTTGCTCAAAGTTAACCGGATCAAGTGTAATAATTGCATCATCTTTCATACGCAGTGTAGAAGCGGCATCAATCCAATACCCTTTCCAACCCGCTTGGCGAAGTGCTGGATACACTTTCTCTGTGTAACTTCCACCCTGACAAGTAATAATTGCATCCAACTTTAACAATGATTGAATATCAAATGCATCTTGTAATAAACCGGCGTCCTTTCCAAGGTTTGGTGCTGGGATACCAACTTGTGATGTGGTGTAAAATACAGGTTCAATATGGTCAAAATCACGTTCTTCAACCATACGTTGCATTAAAACTGAACCAACCATTCCACGCCAGCCGACTAAACCTACTCTCATTGTACTCTCCCTGTTAATACTAAAAATATGAAGTCTCTATTCCATCTATATGATGAACAGAAGAAAATCTCAAGCACTATTTGCCTTACTCTCTCCATTTTACGCTGAAAATTTTATTTACATTTTAATTTATCCTTCAAGATAAAAGCGCAAAAAAACAGCATATATAAAATTAACTTCTCTAGTCATCAAATTAAAACTTAACATAAATAATACTTTTAGCCACTTGAGCTAACTTAGCAATCTAATACCTTATAAACCAATAATTAATAATATTTACATTGCGTTACACTTCACAAAATTTCATAAATTAACCATTATGCAAACGATTACCCTGCATTTAAGTTAAATACCTCCAATCAAATCAGTACATACGCTAAATTTATAATACAAAATAAAAACATTTAATTGATTGGAAATAAATACAATGATAAATTAAAACGTAAATTTAACCATTTAATTACCTTAAACCTAGTCCAGTAACACAGCTAGAGATAAGAATCACAAATCAACTAGAGTTAATCGACCTCTTGTTGATCATAAGGTAAAGTGCATCTCGTTTAGAAAACACAATCCCTTATCGTATGAATATTATTCATACATACAAAAAAGAGGCTTTTTACATGAAGCAAGCAACGACAAAGTTACCTTCGCTGACGCAGGTAATTATATCTTTAGGGCTATTTCTACTACTTGCCTTTTCTTTCACGGCACAACTTGATCTACCTATCCAACTAGCTCTTTACATAGGCTGGTTCATTATTATTACTTTAGGTATTAAGTTGGGTCATGATTACAAATCTTTAGAAAAAGCAGCCCTAAACGGCATCTCCAATGGACTAGGAGCGGTATTAATTCTCTTGGCTGTAGGTGCCTTAGTAGGTACTTGGATTTCTGGCGGTATTGTTCCAACCATTATTTATTATGGTTTAAAAGCAATTCATCCATCAATCTTCCTTCTTGCAACAATGATCATCTGTTCATTAACCGCTCTTGCTACAGGTACCTCTTGGGGTGCTGCAGGTACCGCTGGTATTGCAATGATGGGGATTGGGCAAGGCCTTGGTGTTCCTGCACCAATTACTGCTGGTGCGGTTCTGTCTGGTTGTTATTTCGGTGATAAAATGTCACCGCTTTCAGATTCGGTAATCCTTGCTTCTTCAATGTCTAACGTTGAAGTTATGGAGCACATTAAAGGCATGCTGCCTGTTGCTCTTATCAGCTACATCATCACAGGTATTATGTTTACTGCATTCGGTTTCCACTTTGCTGGTAACGTGGACATGAGCCAAGTTGATTCTGTTATCTTAGCAATGGAAGAGCAATTTGTTATTTCTCCATTCTCATTTGTTCCTGTGGTTATTGTTCTTGGCCTACTGGCAATGCGTATGCCTTCTTTCCCAGTAATCAGCTTTGGTTCACTGCTGGGGATTATCTGGGCGGTAATGGTTCAAGACATTGACTTCTTAACAGCATTTAACACAGCTTGGGCTTCGTACTCAATTTCATCAGGTGTTGAGTTTATTGACGCGATCTTAAATCGTGGCGGTATGTCTTCAATGCTTGGTTCTGTAGCTGTTATCGTATTTGGTTTAGGTTTTGGTGGTTTGCTGGATAAAGTTGGCGTACTAGAAACGGTTGCTAAACTATTCGAAAAACGCGTTCAAGGCCCTGGCTCTCTAGCAACAAGTACTATTGCTACCGCTTTCTTTGGTAACATCTTTGGCTCTGCGATGTATGTATCACTTATTCTTACTCCAAAAATCTGTGCGAAAAACTACGACCGTTTAGGCTACAAACGTAAGAACCTTTCTCGTAACGCAGAATTTGGTGGTACGCTAACCTCGGGTATGGTTCCTTGGAGTGATAACGGTATTTACATGGCGAGTATCCTAGGCGTTGCTACCTTATCTTACGCACCATTCATGTGGTTAAGCTTCGTATGTATCATCGTAACGATTGTGACATCTTACATGGGCTGGTTTGTTGATAAATGTGAACCAACAATCACAGCAGAAGATGCTAACGAAGCGATTGCAGTAGAAACAAAAACAGCGTAATTCATACTGCTCTACCTTTAAATAGCGTAATCTAAATAGAAAAATGCCAGCGGTTGACTCAACCACTGGCATTTTTTATGTCTATTTTTTTATGTTCTAACTATTGCCATCACAATATTTATACAACCGTTTTTTTCACAGCTGCTCGTTTACCTAAGAAGTAACCTAAGCCTAAAGGAGCAAAGAAAATCGCTAAGATAAACAAGATAAAGTAAATGATGGTACTTTTAATTAAATCAATCACTTTATCTACCGCCAATGTCAGCACATCTTGTGATACTTTATCTAGGTCTTGAGTGAATTTTTCACGCTCTTGAGACACTATAATGGCAATAGCCTTACGCTCTCTCTCAACCATATTTACGAGCTCTTGGCGTTCACGAGCGACCATAATTTCTAAAGCGACGCGCTCTGCACTAAGTTGATTTAATTTATCATCCGTTTTCATATCCAAATCATCAAGCAGTGGTTGTAATTGCATACTCATTTGTTGTGCTAGATTTTGCATGTACTCAGGATTATTTTTCACAAAGTCTTGGAATGACTCAGAGGTATGACGCAAACTCTCCATCGTTTTATTTATATCATTCGCATTTACGTTGCTATTCATGGCGATCAATTGTGCTTTCCATGTCATTATCTTTGGCGTTTGCTCAGAAACTAAACCTAAACGGTCGGACACATCGCCTAATGCCTCTGGCATTGTCCCTAACGTTGCTACCGCTTCTGTTTCATCGATATTTTGATGTGCTAACCATGCTTTTAAAGCGGGTGTTCTACGCATCATTAAGCTATCAAAAGAGTGCTCTGCAACGAACCCTTTAATAAAATCTTGAGCATCACTAAACTCTGAACTCGGCAATAGCTTTTCTGCCATATTCTTTATGTCATTGTTCAATAATTGGCTTGTTTGAAAATCCACATCCCCCTCAAATAAACCCGAACCTTTTCCTTCTGGTGAGAAGAATTGTTCCATTTGTGCAGCAAAGATCCAAGTATCGATTAACGCAATTTTTGGAGATACTTGATATGCAGCTTGTTGAAGCCCTTCTTCCGCATGGATTTTCCATAACAAAACATACGATTGATGTAAGGTGTCGTCTTTAGGGTACGTCGCTGATATTTGATCCGCAGTTGATTCCACTTCACTAAAGAAGTGTTTGCTGTACTCACGAGTTAAAATACGAGTATTAAGTTCTGCCGTTGTTAACGGTTCTGATTGAGACTCTATTTTAAGCTCAAGTAAAGAACACCCATTAAGTAGCAAAACGGACAAAACGATAGAAAAGAATTTAGAAGCAAAAAGCTGAGAGGTGTATTTCATGAACAACCCTACCTAAACCAAAATTTTATAATTAAAGGATAGATAGGGTATCATTTTGCAAAAATCAAGTTATCAAATATTTGAGAACAAATCGCCAATTATGATTAAATCAGCGCATTTATCTTTGACAACATAATCACTCGTTATGACTCAGAAGAACCTAAACGTCGTGTTAATTGATCTTTTAAGTTAGGTGGCGTGCCCTTAATGGTCAAAGTATCTGTTTCTGGATCATAGAAAACACGCTCTCCCAGTAACATCGCGTCAAAGTTTAATGATAAACCACCACCGGCACCAACAAACTTCGTTAATTTACGCATTGCTGTACGATCAACAGGGAAAGACTCTTCAAGCTCATACCCTTGCTCTTCCGCAAACTGATAAAAGTTAGAGCCTGATTCAGACGTTGGTAACTCGCCTGATAATTCTTTAAGTGTTAGCTCTTCTCCAGCTTGAAGTTGACCATTACAGTAATCATAAACTTGTTTACGGTATTGTTGTTTTTCGTCTTTTTCTAAACGTTCGTCAGCACAGAAATCTTCAACCGCTTGCATTAATACTTGGTTTTGAACCTTAGTATCCATACCTACATCAGCTTGTAAAAAATCTAAGAAGAAATCAGAAACTTTACGCCCAACACGCCCTTTAATGAACGTCAGGTAACGATTTGAATCCGCATTAGTTTCCCACGTTGATAAATCAATACGCGCTGCAATATCCATTTTCGCGATATCGAGGTAATCCGTAGAACTAATGTCTAGTTGTTCCGTTACCTTCATACTTTCGTTTGATGGCAATACCGCAACAAATAGATACTCTGTTGCCAGTGATTGATACTCTGCAATCACTAAAATACCTTCTTCAGCAAATGGGTATTTAATCAGCTCTGATTTTAATTTTTCTGCCGATTTATTACTGAATTCTAAAAATGGCGTTTCATTCTTACGAACAGAACCTAGCCAATGCCCAAACTCGCTCTCAGTCTTAAATACACCAAAGCCTTTGCCTGCTTTAGAGTTAAAGACACGATGCAACTCAGAAACTAATGCTTCAGTGAACTCTTCGTTCTCAAGAGTTTGATTTCGTAGACAAACTTCGAGTTCATCTTGCTCATTTTTTACTAATTTATGTAAAATTACGTTTGAAAGGGTTAAACTCATAATAGAAAAGGTTTTTAGTTGACGTACATAGTAGGTTATCATAAGCCGCTTTCACTATCATTAACTGAAAAGACTTATGGCTATTAATACTTCGAAATACAGCAACAAACAAATTGAACAAATGTTAACAGAGATGGTCGATGTACTTGATAAACATCGTGCACCAGCGGATCTATCTCTAATGTTGGTTGGTAACATTGCTACAAATGTACTAAACCAAGAAGTGCCTGCAGAACAGCGTAAAATCATCGCTGAAAAATTTGCTCAAGCACTACTTAGCTCATTAGATACACCAAAAACTCACTAAGAGCGAGAATTCAATTACCATGGTTGATAGCGGAAATACCTACGGCGAAAAAGTCTCCAAGCTAATTACTTGGGGTCACTGGTTTAGCTTTTTCAATATCATTGCTGCAATGCTTATTGGTACTCGTTATATCGCGCAATCACCATGGCCTGAAACGCTACTTGGACAGACCTATCTGGTATTAAACTGGGTAGGTCACTTTGGCTTTTTGGTCTTTGGGTTTTACATTCTTGTACTCTTCCCTCTGACCTTTATTACGCCATCTCAACGCTTAATGCGAATTTTAAGTGTCATTATAGCAACTGCTGGTATGACCTTGCTGTTGCTAGATACTTACGCTTATCAAACCCTTCATTTGCATATCACACCATTGGTTTGGGATATGCTTCTGAACAACGATAAATCAAATTTAAACACTCAATGGCAATATTTGTTTATTTTGGTTCCCGTAATGTTCCTACTTCAACTTTCTCTCTCAGAGTGGGTATGGAATAAATTACGTAAACTTGCTCATAAACATGTTGGTCGCCCTTTTGCGATCACTTTTGCTGTTGCGTTTATTGGTAGCCATTTAATTCATACATGGGCTGATGCTTCAGCTTATGGACCAGTAACGGCTCAACGCGCGACATTTCCACTCTCTTATCCAATGACCGCTCGTTCGTTTTTAGAAAAACACGGTTTTATTGATCGCGATGCATTGGCAAAACAAATTCAAGAAGAAGGAACTGGCGGCGCAAAAGAAGCAATGCATTACCCACTTGAACCAATTAGATTCAAAACAAAACAGACAGGTTATAACTTACAAATCATTATGATCGATAGTCTCCGTGCAGACACTCTAAATCATACTGATACACCAAACTTAACTCGCTTTGCTCAGAATAACCTGAATTTCAATAATCATTACAGTGCCAGTAATAACCCAACCAGTTTATTCGGTTTATTTTATGGTTTACCTGGTAACTATGTTGATAACTTTAGAAACTCAGAAATTGAATCGCCAATATTAACGGAATTACATAAACGTAATTATCAGTTTGGTTTGTTCAGTGGTGATGATTTTACTTCATCAATCTATCAACAAATTATCTTTACTAAAGGTGAGATTGGCAAACCTAAAGAAAAAATGTCGGATAGCAAAGCTATTACTCAGTGGCATGATTGGTTTAGAGCTCAAACGCCTAATAAACCATGGTTTAGCTATTTAGAATTAACGTCAGTCTCTGAATATGATGCGACCAGCCCAATTTCAACAGAAAACTCAGATCAAAGTGCTTTTGAAGTTAACTACCGTAAAGCGGTTAAAAAAACTGATCAGCAACTTAAAACAATATTGAGCGCATTAAAACAATCTCCTGATTGGGAAAAGACCATCGTTATCATTACATCAAATCACGGTATGGAATTTGATGAGACAAATACTAATAGCTGGGGCTCAAGCACTAACTTCAGTCAATATCAGCTTCGTGTTCCTATGTTAATTCACTGGCCAAACGTTGAGCCTGAATTAATTATGTCTCGTTCAAGTCACTTAGATTTAGCGCCAACATTGATGGAGTCGTTTTTAAAAACAACAACATCACCAGAGAGCTACAGCAGTGGTTTAAATTTATTAAATCAAGACAATGAGCGTAATTGGTTATTAGCTGGCGACAGAAAGAATATCGCCTTAATAACAGATACAAACACTGTCGTTATCGATACGTTTGGTAATTATAAAGTCTATGACGAAAACTATAATCGCCTGACAGATGAGAAACCAAAACTCTCCTTACTCATGCAAGGTATTTCAGAGCTGAAGCGGTTTTACCATCCTAAAAAATAAATAATAAAAAATCCCTTTCCCATAAAGGGATTTTTTATATCTACCATTTAAGAAAAACAACGTCTAATGCCCACTGTTTTAAATAGAAAAAACAACTTAATGAGTTAAAAACAAAGCACAATGCACAAAAATAACGCAGTCAGTCGTTTTTTTTAATTTTATCCTTTACAAGAAGTAAGGATATTACTATTATTCACCGCACTGGAGGGATGGCTGAGTGGTCGAAAGCACCGGTCTTGAAAACCGGCAACCGTTAATAGCGGTTCTAGGGTTCAAATCCCTATCCCTCCACCACTTTTGAAAATTCAGATAGAGTCTGGGTTTTAAAAATTGGAGCGGTAGTTCAGTTGGTTAGAATACCGGCCTGTCACGCCGGGGGTCGCGGGTTCGAGTCCCGTCCGCTCCGCCAACATCAACGAAGCCTTGTCAGAAATGACGAGGCTTTTTTGTATCTGTTAAATATGAGATCCCAGTAAATTTCATTAAACGACTAACTCTAGAATTCAAACCCTTATCCCTCCACCACTTTTCAAAATCCAAATAGAATCTGAGTTTTAAAAATTGGAGCGGTAGTTCAGTTATACCATTCTGGATAAGTAGTTGTTCAAATAATTGCGCAGGAAAAATCGATTTTAACAAGCAAGAATGATCAAATACTTATGTAGATTGATATTACCCTTTATGGGTTATCTAATTTACTCGCCATTATTTCTACCTATATCTAGCTAAAGTATACTTATTTTAATAACTAAGCCTTCAATATTGCTTTAAATGTCCTCAAATTGTTTAAAATTGAATCAAACAGAATCTTTTTTAAAATTAGTACTTTACAATAAAAGTGGTTCAGCATATTATGCTCGGCATTGGAGGGATGGCTGAGTGGTCGAAAGCACCGGTCTTGAAAACCGGCAACCGTTAATAGCGGTTCTAGGGTTCAAATCCCTATCCCTCCACCACTTTTCAAAATTCAGATAGAGTCTGAGTTTTAAAAATTGGAGCGGTAGTTCAGTTGGTTAGAATACCGGCCTGTCACGCCGGGGGTCGCGGGTTCGAGTCCCGTCCGCTCCGCCAACATCAACGAAGCCTTGTCAGAAATGATGAGGCTTTTTTGTATCTGTTGAATATGAGATCCCAGTAAATTTCATTAAGATAATAACTCTAGAATTCAAATCCTACCCCTCTATCACTTTTCAAAATTCAGGTAGAGTCTAATTAGTCTCTGAATCAACTCGATAAATTACCTATTCCTATCAATAGTGCCTTAGAAATAAAACAAAATTTCAAACCGTTTCATATAAATGGAAGTAGCTGTCTAAATTTAATTCAAAGCGTTTTAATCTCATGATCATCTGTACTAGCCTGTCTCTTCATTAATAAAATAATAAGGACCCAAGTTCCATGAAAAAGATCATTACGACGTTAACGGCTTTAACCGCTTTATCTGCTAGCTGCTTTGTATCGGCTTCTGAATGGAGTTACTCAGGTAAAACGGCTCCTGAGCACTGGCATGGAACCTGTCAGACTGGTGTTAACCAATCTCCAATAGATATTACTGGTGCGATTGAAAGCACATTAAGCCCTATCTTATTCAACTATGCTCAAGCTGGGAAAAACATTGTCAATAACGGGCATACAGTGCAAGTGAATTTTGATGGTAAACAATCAATAGAAGTGGAAGGTAAAACATTCAATCTTCTTCAGTTGCATTTCCATGCCCCGAGTGAAAACCTCATTGCTGGTCATTCTTTTCCACTAGAAATGCATTTAGTCCATTCTGATAAAAACGGAAATCTCGCAGTGGTTGGGGTAATGTTTAAAGAAGGGAAAGCAAATCATGAATTGGCAAAAATTTGGTCAAAAATGCCGAAGTCGGGAGAAGTGGATTTAGGAACTCAAATTGATTTAGCAAACCTACTTCCAAATGAGCAAGCTTATTATTGGTTTAATGGCTCGCTAACAACACCACCATGTACAGAAGGGGTTACATGGTTCGTAATGAAAAAACCTATTACTATATCAACAGAGCAACTGACTCAATTTAGAACGTTATACAAAGGCAATAATCGCCCAGTTCAGTCAATTAACGCTCGCCCTGTATTAAAATAAACAGCTACACCGCCAGCTCTGCTCTAACTTTCATCAACATGATCAAATTTAGAGCAAACGGTTTTTATATTAGAAAGAATCCTTTACAAGTAGAAGGGTTACCCCTATTATACGCGGCATCGGAGGGATGGCTGAGTGGTCGAAAGCACCGGTCTTGAAAACCGGCAACCGTTAATAGCGGTTCTAGGGTTCAAATCCCTATCCCTCCACCACATTCAAAGCCCTAGCAGAAATGCTGGGGCTTTTTTGTATCTGACGCATAAGAAAAGTCACCTAATCCAAAAAGCTGATATATATCTGTTAAAACTCCCACCGAGTGCCTACTACCACCGTTCTCCCATTCCAACTATCTTACGTGAACGAGACCTGCCACCAGTGAATAGAATACTATTGCTTGAATGAAGCGCGCCACAGAATCGGCGAAACATGAAAAGCATTTTTAAAGTGCTTTCTGAACACACTGTCAGAACCAAACCCTGCTTGTTCGGCAACTTGAGAAATAGAGAACTGAGTTGTTTCTAACAAACGTTGGCTAAGAACTAAGCGTTGATTTTGTAACCATTCACCAAATGTACAGCCATAGGAAGCTTTAAACTGTCGTGTAAAGGTGCGCTTGCTCATTGCGCAGCGCTTAGCTACTTCATCTAATGAATGTGACAAATTAAGGTTTTGCTCTACCTGCTCAATAACAAGACTAAGACTTGTTTCTGTGAGTGGTTTTGCACTAATCGGCGCAGGAATGTACTGCTGCTGCCCCCCAGTTCTAAATGGAGCTGTAACCATCTTACGTGCAAGATCATTAGCAAGCTCGCTACCACACAAGCGGCGCACTATATGTAGGCAGCAATCGAGTGAGGCAGCTACTCCTGCTGAGGTGATAACAGTTTCATGTTCAATAAAAAGAGGATTTGGATCAAACTCGATCTTAGGAAATCGCTTCTGAAATTGCTCAGAAAACGCCCAGTGCGTTGTGGCCCGTTTTCTATTTAAGACTCCAGCACACGCAAGCACATAAGAGCCAAGACAGAGCCCTACCAGTAGCTTATTTTTCGCATGATGCTTTTGTAGTGCTACAAGAAGTTGTCCGCTCGGTTCTGGTAGCTCATTCGGCCAACTTGGTATAATCACAATATCTGCTTCTTCGATGGCACTAAGATCTCTATCAATCACAACACCAAAGCCAGAGCTAGTTTCAAACTGCGAGCCATTTTCGTTACAAATATTCAAATCAAACCGAGGAGGCTGTCCAACAAAGATATCTTGAAAGACCATACAGGGTATAGAAAGATGAAAAGCACTTATCCCCTCAAAGGCAACCAAAGTAATTTTAATAAGATCGTCGGATTTAGACATAATTGGCTCGATTTGCGTGAATAATGACTTTCGAGACAGTGTTACACAAATACTGAACATTGCATACTAGCCATACAGAAACATGAACTGTTAGTGTATTGAGAGAGATATTATGAAAATCCATCACCTACGAAGTGCTACATTTATTATTGAATCTGGAGATAAATTTATCCTCATTGATCCTATGTTGGGTAAAAAAGGTTCTATGCCTCCATTCTCAGTAATTAAAGCCAAGGCAGCGAAAAACCCAACCGTTGAGATGCCAAGTAATGCCGATGAGTTACTAAGTAAAGTCACTCATACTCTAATCACTCACAGCCAAACTTTTGGTATTAAGGCGTTGCAGCATGGTGATCACCTAGATCCTGCTGGTGAGGCGTTTTTAACAAGTCGTAATATTCCTGTAGCGACACCAGCCAAAGATAAGGCCTACTTAGAGAAATACGGCTTAACCGTAAATTGGGGAATTGAAGACTGGCAAACTATCGACTTTCTGGATGGAAAACTAACAGCAGTTCCTGCTCAGCACGGTCATGGTTGGATTCATAAAGTAATGGCAAATGGTGTTGGCTTTTTCTTGCAGCTTCCCAATGAACCCACTATCTATATTAGCGGTGATACGGTTCTAACTGAACATGTAAGACGCGCATTGAATGAGTTAAAACCCGATATAACAGTAGTGGCGGCAGGTCGTGCTCGTATGGATGTAGGTCAGCCACTATTGATGTCTACTGATGAGGTCATGGAGTTTATTCGCCTGTCTCCAAATAAGGTAATTGTGAACCATATGGAGGCATTAAATCACTGTGCAGTGACTAGACCAATTATAAAAGAATCGATTGATAAAAATGGCTTATCAGATAAAGTTCTTATTCCTGCTGATGGTGAGACTTTAACGTTTTAGATGCCTTAGAGGCACGATGAAATTATACCGTCGTGCCTTAATATTTTTGTATCTTCGCTTTGATTCATAAATCCTTCATCATCCACACATCACAGCCATTATGAACAGTGCCATCAAATGGTTTTGATAAATGACTAAAACCTAATTCTTCATATAAGTGAATGGCTGATTTCATACTTGATAATGTATCCAAGTAGCATTGAGTGTAACCAAAATTAACCGCATTCTTGAGTACCTTTTGTGCAATAGTTTTACCAAACCCTCTACCTCGCGCCTCTGGCAATAAAAACAGTTTACGCAATTCACACACAGTATCGCTACCATTGAACGGAGCTAAACCACAGCCACCAACCACTCGACCATTGAGCAATAAAATAAGGTATTTACTTTTAAATGCCGGATTGTAGAACTTACTCATCTCTAGCACTTCGTCATCTGATGGGCCAAAACCTTCACCTACAGCCCCAAACTCAACCCCAACGTTCTTTATGATGTAGCAAATATCATTATCGTGTTCACTGCTAATTGGAACAATTCGATATTCCATATCTTTTATCTCCACTAATCTTTCTCTCTCTTCATTATAGAAAAATATAAATACCTAATTGCGGCACTCCCCACAAAGTA